>JANNEF010000252.1:0-21784 GCA_031378375.1 Verrucomicrobiota bacterium | reverse complement strand
GTCGCTGGGCCGGACGAGCATCCGAATGGTCAATGACCCGGCGACAGGAATCTGGGATTACATCAGCAGCTTCTTCGACATCTTCACGGAAGTCAGCTTGGACGGCGGCGCAAACTGGTCGCCGGCGACGACGGGGCCGGTCACGATGGTGTTGCATCGGCCTCCGCCGCCGCTGGCGATTGCCTGTCCTCCGGCCAGGACCGTGAGTGCGACTGGAGCGGCGGGTGCGGTGGTCAATTATCCCGCGCCGACAGTCAGCGGTGGCTGCGCCCCGGTGACGGTGGTGTGCAATCCGGCCAGTGGCAGCACGTTCCCCGTGGGTACGACGACCGTGACCTGCACGGCGAACGACGCGTGCGGCCAGAGCGCCTCCTGCTCGTTTAACATCACGGTACGGCCGCTTCCGGGCGATCCGTGCGAAGAACCGGACAATGGTTCGGGAACCGTGACGTTGCCGCCGCCGGGCTGCCAGTATCTGAGTCCGGACGAGGTGCATAGGATCATTGACGGGCTGCCGGCGGGCACGACGATTGAGTTTGCGGCGATTCACAAGGACTTCATCTGCCATGAGCAAGGCGGCGGAGTCTGCAGCTTCCCTCCTGGTGTGAATTGCACCCAACCAGGCGGCACCTTGGGCGGCGAGAAGGAATGCTTCGGCTCGACATTGGAACTAAAACTGGACGGCACGGGAGCACTGGCGGGACTGCATCGGATGATCAGCATGCAGGTTGGCTGCGAGACGCACATCGGGCCTCGGACTCCGGGGCAACCGGTGCAGAGCTTCGATACGGACATGTTCCGTCTGTTTGGCCAGATCACGGGCGATCCGGACTTTGACCTGTTGAGGATCGTAGGCGGGACGGATTTCGGGTTGCCGAGTCCCGGTCATACGACGCTGACGCGGTTGCCCGGGGGCAACTGGGCGGTGGACAGCTTCTTTGACATCACCTACCGGATAGACTTCGTGGGACGTCCGGGCGGGGCGTTAGCAGGTATGTCCGGTTCGACAACGGGCACGATCCGAATGGTAGCCGTAAGGCCGACACCGCCGCTGGCGATTGCGTGCCCTCCAGACAGGACCGTGGGTGCGACCGCAGCGGCGGGTGCGGTGGTCAATTATCCCGCGCCGACGGTCAGCGGTGGATGCGCGCCAGTGACGGTCTCGTGCAATCCGCCGAGTGGCAGCACGTTCCCGTTGGGGATAACCACGGTGACCTGCACGGCGAATGACGCGTGCGGCCAGAGCGCCTCCTGCACATTCAACGTGATGGTGCGTCGGCCCAAGGAAATCTTCTTCCCGGGCAATGTGCTGCCGCCGCCGACGGGCGTGTATATCAGCCCAGGGCTGTATCATCAGCTCTATGCGAACGGCATCATCATCCGTGACATCAAGCATCGTCGCTTCACCGAGAGCCAGCCGCCACCGCCGCCGCTGGGTCTGCCGCAGATCCACACGTTTGGATCGGTTGTGGAACTGGAGCATTCGATTGACGGCGGTGTGACCTTCCAAAAGGCCGTCGCCCAGGCGGATGTCATGGTGCTTGTCACTCCGGGTGGTGTCGTCGGGTCGCGAAGCATCTATGATACTGAGATGCTGCAATTGGACGTCCACGGTGGAACGCTCCCAGCAGGTGTAATGCTTCGCGAAAGCCCCACACGGGCATCCTTGGGGCGCACAAACCTCCGGCCGGTGAATAACGGCTACATGGTTGATAGCTTCTTCGACATCTTCACCGAGATCAGCCTGGATGGTGGCCAGAACTGGTCACCCGCCCAACAGGCGGCGCATGTCGAACTGCGCAGCGACGTCGCGTTGGTGCCACCCATCACGGCGTCCACACGGCTGCTGCCGCCGCCGAATGATCGGTACATCTCACCCCGAGAATTCCACATTCTGGCCGCGCAAGGCATCGTCATCAAAGATGTGCGGCACAGTTTCTTCACGCAGTCGCAGTTGCCGCCGCCAGCCGGTGGCAGCCAGACACATCAGTTCGATTCAAAGGTGGACATGATGCTCTCGCGGGACGGCGGTCAGACGTTCCAGCCCGTCCGTGCTGCTGCGGCGGTGACAGTGGCAGTGGAAGCCATCGGCTCGCCTGACAGCGGGCTGTATGATACCGAAATGCTGGCGTTGAACGCCACCATCCCGGTGGGCACGACGACGGTGATGATCCGCGAAAGCCCGACGGAACCGTCGCGCGGAGTCACTTTCTTTGCACCCGGCAGTCTGCCATTTGACGGGTTATGGTCTGTCGCCAGCTTCTTCGACATCTTCACGGAAGTGAGCCTCGACGGTGGCCAGACGTGGATGTCGGCGTCGAGCGGTCCTGGGCGCATGGAACTGATCTGCCAGGCACCGGAGAATCCGTTCCCGTCGCCCAACCTGCCGCCGCGCAACGGTGAGTATGTGAGTCCGGAGGACTTCCATGCGGCCTACGCGCAGGGCATCATCCTCACGGATCCGAGCCACAGCTTCTTCACAGAATCCTTGCCGCCACCACCGCCGGGGGGCTCGCAGCAGCATTCCTTCGGCTCGCAGGTCGAATTCAAAGTCACGCTGCCTGGCAGCACGGTAATGCATAGCATCAAGGCAGACGCGATGGTGACTGTCCGGGTGGAAAGTTCTCAGGACGAGGGAGCCACGCGCTTCTTTGACACCGAGATGCTCCAGTTGAACATCACCGGCGGCAACCTGCCTCCCAACGTGATGGTGCGCGAAAGCCCGTCGAAAGCTTCATTGGGCCGCACGAGCATCCGCAGGGTTAATAGCCCGGATGGCAGCATCTGGGATTACATCAGCAGCTTCTTCGACATCTTCACGGAAGTGAGCTTGGACGGTGGCGGAACATGGCAGCCCAGCACCAGCCTGCCGGGGACGATGGCGCTCCGTCCGGTGGATCGATGCCCGGATGTGGAAATCAGCATCGTGCAGGAAGCGACCGGCCCGGTGGCTCTCATCTGCTGGCGCGAAGGCACTGATTGCAAACTCTGGTGTACGCGCAGCCTGAACGATCCCATTTCCTGGCGTCCCGCGAACCTGCCGCAGGTGACGGTGAATGGCCGGATCTGTGTCAAGGTTGACATCTCGCGCGGCATGGGCTTCTACCGCCTGTGTAGTGGCTGCCCCGAGCCGCCGCCGCTGCCGTAGCTAAACGGGCGGCGTCAGGCTATGGATTCGGGGCCGCTCATTGCCCGGTTCGTGTCAGCACACGAGCCGGCGGTGAGCGGCCCTTTTCCTTCCAAGGCCTTCCGGTCATGCCCTGCACCACAACATCCTGTGAATTGAGAGGCAGAAGTGAGTGCTGTGTTCGGATCGCTTCGTAAGTTCGTCTTTGGCATTTCCAGCGAGGAAACGACATTCGAACGTCGTGGCTTCCGGGGCGGTTCGCCTTCAGCGCGGCAACGGTTGGAAAAAGTCGGCCATGCTTTTGTTGGCGGCTACCACGCAGCCCTCGAACACGGTGAACTGGAGAAGCTGATCCCTCGCTTGGAAGAATTTGACCATGAGTGGCGAGGCTTCGCCTACGAAGGAGCCGCCATGGGGCTTGGGCTGCTGGATCACCTCACGCCGTGGAACCGCCGCCGCGTGCCGGCGTTCCTCAGCGGGGCCGGTCAGGCGCATGCCTATATGGTCCATGTCGGTGTGGGCTGGGTGCTGGCGCGCGTGCCGGGCAATGTGAATCGGTTTATCGCGCGGCTCGATCCGTTGCTTCGCTGGCTGGCGGTGGACGGCTATGGGTTTCACGAGGGTTTTTTTCACTGGCAGCGTTACCTTGGCGGCCAGTCGCCACCCAGGCGTGTGACCGGCTATGCCCGGCGGGCTTTTGATCAAGGCTTGGGCCGGTGCCTGTGGTTTATTGACGGGACGGATGTGGGACGCATTCCCGACACTATTGGCGGGTTTCCCCAGGAGCGCCGTGCGGATTTGTGGAGCGGGGTGGGCTTGGCTGCGGTTTACGCCGGCGAGGCGGACGAAGCGGGTCTGCGGGCCTTGCTCACGGCGGCCGGACCGTTTCAACCCCAGCTTTCGCAGGGCGCGGCGTTCGCGGCCAAGGCGCGGTTGCGAGCGGGTAATCCCACGGCTTACACGGAGCGGGCGTCGGAAATTCTCTGCGGCCTGTCCGTGATGGAAGCGGCGCATCTGACCGACGCGACCTTGGAAAACCTTCCCACCAACCAATCCGAGCCGGCGTATGAGATTTGGCGCCGGCGCATCCAGGAGCGCTTCGCGAAAGCGAGGGAGTTGCGCAAATGAGCGCGACCACACTTCAGCTTTTCGCGGGCGATGGTCTATGGTATTCTGCAACTGTTCCCTTTGGCGTTAGGCCGGTGATCAACCGTACCAGCCGATAAGTAGAAGGGCGAAGCACGAACGACGAACGCACGAATGACGAAGCATCGAAACACGACAATCGCCGCCGGACGGAAGATCGCATGAACCACTCCATCGCCATCGTCGGCATGTCGTGCGTGTATCCCGATGCCCGCACGCCGATGGAGCTATGGGACAATGTCCTCGCCCAGCGCCGCGCCTTTCGCCGGCTGCCTTCGCAGCGGCTGCGTTCCGAAGATTATCTCTCCGACGACCCGCACGCGCCCGACCGCACGTACGTCGCCGAGGCGGCGGTGATCGAGGGCTACGAGTTCGACCGCGTCGCCTTTCGCGTCGTGGGCAGCACCTTTCGCTCGGCGGATCTGGCGCACTGGCTCGCGCTGGACGTGGCTTCGCGCGCCTTGGACGACGCCGGATTCAAGAACGGCGAGGGCCTTTCGCGCGAAACCACCGGGGTCATTCTCGGCAACACCCTCACCGGTGAATTTTCCCGCGCCAACGTGATGCGCCTGCGCTGGCCCTACGTGCGCCGCGTGCTCGACGCCGCGCTGGCGGAACAGGACTGGTCGGCCGAGCGCCGGCGGGAATTTCTCGAACCACTCGAAGCGCAATACAAAGCCCCCTTTCCGCCCGTGGGCGAGGAAACCCTGGCCGGTGGCCTCTCGAACACCATCGCCGGCCGCATCTGCAATCAATTCGATCTCAAAGGCGGTGGTTACACCGTGGACGGCGCGTGCTCCGCGTCGCTGCTCGCCGTCGCCAACGCGTGCTCCTCCCTGGTGACAGGCGATCTGGATCTGGCCCTGGCCGGCGGCGTGGATTTGAGTCTCGACCCTTTCGAACTGGTCGGCTTCGCCAAGACCGGGGCGCTCGCCCCCGAGATGATGCGGATTTACGACGCGCGCTCTGCCGGTTTCTGGCCGGGCGAGGGTTGCGGCTTCGTCGTGCTGATGCGCCACGAGGACGCCGTGGCGCAGGGCCGCCGCGTTTACGGCGTCGTTCGCGGCTGGGGCATTTCGTCCGATGGCGCGGGCGGCATCACCCGGCCCGAAGCGGACGGGCAGATTCAGGCGTTGCGCCGCACTTACCGCCGCGCCGGATACGGCGTGGACACGGTCGAATACTTTGAGGGCCACGGCACCGGCACGAATGTCGGCGATGCGACCGAACTGCAAGTCATCTCCCGTGCCCGGCGCGAGAGCAATGCCGCCGCGCCGCCGGCGGCCATCGGTTCGATCAAGGCGAACATCGGCCACACGAAGGCTGCGGCGGGCATCGCCGGCTTCATCAAAGCCACGCTCGCCCTGCACACGCAGACGATCCCGCCCACGACCGGCTGTGAAAAGCCGCACCACGAACTCACCGGCCCCTCGCCCGCGTTGCGAGTGCTTTCCGAGGCGGAGCCGTGGCCCGCGAACCGTCCGCTTCGCGCCAGCGTCAGCGCGATGGGCTTTGGCGGCATCAACGCACACATCGCCCTGGAAGGTGCGGCCAGCGAGCGCCGCCACCGGTTCACGTCGCGTGAATCCGCGATGGCGCACACGGCGCAGGACGCCGAGTTGTTCCTGCTGGGAGCTGCGGACGCGTCGGGCCTGCGCGATCAAGTGGCGCATCTGTTGACTTTCTCCGCGCAACTCTCCCGTTCGGAACTCACGGATCTGGCGGCGGAGTTGGAGCGAACGCTTCAGCCCGCCGCCGTGCGTGCGGCGTTGCTCGCGTCATCCCCGGCGGAACTGGTCGCGCGGTTGGAAACTGTGCTGGCATGGCTCGCGGACGGCGCGGGCGTGCGGCTCGATCCGCGCGCGGGCATTTTCCTCGGCAACGGAACGGCGGAGCCGCGCATCGGTTTTCTGTTTCCCGGCCAGGGTTCGCCCGCGCATCTTGATGGCGGTGTTTATCCGCGCCGCTTCGCATTTGCCCGCGAGCTTTACAGCCGGGCCGGTTTGCCGAAGGAAGGCGACGGCGTTCCCACCGAAGTGGCGCAACCCGCGATTGCGACCGCGTCGCTTGCCGGATTGCGCGCGATGGAGATGCTCGGCCTGAGTGCCGCGGTCGCCGTTGGCCACAGCCTGGGCGAAATCACCGCGCTGCACTGGGCGGGCGCGATGGATGAAGAAGCATTGCTGCGCGTCGCCAAAGCGCGTGGCCGCGCGATGTCGGAACTGGGCGGCCCGACGGGTGCGATGGCCGCCATCGTCGCGCCGTGGCAGGAAGTTGAACCGCTGCTCGACGGCGACCCGGTTGCCATCGTTGGCTTCAACTCGCCGCGCCAGACGGTTGTTTCCGGCGAGGCGCACGCCGTTCGCGCCGTCACCGCGCGCGCCCATGCGAAAGGATTGCGGACGGTGAACCTGCCGGTTTCACACGCCTTTCACACGCCGCTCGTCGCGGCCTCTGCACCGGCGCTGGCCCGTGAGTTGACGCGCGAGAAATTCGCTCCGCTGTGCCGTGACGTTCTCTCCACGGTCACTGGCGCGCCGCTCACCGCTGATGAAGATCTGCCCGCGCTGCTTTGCCGGCAGGTGACTTCGCCAGTGCGATTCACCGCCGCTGTCGCCGCTGCGGCCAAAGCGGCGGACCTGTTCATCGAAGTCGGGCCGGGACACGTTCTGGCCGGACTCGTTGGCGATACTGTGACCACGCCGGTCGTGGCGCTGGACGCGGGCGGGCCGTCCATGAAGGGATTGTTGCGCGCTGCCGGCGCGGCGTTCGCGCTGGGCGCGCCGATCAAACATGCGGCGCTGTTCGAGGGTCGCTTCACCCGGGCGTTCAACTTGAACTGGCAGCCGAAGTTTTTCATCAACCCTTGCGAACTGGCGCCCTTGCCCGCCGCTGAGGACTCCAAAAAGACCGAGCCACGCACGTTGCCGTCTCCCGTTCTGCCGCAACCCTCAACGCCCGCTCACTCCGCAGCCACGCCGCTGGAACTGGTGCGGCAACTCGTCGCCGAGCGCGCCGAATTGCCCGCCGCCGCCGTGAAGGACGACAGCCGGCTCCTGAGCGATTTGCATTTGAATTCCATCACGGTCGGCCAGTTGGTCGCCGAGGCGGCGCGGCGGTTGGGCTTGCCGCCGCTGGTGGCGCTGAACGAATTCGCCAATGCCACCGTGGGCAGGGTGGCGCAGGCGCTGGATGAACTGGCGCGCACCGGCGGTGTCCCGGCGGCGGACGAGAAGAAGCGCGTTCCCGCCGGCGTGGATTCCTGGGTGCGCGCGTTCACGGTGGACTGGGTGGAGCGGTCGCTGGCTCGCGGTTCACTACAAACGGAAGACGCGCTTTCGCCAGCCACGTCGCTGGTGCCGTTGCAACGGGACACATCAACGGGTTCCTGGGAAATTTTCGCGCCGCCGCACCATCCGCTGGCCGCGCGGTTGCGCGCGGCGTTTGCCGATGCCGGGGGCGGCGGCGTGGTGGTTTGTCTACCCGCCGACCTGGGCGATGCGCGCGCCGTGTCCGAGGAAATCTGCGTTCACCTTTTGCTCAAGGCCGCACGCGCGGTGCTCGCGCGAAAAAACAAGCCGCGCTTCGTCCTCGTTCAACACGACTGGGGCGCGGGCGGGTTCGCGCGGTCGTTGCATCTGGAGACGCCGGAGATCACGACGTGCGTGGTGGACGTGCCTGTGGATCATCCTCACGCCGCGCAATGGGTGCTCGACGAGGCGCTGGCGGCGGAGGGTTACGCCGAGGCGCGCTACGACGCGAACGGCACGCGGCGCGAACCGCGCTTGAACTTGTTGCCGCTGCGGGAACAGTCCGGCGCGTTGCCGCTCGGCCCGGACGATGTGTTGCTGGTGACGGGCGGCGGCAAAGGCATTGCCGCCGAGTGCGCGCTGGCCCTCGGCCGCAAGACTGGCGCGCGGCTCGTGTTGCTCGGACGTTCGCAACCGGCGGCGGACGCGGAACTCGCGGCCAATCTGGAAAGAATTTCCGCCGCCGGCGTCCGGTGCCGTTACTACGCGGCGGACGTGACGGACGCCGCGGCAGTGAAGGAAGCCGTGAGCGCGGCGGAGCGCGAACTGGGCAAAGTCACCGCGCTTTTGCACGGTGCGGGCGCGAACGTGCCGCAGTTGGTGAGCGCGCTGGATGACGCCGCGTTCCGCCGCACGCTCGCGCCGAAGATTCAGGGCGCGCGCAACGCGCTGGCGGCGGTGCCGGCGGAGCAGTTGCGGCTGTTCATCACCTTCGGTTCGATCATCGCGCGCGGGGGGTTGCAGGGCGAGGCGGATTACGCCGTGGCCAACGAGTGGCTCACGAATCTGACGGAGCAATTTCAGGCGGCGCACCCGCACTGCCGCTGTCTCGCGCTGGAGTGGTCGGTGTGGTCGGGCGTCGGCATGGGGCAGCGGCTGGGGCGCATCGAATCGCTGCTGCAACAGGGCATCACGCCCATCACGCCGGAGGCGGGCGTCGAGATTTTGGAGCGTCTGCTCGCGCAACCGCCGCCCGGCGCATCCGTGGTAATCACGGGCCGCTTCGGCGATTTGCCGACGCTCAAGCTGGAGCGGCCGGAACTGCCGCTGCTGCGTTTCCTCGAACGTCCGCGAGTGTTTTATCCCGGCGTGGAGTTGATCGCGGACGCGGAGCTTTCCTCCGAGAGCGATCCGTATCTGGAAGACCACGTTTACCATGGCGAACGGCTTTTCCCGGCGGTGATGGGCCTGGAGGCGATGGCGCAGGTGGCGATGGCGCTGGCGGGCACGACGGTGCCGCCGGATTTTGAGGGCGTGCAATTGAGCCGGCCCGTGGTGGTGCCGCGCCACGGGAAAGTGACGCTTCGCGTCGCGGCGCTGATGCGCCAGCCCGGCGTGGTCGAAGTGGCGTTGCGCAGCGAGGAATCCGGTTTCCAAGTGGACCACTTCCGATTGAAGGCGCGGTTTGCGACCGAGGACGCGCTGGCCGCGTTCGTCAACAGCGTCGCGCAGGAAGGAGCCGAGAAGGCCGACGAGAAATCCGAGCTTCCCGATTTGAAGGCGCAGCCATTGCCGCTGGACACGGCGAACGATCTCTATCGCGACCTGTTGTTCCACACCGGGCGGTTTCAGCGGGTGAAGAATTACCGCCTGCTCCGGGGCCGGGAGTGTCTCGTGCAAATCGAGGCGGACGCGGACGCCGTGTGGTTCGGGCGCTACCTCCCGCAGGACCGCGTGCTGGGCGACGCGGGCGCGCGGGACGCGGCGATTCATGCGATTCAAGCCTGCATCCCGCACGCGCGACTGCTGCCGGTGGGCGTGGAGCGCATCACGATTGGAAAAGTGCCGTGCCTGTTCCGCAGCGAGCGGGTGCAGACGCGCACGCCGCTGTTGTTGTTGCACGCGCGCGAGCGGTTTCGCGACGGCGACACGTTTGTCTATGACTTGAAGTTGCTCGGCGAGGACGGCACGGTGCTCGAGCAGTGGGAAGGGCTTTCACTGCGCAAGGTGGAAGAACTGCCGCGCCGCGCGCCGTGGCCGGAGACGCTGCTCGGTTCCTATCTGGAACGGCGCGTCGAGGAGTTGCTGCCGGGGGCGCGCGTGTCGCTCGTGCTGGAAAACCATGGCGGGACGCCACGACCGGCGCGCACCGACGCAGCCATTCAACGCGCGCTCGGCACCGCTGCCATCATTCGCCGCCGGCCGGATGGCAAGCCGGAGGCGGACGACGAACGCGCCGTGTCCGCCGCGCACGCCGGCGGGTTGACCCTGGCGGTGGCGGGAACGGGACCACTGGGGTGCGATTTGGAAACGGTGACGGTGCGAACGGTGGAAGCGTGGCGGGACTTGCTCGGTGCGGAACGATGCCGGCTCGCGGAAACGATTGCGCGCGAGGCGGCGGAGGATTTCGACGCAGCGGCCACGCGCGTCTGGTCGGCGGGTGAATGTTTGAAGAAAGCCGGCGCGCTGGTGGACGCGCCGCTGGTGTTCGCGAACGCGAAGCGCGACGGCTGGGTGCTGTTCACGTCGGGCACCTTGACCATCGCCACTTGCGTCGCATCCGTTGGGGACGCGGCGAACCGGCTGGCGGTCGGCGTGCTGGCCAGATGAGTTCAGCATTACCAGGTTGGATGGCGCGCGACGGGCGCGTCGGCTGGTAACGACGTAACTCTTGTAACCCTTGTAACTCCTGCAACCCTTCCCCGCGTATGAAACGTGCATACGAATACCGTCACATCGTGGGCTTCGAGGAAACCAACCTCGTCGGGAACGTCTATTACGTGAACCATGTGAAGTGGCAGGGGCGCGTGCGCGAGATGTTTTTGCGCGACCACGCGCCGGACGTGCTGGCGGACCTGGCGCGCGGCCTGGCACTGGCGACGGTGCGCGTGTCCTGTGAATACTACGCGGAACTGTGCGCGTTCGACGAGGTGATCATCCGCATGAGGCTGGGCGAAGTGGCGCAGAACCGCATCACGATGCTTTACGAATACTGGCGGCGCGCGGGCACCGGCGAGGAACTGATCGCGCGCGGCGAGCAACAGGTGGCCTGCCTGCGGCGCGAGGGCGAGCGGCTCTCGCCCACGCCGGTGCCGGCGTCGTTGCGCGAAGCGTTGCGGCCCTACGGCGACGCCTGATCGGCGCGGCGCGGTTTCAGCGCGCGTCCGCCGTGTTTCCAGTCACGCCTTCCTCCCGCGAGCGCAATACCCGCATCGCCTTGCGATACTCGCCCGCGAACAGCGTCCGTCCATCCCCGGCGAATTCGAGAAACGTGAACAGTCCGTCGCGGCGCACGGTGCCCAGTTCGCGCCAGGTCGGTGTGTGCCACAACTTCACCGTCAGGTCCGTGCTTGATGACGCCAGGGTGCGTCCGTCCGGCGTGAAGGCCAGCGCCTTGATTTCCGCCTTGTGCCCGCGCAAGACCGTGACGCGGGCGCCGGAGCCGGTGTTCCAGAGGCTGATGCGATTGTCGTCGCCGCCGGTCGCCAGGAGCTGGCCGTCGGGCGAGAAAGCCATTGCCTGGATCTTTCCGTCCGGTGACCGCCATTCGCTCAACACCCGGCCCGTGGTGGTTTCCCAGACGCGCACACGGTTTGGCCAGTTGAAACCGGCGAGGCGCTGGCCATCCGGCGAGAACAACAGGCGGTTGAGGTGCGTGCGTCCCCAGTCCAGTTCGAGGAGTTTCCCGCCTGTGCGCAGATCGTGGAGGGCAACTCCGGCGCGCGCTCCCGCCAGCGCGCATAACTTCGCCGCGCCCGCCGTGGCGGAAGGTCGTGTGTTCCCGGCAACGCCCTGCAATTCCACTGGCGGGCCTTCCAGTTGGCCGTCGGTGTTCCAAAATTCAATCCAGGTGTTCGTTGCCTCGCGGCGCAACGTCGTGAGCGTTTGTTTCACGGGGTCGAGGCCGAGAACTTCGCGCGGCGCATCCGCCGGCAATTCGACGCGCCGTCCGTCCGCCACGCGCCACCAGCCGGCGCGGTCCTTTTCGATCCGGTGGGCAACGTGTTGTCCATCGTCGGTTGCAAAGGCCGGTTCCCAGGAGGCGGGCCAGGCTTCCCCGGCGCGCTCTGCCTCCATCCGCCACAGGCGCACGCTGAGATCCTTGCCGGCGGACGCAATCACGTCGCCCGTCGGCGAGCAGGCGAGGGCCAGCACTTCGTCGCCGTGACCGGAGCGGCGTCCGCGTTCGCGCTGCGTGGCCGCGTCCCACAGGCGCACGGCGTGGTCCGCCCCGGCGGTGGCCAGCGTGCCGCTGTCCGGCGAGAAATACATGGCGATGATCCGACCCGGATCGGTGCTGAACTGTCCACGCGAGGCCAGGGTGGCGGTGTCCCACAGGCGCACTTCGCGGTGTTGCCGGGTCAAGCCGGCCAGCGTCTGTCCGTCGGGTGAGAACGCCAGCGACTGCACCTGGTCGGCGGTTGGCAACTCGCGCACGGTCTGGCCGTCCGCGAGATCCAGAAAGAGCACCCCCGATTGAAACGAACTCACCGCCAGGATTTTTCCGTCAGGAGCGAGCGTGAAATTTCCGGTCGTGTCAGTCAGCGTCCGGGTTCTGGAATGGGACGCGAGGTCGAAGATCGCCACGAGGCCAGGCCCGCGGTTCTCGGACGGCCCGCTCTCACCCACGATCAGGCGCTGGCTGTCGGGCGTGAAGGCCACCTCCTTCACAGTTGCCAGCGGCACGACGAATTCCACCGCCAACGTCGTCAGGTTCCATACGCGCACATAGCTGCCGACACTGCCCGTGGCCAGCCAGCGGCCATCCGCTGACAGCGCCAGCGCGCTCAACTCGCGCAGATTGCCCGGACGCGAGCGCAGGGCAATGCCGCTGGGCCTGTCGCTGCCGGTCGCCAGCAGCGCCAGCAATTCCGGCGAGGCGGCCACGATGCCAGCCATCATTGCGTCTTCCTCGGTGCGCGTCATCACGCGGGTCGGGGGCAGCGTGAGACCGGCTGTGAAGCCGGAGCCGTTGGTCCGGTTCCAAAACCGCACCACGCCGTCGTGACCGCCGCTGACGAGCGTTTGCCCGTCGCGGCTGAAGGCCAGACAGGTCACGGACTGCGTGTGGGCGAGGAGCGTTTGCACCTGTTCGCCCTGGCTGCGACGCCAGAAGTAATGCCACTCGAAACCGCGCTGGCCCGTCTGGCCGGCTGACGGAACGTGAGACTCCAACGCGCGCCGGGCCAGGCCGAAGTTGCCATCGTCGAGGGCGCGCTGGGCGAGGAACACGTCGGAGACGTAGAGATTGAGGCGCGTGGCGAACTCGTTCGTGGACGCGCGGCGGGCCTCGGCGACGGCGAGTTGTGCGGCGCGGCGGGCCAGGCGTTCCTGTACGAAGGCGTTGTTGCGCTCGTGGCTGAGGCGCTTCTCATTGGTCAGTATTACAAACGTGAAGGACGCCGCGCCCACGACGCAAACGGCGAGGAGGGTCGCCAGGGCGGGTTTGCGGCGAATCCACTTCGCGGTTTTTTCCCACGCGCTGCTTTGGCGCGCGAGGATTGGTTCGTGGCGGAGCCAGCGTTCGAGATCGTCGGCCAGCGCGGCGGCGTCGGGATAACGGCGCGCGGGATTTTTCTCCAGGCATTTGAGGCAGATGGTTTCAAGGTCAGGTGAGAGTGGAGAAGTGCGAAGTGTGATCTGGTGGTTCGACTCGCACTCCGACGGTGGCACCGGTTCTTCGTCGGAGATCTTCCGCAGCAACGCGGTCAGATTCTCCGCCGCGAAGGGCGGCCGGCCCGCGAGCATCTGGTAAAAAATCGCGCCCAGGCTGTACACGTCGCCGGCGGTGGTGTATTGGGTGGAACCGTCCGCGGATTCCGGCGCCATGTAAGCCGGCGTGCCGAGCACCGCACCGTCGAGGGTCAGGCCGCTGTCGCCGTGCACGAGTTTGGCCAGGCCGAAATCGGTCACCAGCGGTTCGCCATTGGCGTCGAGGAGGATGTTCGCCGGCTTGAGGTCCCGGTGCAGCACGCCGCGTTGATGGGCGTAGTGGACGGCGCGGGCGAGCTTTGCCAGCACGCGTGCCGAATGACGAGTGGCGGATGCCGCTGCGGAATCATGCGCGCTTTCATTCGACATCTGTTCCGCGAGGCTGCCGCCCTCGACGAGTTTCATCGTGAAGTAGTGCTGCGCGTCGCATTCGCCCACTTCGTAGATGGGGACGATGTTCGGATGATCGAGGCGGGCGGCGGCCTCGGCTTCGAGCAGGAAGCGCCGCACTTCCGCCGGGCCGGCCAGGTGCGCGGCGCGGATCATCTTGAGTGCGACGATGCGCTGGAGCCGCCGGTGACGCGCCCGGTAAATCACGCCCATGCCGCCGCGTGCGATTTCGGAGAGCAGTTCGTAGTCGCCGAAGCGCCGGGGCAGTTGCGCCGCGCGGCCGGATGCCGCGCTGTCGTCCGGCGAGGCGAGCATCTTGCGCCCAAGCACGCCGAGCACGAGGCATTTGGGGCAAAGCCCGTCGGACGCCGAGACGGACACCGGTTCGCCGCATTTGGGGCACTGGGCCTGGGTTTGAATCATGGCTCGACTGATTGGCGACTTCGCGTTCGCCGGACACTGGTTACAGAAGGAAACCGGGCCAAAAGTTTTCGCCGGCCGCCTGTGCCGGCCCGGTTACTCGGACAACGCCCGCAGCAGCCAGCGAATCTCTTCCTCGACTTCCTCCGGTGCGCTCACCGTCTGGGCGATCTCGGCGCGGAACATGTCGCCGTAACGCTGGCGCAGCTTGTAGATGGCGGACTTCACGGCGCTCTCCGTCAGGCCGAGTTGCGCCGCCGTGTCGGCGTAGGACACCGGGTCGTAGTCGGCCAGCAGATAAATCTTTAACGCGTCGAAACGCGCGCCCTGCCCGACCACCTCGTATTCGGCGCGCAAACGGGCGTTCACGCGCGCCAGCACCGTCTCCGCCCAGCGCCGCTCGAAAATCCGATCCGGCGAGGCGCGGTCCACCGGCTCGAAGCGTTTGCGTTCATCCTCGGTCGCTTCCTCCAGTGAAAAAATCTGGCAACCACCACCGCGCTTGGCGCACTGCGCGCGGTCCCATTCGTTGGCGAGGAAGTGTTTGAGCGACGCGAGCAGGAACGAGCGAAACCGCCCCTTGTCCGGGTGGACGCGGGCCAGCGCATCGTCGCTTAAGAGCCGCGCGAAGAACGCCTGGGTCAGGTCCTGCGCCGCGTGTAGGTCGTGCCCCTGCCGCCGCACGAAAGCAAAGAGCGGCACCCAGTAAGCGCGGCACAACCATTCCAGCGCCTGACCGGCGTTGGCCCC
This sequence comes from Verrucomicrobiota bacterium, assembly GCA_031378375.1. GTDB lineage: Bacteria > Verrucomicrobiota > Verrucomicrobiia > Limisphaerales > JANNEF01 > JANNEF01. The sequence goes on along the minus strand of JANNEF010000252.1, from coordinate 6,769 downwards.
GCGCCCGCCCGCCTGCAACACCACACTCCAGTGGGTTGTGCAGAAGGCCGGGCCGGCAAATTCCCCCGGTGGCGCGTCCGCCTCGCCTTGAGCGCGCGGCGTGGCGAGTGTTTGTTGATCGTTTGTTGGCATCAGTTTTCGACGCGCCAATAAGCCACAAAAACCGCCGGGTGCCAACCGAATGCTTTGGCGCCACCGTCCATTTCGTGCTGGCGTTCCGTCCGGTGTCTGCCGAGAATTTCGCATCCAGTTATACGGATCGAATGCAATGAACTCTGTCCACCTTGAACCAGGCTCACGCCCGACTCACGTAACCGATATGAAGACTCAATCCCCCGCCACCCAGATGACCCGCCGTAAATTCCTCGGCGCGACTGCCACGGCCGCAGTCGGGTTCACCATCATCCCCCGCCACGTTTTGGGCGGACCGAAGTTTGTACCGCCGAGCGAGAAGGTGAACATCGCCATCATCGGCTGCGGCGGACAGGGCCGCACCAACATGGCCGCGCTGTTCAAGGAAGCCGACGCGCAGATCGTCGCCGTCTGCGACCCGCGCGAGCAGGCGGATTACAGCAAGTTTTACTACAAGGGCGAAGCGGGCCGGAAGCCGCTCAAGGCTGCCGTCGAAAAACATCACTCCGAAAAGATCCCCAACTATCGCTGCGCCGAGTATGAGGACTTCCGCGTGATGCTGGAAAAGGAGAAGTCCATTGACGCGATTCTCTGCGCCACGCCGGACCACTTGCACGCCTTCGTTTCCATCACCGCGATGAAGCAGGGCAAACACGTCTATTGCGAGAAGCCGCTCACGCACAACGTCTGGGAGGCGCGGCAGGTCGCGCGCGTGGCGAAGGAGACGGGCGTCGCCACGCAGATGGGCAACCAGGGCCACTCCGGCGAAGGCATCCGCGCGACGTGCGAATGGATTTGGGACGGCGCCATCGGCAGTGTGCGCGAAGTCCACGCCTGGAGTGACGCCGGTCGCTGGGTCAACCGCACCGGACGCCCCAAGGAAAACGCGCCGGTGCCGGCGGGCTTCAACTGGGATCTGTGGCTCGGCCCCCGCGAGGAGCGGCCGTATCACCCGGACTACGCGCCGTTCAACTGGCGCGGCTGGTGGGCGTTTGGCGGCGGCGCGATTGCCGACATGTCCATCCACAATCTCGATCCCGCCGTGTGGGCGCTGGATTTGAAAGACCCGCTCACCGTCGAAGCCAGCGCGTCCGGCGTGGACGCCGAGGTCACTTCCAACGCCGCGATCTATCGCTACAAGTTCGGCGCGCGTGGCGGCAAACCGCCGGTGAAGGTGGTGTGGTACGACGGCGGGTTGCGCCCGGAGTTGCCCGATGAACTGGCCGAGGGCGACCAATTGCAAGGCGGCGGCAACGGCGTCATCTTCATCGGCGACAAGGGCGTCATCTCCTGCGCCGGTTGGGGCGGAGCGCCGAGAATTTTACCCGACGCAAAAATGGACGCCTACACGCGCCCGGCCAAGACCATCCCGCGCTCCAAGGGTCATCACCGCGACTGGCTGGATGCCTGCAAAGGCGGCACCGCCGCGAGCGCCAATTTTGAATACGGCGCGCGGCTCACGGAGATCGCGCTGCTGGGCAACGTGGCCTTGCGCGCCGGCAAGAAGATATACTGGGACAGCGTCAATCTGAAGGCGCGCAATGTGCCGGAAGCCGACCGCTTGATCCGCGAGCCGGTTCGCAAAGGCTGGGAGATTGGCTGAGATACGACCACTGGCATGACTGATTCCGACGCCCTGCAAATTTTCCGCGACACCGGCGCGCTGCTGGAAGGCCACTTCATCCTCCGCAGCGGCTTGCACAGCCGGCAGTTCTTTCAATGCGCGCTGGCGCTTCAGCAAATGCCCATCGTGGAAAAGTTCGGCGCGGCGCTGGCGCAAAAAGTCGGCTCGCTTGGCGTCGCCACCATCGTCGCGCCGGCGATGGGCGGGTTGGTCATCGGGCAGGAAGTGGCGCGGCAACTGGGCGCGCGATTCATCTTTGTCGAGAAGGAGGAGGGCCGGCTGGTGTTGCGACGTGGCTTCAAGATTTCGCCGCAGGAAAAAATCCTCATCGTCGAGGACGTCGTCACCAAGGGCGGGCGCGTGCAGGAGACCGTTGACATTGTGCGCGCCCACGGCGGCGTAGTGGCGGGTGTGGCCATGATGCTGGACCGCTCCAACAGCACGGTGAACCTGGGCGTGCCGACGTTCAGCCTGATCCGGTTGAACGTCGAAACCTTCGCGCCGGACCAGTTGCCCCCGGACCTCGCGAAAACTCCTGCTATCAAGCCGGGGAGCAAGTAACGCCCCCGCCATTCACGGGCTGCTGCGGGCGGGAGGCTCGCATTCCACAAACAAATTTGCGGTCCACAGGCCTCGCAAGACCCAAGCCGCGCCTTGACGGGGCAGACGTTATCAAGGACTGTCAAAGCTGACATCCACGAAAAGCAACTCAGACTCAGTATGACGTGACCTTAATCAACGCGAAGCGGAAGTCCGCCGCCATCGGCGCGGGCGTTCCGCGCCGCATTAAGCTGTAAAATCCTATGACAACTCGACGCTTACTCCGCCTGATCCAAGGCGCGGCTCTGGTACTTTTAATAGCCGCCTCGGTGACGTTTTGGCCAGACCGTTCCAACCGCGAACCCGACGCCGCGAATTCGCCGACGGGGCCGTCTGCGAACGCCGTCGCGCCAGTTCAACAACCTTCACCAAAACAGTCGCGAGTTGCCGCGTCGCCCGGGGTCGCGCCGGCATCGGTTCCGACGCCGCATCCGGCGGACGCGCCGCCGGTGTTCGCGCGGCTTCGTCAGTGGGCGCAGCACTTTGCCACCGCCGACGCCGCCACGAAGTCTGCGTTGCTCCCCGAAGGCGAGGCGCTGGCTCGCGCGCGTTACGCGGAGATGGTGCGGCTCATTCAAGCCGACCCGGAACAGGCGCTGGCGCTGGCGCTGCCGTATCGCCTGCGCCAGGCGATGCCGGCGGCTTTCTCCAATTTCCTCGAACACCCGGTCAGCGCCCGCGGCAGTTTTCAGGTGATTGAAAGCTCGCCGTTGCCGGGGCGGGAGGCGGAGGTGCCGGAGCCGTTTTACGAAGTCACCATCCGTCATCGCACTTTTCGCGCCTATCCCTACGGCGCGCGGTTGCGGCACAAGTCGCATTCCGGCGTGCCGCTGCACGGCATCACGGCGTATGACGAACACGCCCGGGGCCACCTGGCGTTGAGCGCGGATGTCGTGCGCGTGCTGGATGCGGACGAGGCGCAGGCGGTGGTGCAATCGGGCGCGGCACCGGGTGCGGCGGCCTGCGCGGTGTGCGCGGCGGCACCACAGGCATCGCCGCTGGCGGGGCAGCAGGTGGTGGGCGACCTCGGCGGCGGTGAGTACTGCGGCTTTTGCCAGCCGGCCCACGCGCAGCAGTTCAACGATCAAATCAATCTGATGATGAGCCGGACGTGGCCGGGCGGCGGTGGAACGGCCGCGCAGACCGCCGGCGGTAACTTCTTCTTCGGCAGCGGCACGCAGGGGACGAAGAAGCTGCTCTACATGCGGGTGACGTTCGCCGACGATCCGGTGTCGCCGGAGTCGGCGGACACTTCACGCCGGATCGTCGAGGACAACAACCAATACTTCAAGGACGGCTCCTACGGCATCGTGAACTGGTTGTCCACGGTGACGCCGCCGCTACCGTTGCCACAGGGCAAGAATTATTACGGCGAGGGCATCGGCGGCACGACCGGCGCCAGCGTATTGAGCGACGCCATCGCGGTGGCCGCGTCATTGGGCTACCCCGTGGGCGATTACAACTGGCACTATGTGGTGTTTCCCAGCCTGCCGCAGGCGTTGTTCGGCGGGCGTTCCGACGGATTGCTCAACGGCGGTGGTGGCGCGATTCAGCACGAGCTGGGGCATAACTTCGGTTTGCCGCACGCGAATTTCATTGATACCAGCGGCATCCGACCCGCCGCGCGCCAGACCAACGGCTTCACGTTCCCGGTGGATGGCGACAGTCTGCTGGGCCACGAGGACATCAACGCCCCCGTGCGTTCCGGCAAGCCGCACGTCCTGGAGTACGGCGACATCTACGACGTGATGGGCAGCGGCGGCGGGCACTTCAACGTGCTCTTCAAGTTCGCCATGGAGTGGCTGCCCCGCGAGTTCGTGCGCGTGGTGACACGCAGCGAAACAAACCGCATTTACGCGTTCGATACGCCGATGATTTCCACCGGGCGGCTTTACGCGCTCGTCATTCCAAAGGACTTCGACAAGAACTACTGGATCAGCGTGCGCCAGGGCTTTCCGAACAATCCCTGGGTGTCCGGCGGCATCGAAGTGATGTGGAACTCGTCGTCGTTGACCACGGTGCTGCTGGACACGACGCCGGGCACGACACCTGGCCGCGATGACGCCGCCGTGGTGGTCGGCCGCACGTTTCACGATCTGGCGGCGCGGTTGTACATCACGCCCGTCGCGCAGGGGGGTGTGTCCTCCAACAAGTGGGTGGACGTGGTCGTGCATAGTGGCGAGTTTCCGGACAATCACCCGCCGACGATGACACTGGCGGCCAGCGCGCTGAACGTGACCGCCGGCGACACGGTCACCTTCACCGCCACGGCGGCGGACCCGGACGGCGACGCGGTGGCGTACAATTGGGACTTCGGCGATTTCAGCTTCGGCACCAACGCGCCGGTGGTGAGCAAGACTTTCGCGACCAACGGCCACTTCACCGTGCGTTGCGAAGTGTCGGACATGAAGGGCGGGGTTGTGAGCCGGCACGTCGTGGTGACGGTTGGCAGCCCGGCGACCTTCCGAATGAGCGGGCGCGTGCTGGACCCGGACGGCAATCCGGTGGCGGGCGTGCGTGTGCATAACGGCCGGGATTATCCCGATGACACCACGCCGGCGGGGCAGGGCTACCTCTACGCGTTCACGGACAGCGAGGGTTACTACACCATCACCGGACTGGCGCCGGGGAGTTATGAGAACCGTGCGTTCATCTACGGCTATCGCACCGAGCCGGCCTTCCTGAATCCGCAGCAACTGACGGTCGCGGATGCGACAGACTTGGATCACGTCGCCACACCACTGCCGCGCGTGAGTGTGAGCCGGCGCGAGAACGCGCCGGAGAGCGGAGCCACGCCGGGAGGGTTCATCCTCAAGCGCGAGGGCGATTTGAGCCAGGACTTGAAAATTAGTTTCCAAGTCGGCGGCTCGGCCATCCGGGGAGTGGATTACCAGCCGCTGCCGGGATTTGTCGTCACCAACTTCGTCGTCGTGACGAACATGGAGGTGGTGATGACGAACCAAATCGTCGTCACCAATTCCATCCTGTTCATGCCGGCCTGGACCACGGAACTGGACGTGGACGTGACGGCCATAGACAACACCAACGGTTTGGGCGACCAGAGTGTGATTCTGACGCTGCTGCTGGCGACGAATGATTTCCGCGTGGTCACGGTCTTCACAAATATCTCCACTACGAACATGACGGGCGGCACGCCGGTCATCACCACCGACCGCGTGCCGGTGCAGAGGACAAACGAGATCGCCATTCCCGGCTGGGAACTGCTGCCGTCGGGCGACCGCGAGACGCTGACGTTTTTCCAGACGTATCCCACTTACATCCTGGCCGGCGCGGACGCCACGGTGTGGATTTCCGACGACGACGAACCGGCGCTGCCGGCGGTGAGCATGGTCGCGCTGGACAATCTCGCCGTCGAAACGCGCGGAGACAGCGCGACGTTCGCCTTTGTGCGCAGCGGCAGCCTCATCACCAACGACCTCGTCATCCACTACAGCGTGAGCGGGTCGGCGATCAACGGCGAGGACTTCGTTTTCCTGCCGGGGACGGCCACCATTCCCGCCGGCGAGGAGTATGTGCTCGTGCCTTTCATCGCCATCAACGACCTGTTCGTCGAAGGCACCGAATTCGCGACCATCACCATCACCCCCGATGCGGCCTACCTGCCCGGCGGCGGGGCGACGAGTGTGTCCATCGAGGACGACGATCTGCCCACGCTCACGATCTACGCCTCGGATTCCTCCGCCGGAAAAGCCGGCCCCAACAGCGGTCGCGTCACGGTGGCTCGCGCCGGGGATTTGTCGGAGGATCTCGTGGTCAATTATCTGGTGGGCGGCACGGCGGTGAGCGGCCGCGACTTCCAGCCGTTGTCGCAAACGGTGACGATTCCGGCCAACCGCATCACTGCCGACATCACGATCACCCCGATCAGCAACGCGGTTGCCGGGGCGCGTTCTGTCACCATTTTGATCTCCGACAGCCCGGCCTATAACATCTTCCGCGAGAATTCCGCCACCGTGACGATTCAGGATGCGCTGCCCGTCGTGACGCTCACTGTGGAGAGCGCGACCGTGACGGAAGGCGGCGGAGCGGGCCGGTTCCGCGTCACGCGCGCCGGTTCCACCACGGAGAGCCTGCGGGTGATGTTTGTGATGGGCGGGTCCGCCGCGGAGTATTTCGATTACTCGCCCGTTGGCACCAATGTGATCATCCCCGCCGGCGCGGCCAGCGCTGACATCAACATCAACGCCAGCGGCGGTTACAACGACCGCGCCTACGAGAACGGCACCATCTCCGGCCAGGAAACCGTCATCCTGCAACTGCTGCCCGGGCCGGATTACAACCTCGGTGGGACCACTCGCGGCACCGTGCGTTTCGCCGACAACGAGGGATCCGGCGATCTGCCGGCGGTGGGTTTCATGCTCAAGGAGTCTTTCGTGCGCGAAGATGCCGGCT
>JANNEF010000223.1:0-28310 GCA_031378375.1 Verrucomicrobiota bacterium | reverse complement strand
GGCGGTGACGGCGACGGACAACTGCGGCCCGGTGACGCCGACCTTGGTGAGTGTGACCAACGGGAGCTGCCCGACGATCATCACGCGGACGTGGACGGCGGTGGACGCCTGCACGAACAGTGTCACCGCGGGGCGGACGGTCACGGTTCGGGACACGATTCCGCCGGTGCTGGTGGGAGTGCCGACCAATCAAAGTTTCCAATGCCTGAGTGACGTGCCGGCCCCGGCGGCGGTGACGGCGACAGATAACTGTGGACCGGTGACCCCGACGCTGGTGAGCGTGACCAACGGAAGCTGCCCGACGGTCATCACGCGGACGTGGACGGCGACCGACACCTGTACCAACAGCACGAGCGCGACGCAGACCATCACAGTTCTGGACACGATTCCGCCGGTGCTGGTGGGCGTGCCGGGGAACGCGTCGGTACAATGTCTGGGGGATGTGGCGGCAGTGCCGGTGGTGACGGCGACAGATAACTGCGGCCCCGTGACGCCGACCTTGGTGAGTGTGACCAACGGGAGCTGCCCGACGATCATCACGCGGACGTGGACGGCGGTGGACGCCTGCACGAACAGTGTCACCGCGGTGCGGACGGTGACGGTGCGGGACACGATTCCTCCGGTGCTGGTAGGCGTGCCGGCCAACACTAATTACCAATGCCTGGCAGAAGTGCCGGCCCCGGCGGCGGTGACGGCGACAGATAACTGTGGGCCGGTGACGCCGATCCTGACGGCGACGACCAACGGGAGCTGCCCGACGATCATCACGCGCACATGGAAGGCGACGGACACTTGCACGAACTTTACGATGGCCACGCAGACGATCACGGTACAGGACACGATCCCGCCGGTTTTGGTGGGCGTGCCGGGGAACGCGTCGGTGCAATGTCTGGGGGATGTGGCGGCAGTGCCGGCGGTGACGGCGACAGATAACTGTGGACCGGTGACGCCGACCTTGGTGAGTGTGACCAACGGAAATTGCCCGACGATCATCACCCGGACGTGGACGGCGGTGGACGCCTGCACGAACAGTGTCACCGCGGTGCGGACGGTCACGGTGCGGGACACGATTCCGCCGGTGCTGGTGGGAGTGCCGGCCAACGCAACAGTCCAATGTCTGGGCGACGTGCCGGCGGTTCCGAGCGTCACGGCAACGGACAACTGCGGGCCGGTGACCCCGACGCTGGTGAGCGTGACCAACGGAAGCTGCCCGACCATCATCACGCGGACATGGACGGTTAAAGATGCCTGCACCAACACCGCCAGCGCGACGCGCACCGTGACAATTCTCGAAATGGCTCCGGTGATTACCAAGCCGTTGACGAACCAGATTGCCTGCCCTGGCGCGACGGTCACCTTCAAGATCGGGGTGAGCAGCGCCTGTCCGCTCACCTACATGTGGTTCAAGGATGATGTGCTGCTGCCGGGCGAAGTGGACAGCGAGTTGAAGGTCACCAACGTGGAGGTGGGCAGCTCGAATCAATATTGCGTGAAGGTGTCGAGTCCGTGCTTCACGCTCACCAATTGCGCGTCGTTGGTGGTGTTGACCGATCCGTTCGTGATCATGGAGTCGGTGCCACCTGACTTGTGCATCCAGACCGGGACCACTTACAAACTGTGCCCGAACATTGACTCGCCGACCCCGTTTGATTGCGTGTGGACGCACAACGGTATCGTCATCGCCCAGCACTTTGGCGTGACGAACCCGATGGATTGCTGCCTGGTGTTGAGCAACTACTCGGACGCGGACGCGGGTCTTTACACCAACATCGTGACCAGCCCATGTGGCACCAAGGCGGACGATTGGACGTTCGCGCCGGTCCCGTATCCGTTCCCGTGCGATGGGCCCGACCCCTGCACCGCCATCAGCAGCAACGTGTGTCCGGGCAACACGGTCACGCTTTGCACCACGTTCTTCCCGCCGGAAACCGGTGTGACTTACCAGTGGTATCACGGCCCGTATCCGGGCGGCGTGCTGCTGCCGAACCAGACGAATTATTGCATCACTTTGACGAACGTGTCGAATGCCGACGAGGGGGATTATCCGGTCGTGCTGTTCTTCAAGGGCAGCGCGATTCGAACCAACTGCTCCTCCACGCTGGTGGTGAAGGATCCCGTTTCCGTGCTGGTGCCGACGACGCCCGAGTGCGTGCAACTCGGCTCCACGTTCGTGCTCACGGCCGCGATTGAAGGAGATGGTCCGTACACCTGTTTCTGGACGAAGAACGGCTTCGTAATCGGCGGGCACACGAACGTGGCGATGGCGGGTCAATGCGATCTGGCCATCACCAACTACTCGCTCCTCAACACCGGCCTGTACACGCTGACGGTCATCGGACCATGCAACACTGACACGGGTTCGGTCGAATTGCCGATGCCGTGTCCGCCGGATGCGTGCTTTGGCACGAATGTGTGCGTTGGAGCCACGGTGGACTTGTGTGTCAACTTCGGTGCGGTAACGAATCCCGGACCCTACACCTTCGTGTGGTTCAAGAATGGCGCACTGATTCCGGGTCAGACCAACCAGTGTCTGACGATCACGAATGTCACTTTCGCCGAGACGAATTTCATCTATGACGTCGTGGTTCATAGTGGTAATTTTATCGCGCAGCAGTGTCATCAAGTGACCGTCGTTGCAAGCGTGACCGCTACGCCCCTGGTCAGCCTGACCAATGCGCCCGGCACCACGGCCATGTTCATGACGACCGCGACGGGCGACGGTCCTATCACCTACATGTGGTTCCACAACGGCCTGATGATTCCCGGCCAGAACGGCTCCTCGTTGACGATCATGAACGTCAAGGCGTCGGACGCAGGCGAGTATTGCGTCAAGGTGACCGGGCTTTGTGGCGTGGTAACCAACTGCGCTTACCTCGAAGTGCTTGGTGTGCTGGGCGACTTCGTCTGGGAGGACAAGAACGCGAACGGCATCCAGGACGTCGGCGAGCCTGGCATCACCAACGTGACGGTGATGCTGCTGGATTGCGCGAGCAACATGCTGGCGACAACGGCCACCGACGCCAGCGGTTTCTATCTGTTCAGCGGCCTGCCGCCGGGCGGTTACATGGTGAAGTTCACCGCGCCGCCGGACTTCACCTTCAGCCCGCAGGATGTGGGCCCCAACGACGCCAAGGATAGCGATGCCAATCCGGCGACGGGCATGACGATCTGCACGAATCTGACGTCGGGCCAGACCAACCTGACGCTGGACGCGGGCCTGTTCAAGAAGGGCACGATTGGCGACATGGTTTGGGAAGATCGGAACAACAACGGCATCATGGAAATGAGCGAGCCGGGCATCTCGAACGTGTTGGTGAAGCTGATGGATTGCATGGGCAACGTAATCACGACCACGAACACCGACGTGAACGGGAAGTATTATTTCCCCGGCCTGAATCCGGGCGGCTATCAGGTGATGTTCAACCTGCCGGGCACGAATTACATGTTCACCACGCAGGATGTCGGCGGGAACGACGGCATCGACAGCGACGTGGACATGGCGACCGGCATGACCATCTGCACCAATTTGACCTCGGGTCAGACGAATCTGACGCTGGACGCCGGCGCGTTCCGCAAGGCCGCACTGGGCGACTTCGTCTGGCACGACATCAACCGCAATGGCATTCAGGACGGTGGGGAGTTGGGCATCCCGGGCGTGACGGTGCAGTTGATGCAGTGCGACGGTACCAACATGGCGACGCAAATGACCGACATGGACGGCAAGTACCTGTTCACCGGCCTGGCTCCGGGCAGTTACAAGGTCACGTTCTCTCAGCCGCCCGGCTACTTCTTCACGCTACCTGATGTCGGTGCCAATGACGGCGTTGACAGTGATGCCAACCCGGCGACGGCCATGACGATCTGCACGAATCTGCTTTCCGGCCAGACCAACCTCACGCTGGACGCCGGGCTGTTCCGCCTCGGCTCCATCGGCGACATGGTGTGGGAGGACAAGAACAACAACGGCATCATGGACCTCGGCGAGCCGGGCATCTCCAACGTGGTGGTTAAATTACAGGATTGCGCGGGCAGCAACATCTTGACGACCACGACCGACGCCGCTGGCAAATACCTGTTCATCAACCTGTCGCCCGGCAACTACAACGTGATGTTCGTCGCCCCGACCAACTACATGTTCACCACGCCGGATGTCGGCGGCAACAACGGCATTGACAGCGACGCGGACATGCTGACGGGCATGACGATCTGCACGAATCTGACTTCCGGCCAGACCAACCTGACGCTCGACGCGGGTATGTTCAAGAAGGGCACGATTGGCGACATGGTGTGGGAGGACAAGAACAACAACGGCATCATGGAAATGGGCGAGCCGGGCATCTCGAACGTGGTGGTGAAACTGATGGATTGCATGGGCAACGTAATCACGACCACGAATACCGACGTGAACGGGAAGTATTACTTCCCCGGCCTGAAACCGGGTGATTACCGGGTGATGTTCAACCTGCCGGACACGAATTACATGTTCACCACGCAGGACGTGGGTGCCAACGACGGCCTTGACAGCGACGCGGACATGGCAACGGGCATGACCATCTGCACCAACCTGACCTCGGGCCAGACGAACCTGACACTGGACGCGGGCGTGTTCAAGAAGGGCACGATTGGCGACATGGTGTGGGAAGACCGGAACAACAACGGTCTGATGGACGGCGGCGAGCCGGGCATCTCGAACGTGTTGGTGAAACTGATGGATTGCATGGGCAATGTGCTGACGACCACGAACACCGACGTGAACGGGAAGTATTACTTCCCGGGCCTGAAACCGGGTGATTACCGGGTGATGTTTACCCTGCCCGGCACGAATTACATGTTCACCACGCAGGATGTCGGCGGCAACGATGGCATTGACAGCGATGCGGACATGGCGACCGGCATGACCATCTGCACCAATCTGACCTCGGGTCAGACGAACCTGACGCTGGACGCTGGCGCGTTCCGCAAGGCGGCGCTGGGCGACTACGTGTGGCATGATCTCAATTTCAACGGCATCCAGGACGGCAGCGAGCCGGGTATCTCCAACGTGACGGTGGAACTGATGCAATGCGGCGGCAACGTCGTGCTGGCGAGCCAGTTGACCGATGTGAACGGCGGCTACCTGTTCACCGGGCTTGTGCCGGGTAGCTACCAGATCAGGTTTGTCCCGCCGAACGGCTACTTCTTCACGAAGCGAAACATCGGCAGTGATCTTACTGACAGCGACGCGGACACCGGTTCCGGCGTCAGCCACTGTGTCATGCTCACCTCGGGTATTACGAACCTGACGGTGGACGCCGGCCTTATCCGCCCGGCGGGCATCGGCGACTTCGTCTGGAACGATTCCAACACCAACGGCGTGCAGGATCTCGGCGAGCCGGGTATCTCCAACGTGGTGGTGCAATTGATGAATTGCGCGGGCAACATTCTGGCGGCGACCGTCACCGACGGCAACGGCGGCTACTTGTTCGGCAACCTGACGCCGGGCGATTACAAGATCACCTTCGTGCGTCCGGCCGGCTACACCTTCACCATGCCGGACGTGGGGAACGATGACGGCGTGGACAGCGACGCCAGCGTGCTGACGGGCATGACCGTCTGCACCAACCTGATGTCCGGCCAGACCAACCGGACGGTGGACGCCGGCCTGATTCCGGGTGCCTGCGAACTTCAAGTGATAAAGACGGCCTGTGTGATGACCTCGGAGCAGGGTGGTAACGGCACTGAAGGGTTTACGCCGGGCTTCTGGAAGAACCACTCCGAGTATGGTCCGGCTCCCTTGTCCGGCTGGCCGGACACCGGCTACCATCCGCTGGACAGCGTCAACGCCATCTTCGGGATCAATCTTCCAGACAATCCGACTTTGCTGGAAGCGCTTGGCACTGGCGGTGGTGGCATTGAGGCTCTGATGCGCCACGCGGTGTCGGCTTTGCTCAACGCGTCGCATCCGCACATTGACTACGCCTTCACGGTGGCGCAGGTCATCGCCAAGACCCAGGCGGCGGTCAATTCCGGGAACGCGGGCATCATTGAATCCACCAAGAATGAGTTCGAGCACGAAAACCAGAAAGAAGGGGACATCTCCAGCGGCGGTGGCGGCAGCACCATCGGCGGCGGCTGCACTTCTAGCTTCACGGGAGTGGATTGCGTTCAGGTCAAATACACCTATGTCATCGTCAACAGCGGCGGCACGCCGGTGACCAATGTGACCGTGATTGACAACCAGTTTGGCGCGGTGCCGGGCAGCCCGATTGCCACGCTCGCGCCTGGCCAGACCGTTACGCTCATGGCCACTCAGACCGTCTGTTGCACGGTTACCAATACGGTTACGGTCACGGCCAATGGTGGCGAGTGCCGGGCCACCGATGAGGCGGTCGTCACCAAGTGCAACCCGGTGACGGCTTGCACGCCGCCGTATCCCTTCGCCAGCACCAACATGCGCACGAGCATCATTTTCAATGAGAGCGAAGTTCTGCGCGGCGTGGATGTGTCCGTCGGCGACGGTTGCATGCCGCAGCAAATCCGCGTCTTCTACAACGACGAGCACGCGCTCGTTCTCGGCGTGCGCCGCGTCATCGTGAAGACCGCCGGCGGGATCACGACGACTGATTATCCGGTCACGCCGCTCGCGCAGAATCCGGGCAACGCGCTTAATCCGCTGGTTGGCTCGACCATCCTCGCCGGCGACCAGGCGGGCACTGACGTTTCGGACCGGCCCATGTTCCCGTCACTGTTCATCACGGACATCACCGACGATCCCGGCAGCCTGGCCGGTGACTGGCAATATGGTGGCACCGCCATCCCGCCGCACGCGGTCTTCGGCACCTGGAAAGGCGCCGTCCGCATGGTGGACAAGACCAAAAACCCGGCGTTGGTCACGGTGACCCCGGACGCTGATCCGGCGAAGAATAACTGGAATCTCGGCAGTGGCGACCCGGTGCCGCCGGGATTGGTGAATCAGGGCTTCGGCGCCGAAGTGCGCTGGGACGTGGCCGAACTCGGCCTGCAGGTGGGCCGCACGTATCGCCTGTATTTCACGGTCCACGACGGCGACCAGAACAAGACTGGTGGGGATGTTGGCCAGGGTTGTGCAGTTCTCGGCGTGGGCGCGCAAACCGGTTGTCCGCCGCCGCCGTGTGTGGATTGCGATTTGCGTTATCCGTTTGCGAGCGTCAATCCGCGCACGAGCCAGATCTTCAATGAAAGCGAAGTCCTGCGGGCGTTCAGCACGAACGTTGCGGCCGCCGGCGACACGATCAAGATGTGGTATAACGACGAGCACGCCATGGTGCTCGGTGTGCGTCAGGTGGTGGTGAAGACTGCTGGCGGCAGCACGACCAACAACTATCCTATCACCCCGTTGACCATGAACCCCGGCAGCGTGCTCAATCCGCTCGTGGGCAGCACGGTCCTGGTGGGTGATCAGGCGGGCACGGATCCTGTCGAGCGTCCAATGTTCCCCGCATTGTTCATCACGGATATCACTCTGGATCCGGCCAGCCTCGCTGGTGACTGGCAGTTTGGCGGCACGCCGATTCCGCCGCACGCCGTCTTCGGCACCTGGAAGGGCGCGGTCCGCATCGTGGACAAGACGAAGAATCCGGTGGAAACCACCGTGGAGCCCGATGCTGATCCGGCGAAGAACAACTGGAATCTCGGCAGCGGCGACCCGGCTCCGGCGGGCTTGGTGAACCAAGGCTACGGCACGGAAGTGCGCTGGAACGTGGATGACCTGGGCTTGATCCCCGGCCACAGCTACCGCCTGCAGTTCATGGTCCACGACGGCGACCAAAACAAGACTGGTGGCGATGTTGGCCAGGGTTGCACGATTATCTGCTTCCACGAAGGTCCGCAGCCCAAGCCGGGCGCACTGGGCGACTTCGTCTGGAATGACACCAACGAAAACGGCGTTCAGGATGGTGGCGAAGCAGGGGTTCCGAACGTCACCGTACAATTGTTCACCTGCGGCGGCGCAATGGTGGGGCAGACCAACACCGACGCCAGCGGCCTCTACCTCTTCACCGGCCTCCAACCGGGCAGCTACAAGGTGAAGGTCATCCCGCCGGTGGGTTACGTCTTCACGACGCAGAACGCGGGCGTGGACGACGCCAGGGACAGCGACGCGAACTCCGCCAATGGCGTGACCGACTGCGCCAATGTATTTGCCGGCCAGACCAATCGCACGGTGGATGCGGGCATCTTCGTGCCAGTGCGTCCGAGCCTGACGCTGATTAAATCAGCCAGCCAGAGCCTCATCCTGCCGGGCGGCATCGTGACCTACTCCTACGCCGTGACCAACACCGGCGACATGGTCCTGACGAACATCGTCATCACCGACGACAATGCGACGCCGGGCTTCACGAATGATGACTTCATCGTCGGCACGGTCATCAGTCTCGAGCCGGGCGAGGGCATGCTCTTCACCGCCACCAAGATGGTGCCGCAGCAGATGTGCATGACGGTCAGCGGCACGAACATGATCATCGGCACGCTGATGGCCGAGATCCTCGGCAACGGTGACGTGAAGGTCACCTATCTGCAGGATCGCCGCGTCGTGGACAACATCTACGGCACCAACGCACCGGCGGCCGGTTGGTCGAGCCACAAGTTCAGCGATCTGCTCAGCAGTGACAAGGCGCAGTTCCGCTTCACCAATGGCGCGGGCCAGGTGGTGCTGGACTTCTTTGCGGACTACCTCTCGGCGTCGGCTCTCTTCCCGTCCGGCTACGGCACACTGGGCGCCACGAATGGTGAGGGATCAATGGTGACTGGCAATGCCACCAACGTGATCAGCGTGCGGACCACCGTCTCCGACAGCATGAACCAGTCGCCGGCGTTCTACGGTTACACGGTCAACTCGCCCGCGCCGGAGGGCTCGTTCCCGGCTTGGAGTTACATCAACGGTTACACCGTGGTGGTGCGCGGTTCGGTGTTTGGCGCCAGCGGCTTCGGCGGCGTGTCCATCCCGATTGTTCATAACTCGCCGTCCAAGCTCGGCTTCAACGCCCAGTATCCGGTCCCGTGCGCGGCGTGCCTCACCAACATCGCGCGCGCCACGGCCAAGGCCGGCAACGCGACCGTCACCGCGATGGACGACGCCAGCGTCTGCACTTCGCTCACCGCCAACTCGGGCATCGGCGACTTCGTCTGGAGCGATACGAACAAGAACGGCATCCAGGACGCTGGCGAACCCGGTCTTTCAAACGTCGTCGTGCAGTTGATGGATTGCGCGGGCACGGTAATCAAGAGCAACGTCACCAGTGCCACTGGCGCGTATCTCTTCACCGGTCTGCTGCCGGGCAGTTACAAGGTCACCTTCACTCCGCCATTGGCTTACGGCTTCACCACGCGTGACGCCGGGGCCGACGACGCGAAGGACAGCGATGCCAACGTCACCAACGGCATGACCGTTTGCATCCCCCTCAATGCCGCGCAGACCAACCGCACCGTTGACGCCGGCCTGGTCCGCCTCGACGCCAAGAGCGCCATCGGCGACTTCGTCTGGCATGACTTGAACGAAAACGGGGTGCAGGACGGTGGCGAAGCCGGTATTGCCAACGTGACCGTGCATCTCCTGCCTTGCCTCGGCACCAACATCCTGGCCACCAACACGACGGACATCAACGGTCTGTATCTCTTCAGTGGCCTGTTGCCCGGCAGCTACCGTGTGAAGTTCCTCCCGGCAGACGGCTTCGCGTTCACCACCCGTGACGCAGCCGGGGACGCGGTGGATAGCGACGCCGAGCCGATCAGCGGTATCACCGATTGTGTCACGCTCGGTTTGAACGAAACCAACCGTACCGTGGACGCCGGTTTGTTCCGCAGCAGTGCGCTTGGCGACTTCGTCTGGAACGACACCAACAAAAACGGCGTGCAGGACGGTGGCGAGCCGGGCGTTCCGAACGTCACCGTCAAGCTGCTGGATTGCGCGAATCACGTTCTGGCCACCACCGCGACCGATCCGAGTGGCTACTATCTGTTCAACAACCTGATGCCCAACTCCTATCAGGTGATGTTTGTCGCGCCGGCTGGTTTTGCCTTCACCACACCGAATGTTGGCGGCAGCTCGCTGGACAGCGACGCCAACCCGGCCACCGGCATGAGTGCTTGCATCACGTTGTCCTCGAGCACGACCAACCGCACCGTGGACGCCGGCCTGTTCTCCACCGTGCCGAGGATCACGCTCGTGAAGTCCGTTGACAAACCGGTCATCCTGCCGGGCGAACTGGTCACTTACACCTTCGCCGTGACGAATGCCGGCAACGTGACGCTCACCAATGTCGTCATCACGGACGACAATGCGACGCCGGGCTACACGGGTGATGACTTCGTCGTCGCCACCATCCCCAGCCTCGCGCCGGGCGAGGGCCAGGTATTCACGCTCCCGCGCTACGTCCCGATGGGCATGTGCATGAAGGTGGATGGCGTGGACACGGCGGTGGGCACGCTGATGACGGAAATTCTCCCGAATGGCGACGTGAAGGTGACTTACCTGCAAAGCCGTAATGTGTGCGACAACACCTACGGCACTGGTTCCGTCGGCTGGCCTGGCGGTCACACCTTCAACAACCTGCTCGGCAGCGACAAGGCCCAGTTCCGCTTCGCCAATGGCAACGGCGCGGTGGTGCTCGACTTCTTTGCCGATTACATCACGGCGTCGGGCAGCTTCCCGTCGGGCTACGGCACGCTGGGGGTCAGTGGTGGCGAAGGCTCAATGGTCACCGGCAACGCGACCAACGTGGTCAGTGTCCGCACGACCATTTCGGACAGCTTGAACCAGTCGCCCGCGTTCTACGGCTACACGGTCAACTCGCCGTTGCCGGAGGCGAGCTTCCCGTCGTGGCAATACGTGGACGGCTACATTGTGGTCGTGCGTGGTTCCGTGTTTGGCGCGAGCGGATTCGGTGGCGTGTCGATCCCCATCGTTCACAACTCGCCGTCCAAACTTGGCTTCAACGCCCAAATCCCGGTGCCGTGCGATCTCACGCTCACCAACACCGCGAAGGTCAGCGCCTGGGCCGGCAGCAGCAATCTGATGGCCTTCGCCAAGGCCGTCGTGCGCGAAACGCTGGGTGGCACTGCTGCGCTCGGTGACTTCGTCTGGCTCGACTCGAACAAGAACGGCCTCCAGGACGGTGGCGAACCTGGCGTCTCGAACGTCGTCGTGCAACTGATGGATGGTGGCGGTTCCGTGCTCGCCACGAAGAATACGACCGGCACCGGCGGCTACCTGTTCACCGGCCTGAATGCCGGCACTTACAAAGTCACGTTCCTCCTGCCGGCAGGCTACGCCTTCACCACCGCCAACGTCGGCGCCAATGACAACATAGACAGTGACGCCAGCGCGGCCACCGGCATGACCGGCCCTTACACGCTGGCTGCCGGCCAGACCAACCGCACCGTGGATGCCGGCCTCACCCTCGCGCAGCCGCCGGGCGGCTTCTGCGTCGCCAAGGCGGTTAACGATCCGGTTTACGGCTCCGGTTCGAGCAGCCACGCGATCTGGCTGCCCGGCATCGCGACCGACTTCAACTTCACGCCGGACCCCGGCAGCTTCGTCGAGAATGGCGACGGCACCGCCCGGCTCACCGGCACTGTGCGCAGCGCCGGCAACGCAAACAAAGGATTCGCCGTGGACGTGCTCCTTACGGGAATGACGACCACGAAGCCGTCCGGCAGTCCGAAGAAGGAACTGCAAGCCGACGCCTACTCCGAGGAAGGTGGCCCGGTCAACACGGCGACGTGGCGCTACTACACCGGCCTCACCGGCGTGTTCAGCGGCATCAACAACTACGCGGGCGCGACGCTGACGATTGCGCGCACCGGCCCGGCCTTCCAGATCGGCGTCGGGGCGAACGGCAAGAACATCAACTTCGGCGCGTCGAGCTGGTTCACTTGGAACGTCACGCACCAGCCCAACTCCGGTTCGCTCCAAAGCACCGGCCAGGGTGACTTCAACCTTGACCTGTTCCAATGCGTGCCTGGCACCAATGCGCTCATCACCATCACGAAGAATTGTCCGACTGCGCCCGTCGGCCCCGGTCAACTCCTGACCTACAGCGGCACAGTGGTCAACGCCGGCAACGTGACGCTCACCAACGTTACCGTGGTGGATAATCAGCCCGCGTCCAACACGCTGGTGCTCGGTCCGATCACTCTTACGCCGGGTCAGAGCGCCAATTACACGGGCAGCTACATGGTGCCGATGGGCGCGTGCGCCGGGCCGTATGTGGATGTGGCGACGGCGAACGGACGCTCCGCCTTCAATGGCAGCAACGTTACCGCCAGTGCCACGGCGTCCTGCGTCGGCGTCGTCAACGCGCGCCTGACCATCACGCGCAATTGCCAGAACGCCACCGCCATCGGCCAGCCGATCACCTTCGGCGGCGTGGTTAGCAACGCGGGCAACGCGACCGTCATTAACATCATTGTCAACGACAGCCTGGCCGGCACCGTGAAGACCATTGCATCGCTTGCGCCCGGCCAGACGGCGAGCTACAGCGGCGACTACACGTCATCGGGTTGCGGCAGCATCAGCGGCACCGCGACGGCCAATGGCTTCAGCAGTTGCTCCGGCGGCGGCGTCACCGCCAGCGCCAGTTCCACCTGCTCGGTGCCGTGTCCCGGCCCGACACTGATGTTCACCAAGACGGCGGACAAGACAACGACGGTGATTGGCGGGACCGTCACCTACATCTACACGGTCAGCAATAACGGCAGTAATGCGCTGACCAACGTGACCATCACCGACGACAACGGCACCCCGAACTTTACCGGTGACGACTTCGCCGTCGGATCGGTTCCGTCTCTGGCTCCGGGAGCGACGGCTACGTTCACCAAGGCAGTCATTCTCCCTGTCACGCTCTGCCTGGCGGATGGTGCGGGTGTGGTTTCGCCCTCCGGGCTGTTGATTACACAGGTTCTCACCAACGGGGACATCAAGGCCGTGTTCATCCAGAACACTACCGTGAACGACAACACTTACGGAGCGAACGCGATGAACTGGCCCGGTGGTCACAAGTTCAGCGACCTGACCGGCAGTGACAAGGCCGTGTGGGAATTCCGCGACGCCAATGGCCAGGTGGTCCTCGGTTTTGATCAGGACTACATCACGTCCGCAAACATGGCTCAGTATCCGGCTGGTTACGGCACGCTCGGCCTGGGTGGAGACGGCGGACTGAATAGCGGCAACGCGGCGCACATCCTGTCGTTCGGCACGTCGCTGACGGATAACTTGAACAAACCGCCGTTCCTGAACAACCTGGCGCAATACACGGTCAACTCGCCGTCGCTGGCCGATCCGAACAGCGCGCAATGGGAGTACCGGATGATTTACAGCGTGGTGGTCAGCAAGGCGGCTTTTGGCTCGGCTGGCTTCGGCACGGCGATGATTGTCGATCAGCACAACTCACCCACCAAGCCGCCGTTTGAACGGGGTATCCTGCCCTCGCCGTGCGCCAGTTGCGTGACCAATGTGGCCCGGGCCACGGCCACGTTCGGCGGAGTAACGCTTACGAACTTCGCCTCCGCCGCCGTCTGCGCCACGGACGAGACCAGCGGCGGCGCCTGCCGCGTGACCGGTGGTGGCCGGCAGGACTACACGTTCCCGGCGGTTCGTTACATCACTCATGGTGGCCAGGTTGGCGCTCCGGTGGGCACGGCCACCATGTTCAGTCCGGACAGCGAGTGCATCCAGGGCAACTGGGAAGTGGTGCGTCATGACAAGGGCGGCAACAAAGGCAACTTCCATGCGAAGACCTTCGACAGTCTGATGTGCGCCTGCCTGGGCTGCCCGGAGAATCCGGGTTCGGGTGTTGTCGTTGGCGGCATTTGCAATCCGGGCGACCGGATATGCGGACCGGAACCGCGCCGCGCGCCGGCCAACAAGATTTGCTTCTCCGGCGTGGGCGACTTCGCGCTGGACAAGGGCAAACGCGCGCCGCGCAGCGTCCTCTTCCGCGTGGACATTGAGGATCGCAGCGAGCCGGGCAACAACGGCAAAGCCAGCGAGAATCCGCCGGATCGGCACCGCATCCGCATCTGGCTTCTGACCGATGCCGAACTGGCCCGGTTGAACAATCCGAACGATCGGTTGCTTGATTTCCGCCAGGCCATCGCCTGCACGCCGGGTTCAACCGCGCTGCAAGACGGCGCGGTGGGGCCAAACGGATTGGCAGTGCCGCTGGGCACGCCGGTCTTCGGGGTCCGCGCGCCGGACTTTGACGACGGCGGCGAGATGTCAACCGGCAACCACCAGATTCATCCATCCAAAAAAGATTGCCCGTAAGCCATCCGGCGCGGGCCGCAAGGTTCTCAACGCAGGCGGGCCGGCAACGGCCCGCCTGTTTTTTTAAGAGCCTGTCTGGAAGCGGGTAGGGGTCAGCGTTGCTTTCCCACAGGCGCGAAATCTGCACCACCCGGCGGGAGCGGTGGTGGACCAAGTGGTTCCCTAGTCCAGTGTTTGGCAAGGAACGCCGATGGGATTATTGTGAGTCGCATTCATTCCGGCCTGGCAGCCGGCTTGCGAAGCGGCGTGAATCTTGTTTTTTGGATCACCTATGCAACGAAGCAAATCGAATTTCTTGCGTGAAGTTATGCTTGTTGGTGCCGTGTCCGTTTTGTGGATGAATTGGTCGGCGGTTTTCGGGGCGGCTCACGAGGCGCGCGCGCGGCAACATCACTGGCAATCGGCCCTGCGTTTCGAGGCCAACGTCGGGCAGGCCTCCGCGCCCGTTCGCTTCCTCGCGCGCGGCCAGGGCTACGCTCTGTTTCTCACGCCCGTCGAAGCAGTGTTCGCTTTCCACCACTCCGGCGGCGCGCTGCACCTCGCGCTCGCGGGTGCCAACGGCCAGTCTTGTATGGAAGGCGGCGATGAGCTGCCGGGCGTTGCAAACTACTTTACCGGCGCCGATCCGCGACAATGGCGTGCCGGTGTGCGCGCCCACGGCAAAGTCACCTGTCGCGACGTGTATCCGGGGATTGATCTCGTTTATTACGGCAACCAGCGCGAACTGGAACACGATTTCATCGTCCACCCCGGCGCGGATGCCGATGTGATCGCGTGGGAATTTCGCGGCGCGGAGGACGTCGCGCCGGACTTCGGCGGCGGCCTGCTCGTGCGCCTGCCGGGCGGAAACGTCGCGTGGCGTCCGCCCATTGCGTATCAGGAGATCGCCGGGGTTCGCCGCGAAGTTGCCTGCCGCTACGCCATGCGTGATGGCGGGCGGGTCGGTTTCGCACTGGGCGATTACGATTGTGATCAGCCGCTCACGATTGATCCCGTGCTGGTCTATTCCACGTATCTCGGCGGCGGTGATTTTGACGAGGCCAACGCCATCGCCGTGGACCGGAACGGCAACACTTACATCGCCGGCCAGACCACTTCGCTGGACTTTCCGGTGTCTGGGCCGATGGGCGGCAGCCTTTCGGGCGGCAGTGATGTTTTCATCACCAAGCTCAACAGCAACGGCACGGCGCTGGTGTTTTCCGCCTACTTGGGCGGGGGCGGCGACGAGGCCGCCCTGGGTGTGGCGCTGGACGCCAACAACAACGTCTATCTCACGGGCTACACCGATTCGGAGAATTTCCCGCTGACGAACGAATTGCAATCGGCCCTTGGCGGCGACTTGGGTCTGAGCGACGCGTTCGTGGTGAAGCTGGCGGCCAGCGGAACCGCGCTGCTTTACGCCACCTACATGGGCGGGCCGGAGGAGGAAACGGGCCGCGCCATCGCCGTGGATGCCGACGGCCGTGCCTGCGTGGCGGGCAGCACGTTGTCGGAGGCGGAATTCCCAGTCAAAAACCCGTTTCAGCCAGCGCCGGGCGGTTTCACGGACGCTTTCGTTGCGAAGTTCAATCCCACGCTCGCGGGCGCGGCTTCACTCGTTTACGCCTCGTGGCTGGGCGGTTCGGAGGAAGACGCGGCCAACGGCATCGCCGTGGACAGTAGCGGCAACGCTTACGTGACCGGCGAAACGTCCTTCCTCACCGACGTTCCCAATTTCCCGACGATGAACGCTTTCCAATCCAGCTACGGTGGCGGTGCGAGCGATGGTTTCATTGCGGGGATCAACGCCGCCGGCTCCGCGCTCATTTTCTCAACCTACGTTGGCGGCGGGTCCGATGAATTGGCCGCCGGCATAGCCGTGGACGGGAGCAACCGTGTGTACGTCACGGGCATGACCACTTCGACGGATTTTCCCACGATGAACGCTGCGCAGCCGGTCATCGGCGGCGGCGGGTTTTTCTTTTCGTCCGATGCGTTTGTGCTGAAGCTGGGTGTCGGCGGTTCCAATCTGCTATACTCGACTTTTTTGGGAGGCCGCTTCAATGACTCCGGCGCGGACATTTCGGTTGACCCCGACGGCCTGGTGGCGGTGACGGGCGAGACCACCTCGCCGGATTTCCCCGTCACGCCTGGCGCGCTCCAGCCGTTGTATCAGGGGGGCGTCTCCGACGCGTTTCTCGCGCTGTTCAACACGTCCGCCCCCGGCCTGGACTCGCTCCTCCATGCCAGCTATTTCGGGGGTCCGAGTGAAGACAGCGGCACCAGCGTGGCACTGGACCTCAATGGTAATGCCTACGTGGCCGGCAGAACCTCTTCCACCAACCTCTTTCCGATCACCAGCGGGGTGGTCCAGCCGTCGGCGGGCGGCGAAACCGACGCCTTCGTGACGAAACTCAGTGCGCCACTGCCGGAGCTGCGTATCGCCAGCCAGCCTCCCGGGGTGCTGCTCTCGTGGCCCACGCTGCCGGCGGGCTACCAGTTGCAGGTGAATTCAAACCTGGCCTCCGCCAACTGGATCGGCGTCACCAATTTGCCGACTGCGAGCAACGGACGCTACTCGGTGGCGCTCCCGGGTGTCGTGGGTAATAACTTCTATCGGCTGCACAGGCCGTAGCTTGCAGAAGCAATTGGTGCAGACTGCGGAACGCGTATGCCTGGACGCATGCGCCGACGATCAATCTTTGATGTTCAAATACGGGTCGGGCGTGAAATCGCTGCTGTCGAGGTGGGTGTTGTGGCCTTCGATGGCGAGCACATTCACGCCTCCTGGAGGTGCTTCTCCGGGTTCTTGAGCGGATTAGTGTGAGTCGCTCGCCGGGTCAGACTCGGGGAGCGGCTCGAATTAAACAGTCGGAGAACCGATGCGACGAAATCATATCAAACTTATGTCCGGCGTCCTGTTCGCCGGTTTTTTGGTGATCGGTTCCGGGACGATTGCTGCGCCTCCGCCCAACGACCTTTGCGGCGGCGCGTTCACCGTTCCGGCGGCTGGCCCGTTTCCCCATTTCTCGACGGTCGTGGATGTGATCGACGCGGGTGAGGCCGGTGATCCGCCGTTTCCGTCCTGTTCCTCCACTGTTTTGCGCAGCGTTTGGTACAGCTTCAAACCGGTGGCGACGGCCGATTACAGCCTCTCGGTCAGCGATGATACGCTCACGACGGTGCGCGATACCGTGATGGGGGTTTACAGCAGTTCCTCGGACTGCTCGGAACCGTTGACGGAACTGGACTGTAATGATGATGAGAACGGTTTTCGTTCCGCACTTTTCCTGACACTGGAGGCCGCCACGCAATACTACATCGTGGTGTGGACCTTTGGTGCCAACTCTCCGGCGGTGGGCGAAGGCGCTGTCCAACTTCGTGTCGGGCGGCTGCTTCCACCGCACAACGACGACTGCGCCCTGGCTGAGATCATTCCGGCGGGAGGGCCGTTTCCGCACTTCACCGCGGCGACTGATGTCACCCAGGCGACCACAGACGCCGATCCGCCTGAACCCGCTTGCCGGACCAATCTATCGCGCAGTGTCTGGTATCAGTTCACGCCGGCGGTGACTTCGACCTATCGCATTTCCGCATGTGCGGACACGGGCACGACGGTCGCCGACACCGTCATGGGGATTTACGTTTCATCGGGCGGGTGCGCGGGTCCGTTCGACGAAGTGGCGTGCAGCGACGACAATTGTTCCAGCCGGTCGGTGGTGGAGCCTGTGTTGACGGCGGGAACGACATATTACGTGGTCGTCTGGGAATACGGCGAGGAGCCGCCCGTCCCCGGCCAGACGCTCGTGCAGTTGCGCATTTCAGCGCCGCCACCTGTGTTCACCACTCCATCGCTGCTCCCGGGCGGCCATTTGCAACTGAACTTCTCGGCGCTCGCGGGCCAGAGCTACGAAATTCAGAAATCAACCGATCTGACGAACTGGTTCCGGTTGGGCGATGCCGAAAGCGTGAGCAACGGTGTATTCCAGTTTACCGTCACCAATCTGGTTGCGCCCGCGCGCTTCTTCCGGGTGAAATCGCTCTAGCACGCCCGGTGGTTTGGGTTTGTTTGACGCAAGGCGAGGATCGGCCAAATTGCCGAACTGTTTCATGGGCGCTCCTGTGTTCGTCGTGTTTTGGTGGGCCCGCTGTTACGACGGGTTGCACCCTATCAATCCTCGATGATTAAATAGGGGTCGAGCGTGAAGTCGCTGCTGTCGAGGCTGGTGTTGTGGCCTTCGATCGCCAGCACGTTCAAGCCGTCTTTCAGATGCTTCTCTGAATCCTTCAGCGGGTAATAATTGTACTTGCCCGCCTCGTGGCTTTTGACCTGTTGCGCGCCTTTGCCGCTTCCTTTGCCGACGCCTTTGCGCACGACTTCCTTGCCGTTGAGGTAGGCGATGAAACCGTCGTCGTAGTCAATCATCAGGCCCAGTTCCGTGATGTGGTCGGCCTGTTCCACCTCGAATTCGTGGCGGATGTAAATCGCGGAGTAGTTGCCGCGCATGTTCGTGAGCACCGTTTGGTGGTGATGACTGCCGTAGCCAAAGCTCGCAGCGCCAGTCTTCCAGCCTTGCGCGGGAAAGCCGGGTTGCGTCCACAGAAGACCTTCCGGATGCGCACCAGCCATGTACGTCCAATCGGCATGTTTGGGAATGGCCACAATGTAATCGTCCGGCGGCTCGGCGGCCGGTTCGACGCCCGGTTTGGCGGAGGACGGCTGCCAGGGGGGCGGCTGCCAGGGATTCATCAGACGGCGGGGCGTGATCCTGCCACGCTTGACCATGTTGAACTGATCCTGCACGGCCCCGTATTTATTGAGCATGATCGCCTTCAAGGTGTCGCCGACGATGTCCACAATCACCGAGCCGTGCTCGACGACAATCTTGCGCATCACCGGCATCGTGCCCTTGCGCCGCAGCGTCGTGCCACCGTGGCCGGCGACGACCTGCACCGTGCCTTGATTCGGGCGCAGGCCGGCGCTCTTGCGATACGATCCGTCGCCGCGCGGGTCGCCGTCTCCGTCATCGAGGATGACGCCCTCCGCGACGGTGGGCGTGGTGTAAGCGCCGTCCATGAGCATCGAGCGCTCGTAAATGTGAGAATGGCCCGTGAGCACGAGGTCCACGCCGCCGGATTCAAGGATGGGCATGATGTGGGTGCGCATCTCGATAAGTTGCTTCTCGCGGTCGCTGTCATGCGAACCCTTCGTGTATGGGGGATGATGCCAGAAGGCGACGAGCCAGTCGGCCCTGGATTTTTCCAAATCGGCTTTCAGCCAGCGCGCCATCATGCCGGTGGGCTTGCGGTCGAGGTCGTGCGAATCGAGGCAGATGAAATGAATCCGTCCGTAGTCGAAAGAGTAAAAGGCCTCCGTGCCGGACGCGACGCCGCCCGCCTCGGCGCGCATGGGCAGCACATAGGCGTCGAAGTAGGGGCCGACGCCGTTGGTGCCCTTGGAAGTCGCGCCCTCGTGGTTGCCGAGCGAGGCCCAGATGACCGTGTTGCGCAGGGTGGGTTCGTACATCTCGAAGAAGCGCGTCTGGAACTGCACATCGCGTCCCGCCGGATACGCCATGTCGCCGACGTGCAGGTAAAAATCCAGCGGATGCTTCTCCTTCGTGGTCAGGTTGACCATCGCGTGATGGACGGCCGCCTGCGCTTCGCGGCCCGTGCCCGAATCACCCACCACCCAGAATCGCGCGGGCCGGGCGCGGCCGACCACCGGATGCGTGATGAAGTGGTAGCTGGCATCGGGCGGCGTGAGCCGTTTTTCGCCGTCGAAGACCGCGTAGAAGTAGCGCGTGTCGGGCGTGAGACCGGCGACGCGCGCCTCGTATTGGAACGTGCCGAGCGGTGCGCTGTGCAGGCGCGGGAGTTTGGTCAATTCAGGATTCTGTTGCGCCAGCGCCACGAGCTCGGCGCGGTTGGTCGTGAACGCCACGCGCGTCACCACGGCGGCGCCGGCGATTTGCTGATCGAGGTGTTCCACCGCCTTTCCGTAACGGACCACCGGCGTGATTTTGTCGTCCGTCCGCCAGACGACCACCATCGAAGTGGGCGTGCCCAGTTGCACGTAGGGCGCGCGGGAAAAGGCCGGGAGAACCGCATCGTTTTGCGCTCCGTGCGCGGCGGTCGTGAACAGCCACGAAGTCGTGGCCACCATGACTGCCGCCATGACCAACCGGCATTTCTGTGACCGCATGGACGTCATCCGTGCAACCTTGGTGCTCGTCCATCGGCTGGCTCCGCGCGGGCCACGGGCTTCGCGATGCGGTTGACGTTCATCGGCGGGTTTCCCGGGTTAGTCTTTGAACGGGGTGACCGCGATTACATGGGTCACGGGCACGAAGGCCGCCTTGATGGCGTCCGCGAGTTGCGTGCGCTTCTTCTCCGTTTCGGCGATGATTTTCTCCCCGTCGAGCTTTCCGTCGGCGGTTTTGAGGGCGAAAAGCTGTTTGATTTCCTCATCCTTGATGTCTTCCTCCGTGTTGAACTTGCCCTTGATCAGCTCGTGGAAGATCTGTTTGACCTGCTTGGTTTCGTAGGCCTGCTTGGCGGCCACGGCGGCGTCCACTTTGGCGAAGGCTTGCGAGAACGGGTTCACGTCGAATTCTTCGGCCAGATTGATGCCCTTGGCCAGTCGTTCCGCCGAAAACACCCGGGCGTAGCCGTCCCACTTGACCGTGTAATTCTTCGCTTTCATGTTGCGCACTTCGAGCATCAGCCGGTTGAGATCCTGGTTGAACGGCACCAGCGCCATGCCGGCGCGGATGGTGTCAATCTTGTTGGTGTCCATCGCCGCGCAGAATGGGTAACGGCGGCTCTCGAAGGTGAACTCACTATAGCGTCGGTTCTTCAGCGAATGGCCGGGCGTTCCGCGGGCCAGCATGTTGTCCATCTCCACCGTGATCCTGCCCACGTCGCCGTCCAGGCCGAAGGATTTCAGGAACGCGTAGGCCATGACGAGCTGCCCGGCCCAGCCCGGATGAACGCCGTCATTGCCGCCGATGAAAAAGTTCGTGCCGAACTGCTTCTGCCCCTCGAAGCCGGCGGTGAGCATCGGCCAGAACACATCCGCGAAGCCGGTGCGGTACTTTTGGGCGACGGTGATCCCGATGTTGCGCAGTTCGCACAAGTTCAGGTTGAGCGCCTCCGCCTTCTTGCTCACGCAGCCGGGGGAACCTTGAATCACCCGCACCCGGTGCTGCGTGAAGGCCTGCACGATGAGCGCGGATTTCTCGCGGTATTTGTTGCCGATGGCCTCCTCGTAGGCGCGGTAGCCGTGGTCGTTCATCCCGTAGCAGGTCGTGGCGATGGTCGGGCCGAAGCGCAGGCAGTCATTGGTCATGCGCGCCAGGAAGCCCGACGCCGTCTCCCCGCCCCAGCCGTATTGCCGCGCGGTGACGCCCAACTCGGGCACGCAAACCGTCAGATACGTCTCCATGATGCGCGAATACATCTTTTGCTCCGTGATGGAGTCGCCGCAGATGGCCAGGCGGTCATTCTTTTTCAACACCAACCCATCCGGTCGCGGCGCCTGCACCGGCTGGAATTTCTCGAAGAACGGATCGGCTGGTTTGCGTTCGAGCAGGGCCGCGAAGACCGGCAGGGCCAGCAGGGCCAGCAGGGGGGCGAGAAGCATTCGTTTCATAATTTCAAGATAATGGATTCGCCGCAGTCTTTTGGTTCCGCCGGGTGCCGTCAAGCTGGGAAGTGCGCTGAAGCGATCTGCGGGCAACGGCGTGCCTTACCATTGCCCACAAGTCTTCGACGAAATTCCAAGAATCCAAACGGGATTCCGGCCCACATCCAGTATCATCTCCTCCACAAGGTGAAAGAGCCGAAGTGCGTCTTTGCCCCCCGGTGCTCTCCTTTCCCCCTTCGTGTCTTGGTGGCTCAACCGCTCTTTCCAGGCTGAAGGTAACGGCGGGCGTCCCCGCACCCGCGCCGCGCCCGCCGAAACGAAAAAGGCGAGCCGTTGCCGGCTCGCCCTGAGATTGTGAAATGTCGAAGGTCGGCTTATCGTCGGCCACCGCCGCCGCCGCCACCGCCACGGCGCTCGCCGCCACCACCACCACCGCGCCGTTCACCGCCACCGCGGCGTTCGCCACCGCCACCGCCCCGGTGTTCATCGCCGCCGCGCCGTTCGCCGCCACCGTCATCGCCGCGTGCTTCGGCGCGGTCGCGGGGAGTCGCGTCATCGAAACGGGGGGCAGCGCCGTCCGCGCCGACGGGTGCGCCGCCTTCCTGGCCGGCCATTTCCTGGTCGCGGTCGGCCATGGCGGCACGACGCGAGAGTTTCACGCGGCCTTTTTCGTCCACGCCCAGGCATTTGACCTGGATTTCATCGCCAATCTTGACGATGTCCTCGGTCTGCTGGACGCGGAAGTTGGCCAGCTCGCTGATGTGGCAGAGGCCGTCCTTGCCGGGGAGGAATTCGACGAAGGCGCCAAATTCTTTGATGGTGACGACCTTGCCGCGATAGATTTTGCCAATCTCGGCTTCGGCGGTCATGCCGGTGATGGCGTCGCGGGCGATGGCCATGCCTTCGGCGGAGACGGAGTAGATGTTGACCGTGCCGTCGTCCTCGATGTTGATCTCGCAGCCGGACTCTTCGACGATGCGTTTGATGTTCTTGCCGCCCGGCCCGATGATGGCGCCGATCTTCTCGGGGTTGACCTTCAATTGCAGGA
Source organism: Verrucomicrobiota bacterium (assembly GCA_031378375.1). Taxonomy (GTDB): domain Bacteria; phylum Verrucomicrobiota; class Verrucomicrobiia; order Limisphaerales; family JANNEF01; genus JANNEF01. Next base: position 5,354 of record JANNEF010000223.1, on the reverse strand, counting down.
TGCGCGGGGCGTATTTGCTCAGTTCCGTGCGGGGCGCGGCGATGACCTTGGCCATCTCGGCGAGGATGAAGAGGCGGGCAACGCGGGCTTTCTCAATCGTCTCGGCCATGAGCGTATGGGGGATGCCCTTGAGCTTGAGGTCGAGTTGGAAGCCGGTGATGCCCTTCTCGGTGCCGGCGATCTTGCAGTCCATGTCGCAGTAGGCGTCTTCCCAGCCGATGATGTCGGTGAGGAGCTTGTATTTGCCGATGGTTTTCGCGTCATCAGATTCGGTGCAGATGCCGACGCTGATGCCGGCGACGGGACGAATCATCGGCACGCCCGCGTCCATGAGGGCGAGGGTGCCGCCGCAAACGCTGGCCATGGAGGTGGAGCCGTTGGACTCCATGATCTCGCTGGTGACGCGCACGGCGTAGGGGTAGGTCTCAAGCGGGAGCATCGGCTCGATGCTGCGCTCGGCGAGGGCGCCGTGGCCGATTTCGCGGCGGCCGGGGCCGCTGATGCGGCCGGTCTCGCCGACGGAGAAGTTCGGGAAGTTGTAGTGGAGGATGAACTTCTTCTCGTTCTTGCCGCCGGTGTAGGAATCGAAATCCTGCGCGTCTTCGCTGGTGCCGAGGGTGACGAGGGTGACGGCCTGGGTTTCACCGCGGACGAACAGCGCCGAGCCGTGGGCGCGCGGGAGCATGCCGACTTCGCCGGAGATGGCGCGGATGGCGTCGAAGCCGCGTCCGTCGAGGCGCTTGCCGCTGTTAAGGATGAGGCTGCGGACGGCTTCCTTCTGGATGTAGTAGAAGGCGTCCTTGATGACGAAGGGGGTGACTTTTTCCGCGCCAAATTTTTCGACGAGCTTCACGCCAACTTCGTCTTGAATCGCCTTGCAGGCGGTTTCGCGGGCGAGTTTGCCGGGGGTGAGCAGGGCGGGGACGAAGCGGTCGCCAGCGAGGGCTTTGGCTTCCTTGAGGATTTCGTCGGGGACGACGGAAAGCGCGATCTGGCGCTTGGCCTTGCCGGCCTTGGCGACGAGTTCCTTCTGCGCGGCGATGAGCGGCTGGCAGCATTCCTGGCCGAACTGGAGCGCGGCGTTGAAGTCGGCTTCGGTGATTTCCTTGGCCGCACCTTCATACATGACCACGTCCTTGTCGTTGCCGACGTAGATCAAGTCGAGGTCGCTGTCGGCCATCTGCGCGTGGGTGGGATTGGCGACGAACTGGCCGCCGATGCGCCCGACGCGCACGGCGCCGAGCGGGCCGTCCCACGGGATGTCGCTGACCATGAGCGCGGCGCTCGCGCCCAGGATGCTCAGGATGTCCGGGTCGTTTTCGCCGTCGGCACTGAGGACGACGGTCTGGACCTGCACTTCGTTGTACATGCCCTTGGGAAAAAGCGGGCGGATGGGGCGGTCGGTGAGGCGGCAGGTGAGGATTTCCTTCTCGGTGGGGCGGCCTTCACGCTTGAAGTAGCCACCGGGAAATTTTCCAGCGGCAGCGGCCTTCTCGCGGTAATCCACCGTGAGCGGGAAGAATTCCTGGCCTTCCTTGGCTTTGGTGGCGGCGACGGCGGCGACGATGACGATGGTTTCGCCGAGTTGGACGGTGACCGCGCCGTCCGCCTGCTTGGCGAGCTTGCCGGTTTCGATGATGATTTGTTTATCGCCCACCTGGGCTGTTATTTTTTCGGACATAGGTTTTGGTCCCGTGGGCCACAGAGAAACTTCAGTGAATTCCGACGGGGGTCGGAACTGACTGAAATTACCCGGTGCCCACGGGAGTTTTTGATGCGCGTTCGTGTTGGTTTATTTTCCGTCCCGCCGGTCGCGCGGGCCGAGCCGAAGACGGAATGGGGCGACTGCCCCGCTGTTCGTTTACAAATTTGATTGAATGACGCGGCCGGCCCGCCGGGCAATGATGAAGAACTCCCCCGTTCGAGTTGGGCCGAAACGGCTGGCCGTGGTTGGACGGTTTCTCCGGGCGTGAAGTGCGCCATGGTGGCCATCGCTCAGGAATCCTGGAAGCGCGGGTAGGGGCGTTTGCAGCGCCCGCCCGCAGGCCGCTCAAACTACCTGCGCAGTTTGAGCTTCTTGGTGATCGCCGTGTAGCGGCTGGTATCGGTGGTGTGCAGATAGTCCAGCAGCCGGCGGCGGTGGCCGACCATGATGAGCAACCCCCGGCGGGAGCTGTGGTCCTTAAGATTCTTCTGCAAGTGTTCCGACAGGGTGTTGATTCGGTCGGTCAGCAAGGCGATCTGCACGTCCGCCGAGCCGGTGTCTTTTTCGTGCAGACGGAAGTCCGTCACGATCTTTGTCTTTGCTTCCATAGTAGCCGTCATCTTTTCATTAGTAATGAGTGGGGTGAGATTAGGGCTTGGACGGGCGGGGTGTAAAGCACTTTTGCTGGGTTTTTAGCCGCGCAAATTCGACGCCTCTTCCATCGCGTTGGACGGTGAGGCTACGGCGGAAGCGTGAGGTCTCGTCCGCGGAGGTATTTGTGGCAGGTCACGCAGCTTACGGTCATCTGGAAATACGCCACGGTCGCCAGGTCCACGTTCTTGTCCCGGGCTGCTTTGGTCAGGGCGTCCGCCTGCCGCCGGAAGTCCGTCGTGAGCCGATCATATTCCGGCGTGTGGCGGATTCTCCAACTGACTTCCTTGGTCAAGGCTCCGAGCTTTTGCGCGTTGGTGGCGAGCAGGGAATAATTTTCTGTCGTGATGGCCTCGAGCGCGCCCTGAGCGTAGTGGAGCTTGAACTTCATCACGTTCTTGTCGCGCACTTCCGCCGCCAGTTCTGGCGGCGTGTCCTGGCTGCGTAGGATTGTTAAAGAACCGCCGGCAAGGAGAGCCGCGAGCGCGCTGGCGATTGTGGCGCAAAGCGAAGACCGAGACGGGAACAAGGCGAGTTGTTGCTTCATGAACACAGTCAACGCCACCCCGGCAGGTCTAGCTTGCCGGGGATTGGCGAATGTCACACCGGATTTGGCCTGTTGGCGCCACGTTGTCCGGAGCAACCCGTCACCCGCCCTTGCAAGGGAGCGGTTGACCGCGCGTCCGGGTCTCGCTAGGCTCCGCCCATGTCACGCTCACCAAAGAGCAAGGACCGTCCCGCTCCCGCCGAAAGTGAAAGGGCCGGGGTGAAGCGTCGTCCCTCCTCGCTCCTCGACACCCGCGTCATCTACTGCGGCGACAATCTGGAGCAGCTCCAGAAGCTGCCCGACGCCTGCGTCGATCTCATCTACATTGACCCGCCGTTCAACTCCAACCGCAACTACGAAGTCTTCTGGGGCGAGACGAAGGAGAAACGGGCCTTCGAGGACCGCCACGCCAGCACGCAAGCCTACATTGACTACATGCGCCCGCGCTGCGTGGAACTGGCCCGCGTGCTCAAGAAGACCGGCAGCTTCTACTATCACTGCGACTGGCACGCCTCCCACTACGTCAAGGTCATGCTCGACCACATCTTCGGGGAGAATAATTTCCAAAGTGAAATCATCTGGCATCGCACGCTGTCGAAGGGGCTTTCTTTCAACGGATTTCCGAACAACCACGACACGATTTTCTATTACGGTGGCGGCGGGGAACTCACCTTCAACCGCCCCTACAACCCCTACGACCCGGACAATCTGGATGAGCGAACCTCGACGAAATATTGCCACCGCGACCCCGACGGACGGGTATATCGGCTGGACAACCTGCTGAACCCGAACCCTGACCGCCCCAATCTCACCTATGAATTTATGGGTGTGAAGCGTGTGTGGCGCTGGACGAAAGACAGGATGCAGGAAGCATACGACAACGGCATCGTCGTCCAGACCAAACCCGGCTCCGTCCCGCAAATGAAGCGCTATCTCGACGAACAAGAGGGCCGCCCCATCGACACCGTTTGGACAGACATCCCTCCCATCAACTCCCAAGCCAAGGAACGGCTCGGCTACCCGACGCAAAAGCCGCTGGCTTTGCTAGACCGCATCATCCGGGCGAGTAGCAAGGAGAACGACATCGTGCTGGATGCCTTTTGCGGGTGTGGCACCGCGCTCGTCGCCGCCCATCGGCTGAAGCGCCAGTGGGTAGGGATAGACATCTCCCCGACCGCCTGCCGCGTGATGGCCAAACGCCTGCGCGACGTGTGCGGTCTGCCGGAGAGCGAGCCGCTCTGGAAGTCCGCGCGCGGCTTCGTGGTGCGCGACCTTCCGTGGACTGTGGAAAAACTACGCGCCCTGCCGCCCTTTGAGTTCGAGAACTGGGCTGTCATCGCCCTTGGTGGGGTGAAGAACAAGGTTCAGGTGGGTGACATGGGCATTGATGGCCGCATCTTCCCCGTCGGGTCGGAACCGAAAGCCTTCGGGTCGGATGAACTCGGTTTGCAGGAACGCTGGTATCCTATCCAGGTGAAGCAGAAGGACAAGGCGGGCCGCCCAGACATTGACCAGTTTGAAACGGCTATGCGCCGGGCCAAATGCGCCAAAGGTTTCTTCGTCTCCTTCGCCTTTTCGGACGACGCCCTGCGCGAAATCCAGCGATTCTTCGTCGAAGAGCACGCCGTCATCATCCCCCTCACCGTCCACGAAATCCTCGACGAGCACATTGCAAGGAAGCTTGCGTGATTTCCACGCACTTTATGATGAAGAATGCCATTCTTAAAGTGGGGATTTGGCCGCTGGATATTCAGAACCCCTCCGGTGAAGTCGCCGGAGGGCCGCTGGATGATCAGAATCGCGTCTGGCGATCCAAAGATGCCACGCTGGATGTTCAGAACTGCGTCTGGCGATCCCAAGATGCTACGCTGGATGTTCAGAATCGTGTCTGGCGATCCCAAGATGTCACGCTGGATGCTAAGAACCGCGTCTGGCGATCCAAAGATACCGCGCTGGATATTCCGCGCCACTCCGGCGGGGTCGCTGGAGGCCCGCTGGACGTTTTGAATTGGCGAAGCTTTTGGACTGCGGCAGCCCTCTGCCGCTTTGGGAGGCGCACCCCCGGTGGGAAAGCGGCAGAGGACTGCCGCACTCCAGGACGCTATCGCGCCACCGGAAACCGCAGACCGCATCCGCACACCCGCCCTCCCGCAATGAACCGGATTTTTCCTCCTTGACGCCACCAGCGACCTGCCGTTGCATCCCATTCAAATACTAACCGCCCATGACCTATGCCTGAAGAACCTTCCAAATACGCCGAGAACCAATTCGACTCCACCACCGTCGGGCGCTTCACCCTGATGAGTGAACTCCTCGCGGACGCCCGGCCGCGGCTGGCCACCGCCGCCGCCGCCAATCCGACTTTCAACGCGCCGCTGGGCGTGCTCGACAGCGCCATGGCCGCCTGGGAGGTCGGCGAAACGGCCATCGCCAACGCCGAGGCCAATCTGC
>JANNEF010000220.1:0-6263 GCA_031378375.1 Verrucomicrobiota bacterium | reverse complement strand
CTTGGTGGCGGTGAGGCCGCCCCCGTCCGTCACAATGGCACTGATGGTCGTCGCGCCGCTTTGGTTGAGCGCGGGTGTGAGGGTGAGGGTGCGGTTCGCCCCGCTGCCGCCGTGGGTGATGTTCGCATTGGGCACCAAGCCGGTGTTGGAGGAGACGGCGATGACGCCGAGACTGCCGGCGGCGGTTTGCGCGTCGCCCACGGTCAGGGGCACGGTGATGGCCGTGTCTTCGAGCGTATTGGTGTTGCCGTTGCTCGTGATGGTGGGCGGGGTGTTCCCGGCGGGCGGTTCCTGCACGGTGAGGACAAACGTGTCGCTGGTGTTGTTGGTGCCGTCGGTGACCGTAATCGTAATGGTCGAGGCACCAATCTGGTTGGCTGCGGGCGTGACGCGCAAGTTGCGGTTGGCCCCAGCACCGCTGAGGGTGAGGTTCGCCGGCGCATTGGGCACGAGACCGACGTTGGACGAGGTGGCGCTCACGCCGAGGCTGCCGGCGGGCGTTTCGGGGTCGCCCACGGTGAAGGGCACGTCCACGAACGTGTTCTTGAGAATCGTGCGGTTGGTGCTGTCCGAGATGGTCGGCGGGAGGTTCGCCGGGGGCGAGGTGCCACCGTAGAGCGCCGCCACCGCGGTAGCGGGCAGCGTGCAGCCATAGACGCGCACGTCATCCAAGCACCCGGGGAAATAAATGTTCTGTTCGGTGTTACCGCCGATTTGCACGGGCGACGTGTTCTTGGTGAGCGGGCCGCTGGCGGTGGCGGTGCCTTCCAGCACGCCGTTGATGTAGAGGTTCATGTTCGTGCCATTATAGGTGGCCACGGCATGGTACCAGGCGTTCGGCGCCCAGGAGGCGGTGGTGGATTTCACCTTTGACGCGCCGGCGTTGAGCACGAAGGCCAGCTTGCCGTCGCCGCTGGGGAAGTTCAGGATCATCCAGAACGAGAGGTATTTCTTGAACAGGTCCTTGCGGCCGCTGGAGGCGTTAAGCAACTGCGAGGGGTTGAACCACAGGCTGATGCTCATGCTGGTGGGCAGGTCCAGCGAGTCACTGTCGGGGATGTTCACGTATTGGTTGACGCCATTGAAGCACAGCGCGTTGCCGAACTGGCCGGGCGACCGCGTGGGGCCGTTCATGAGCGTGCCGGGGTTGCCATCCACGGAATCCAGGGCGGTGGGGCCGGAGGTTTCGTCAAGTTTCCACCGGCTGATGATGCAGGCATCAAAGCTGTTGATGACACGGAGTGTCGCGCAATTGGTCACACTGCCGCCGCTGGTGCTGACTTCCACGCAGTAGGTTCCTTCGTCCGCGACCGAAAGGTTGGTGATCGTCAAGGTCCGGGTCGTCGAGGCTAACGGCGAGCCGCCATTCTTGCGCCAGACGAACGTCCCACCCAACGGGCACGGGCCGACGGTGGTCTGGAAGGTGGCGCTTTCGCCGAGGAAACCCGTCGCGTTGGCTAGCGGCGTGGCCGTGGGCGCTTCATTTTGCAACACCGTCAACGGAAAGACGCAGCCGTTGGTGTTACCGGACGGATCCCGCGCGGTGCAACTCACCATCGTGGTGCCCACGGGGAAGAACGAGCCGGCGGGCGGCGTGCAGATCGTCGGCAGCACTCCGCCGACGCGCTCGACACAGGCCAGGCCGGTCCACAGCAGCGGACTCGCCTGCCACAGCTCGAAACCAGCGCCGGTCGCGGGATTGATGCGGATGATTTTGCCACGGGGATCAACATGAACGCCGCTGACGTTGTTGGTGAAGGGGACGGCAAGGAGCGGCCCAGCGACGGTGCCGCCGTAGAGATAGCCGTCCGGCCCAAACTCCAGGCTGCCCAGCGGAAAACCCACCGGCCCGATGTCCGTCGCCACGCCGGTGGCCCGATTGAGTCGCACCAGCCGGGAAGGGACGAGATTGGTGACAGTCGCGCTCTCGAAGTAAAACCCCGTGGTGCCATAGAGGATGTCGTTGGCCTGGTCATAGGCCAGACCGTTGATCTGCCCGACGCCCGTCAAGCCGATCAGCGTCGAAACGCCCGTCAACGGATTCAAGGTGCGCAATTCGGATGGGTGGTCACGATCTTCCTCGTAAAAACCGACGGTGCGCGAGGCGTAGAGCGTAGCCCCCACATACTCCATGCCCCCGTAGGCGCTGAACTGCACGCCATCATTGGGAATCTGCGCCCCGATGGTCTGGCCGAACGGCAGACCGAATTCCTGTCCGGACGTGTTGCCATCCGGCAACTGGCTGAAGCCGCGGCGGTTAATATTGTCGAATTCAATCTCGCCCGACGCGGGCATGTTGCCCACGACCCGGCCCGAGCGGCTGCTCAGGAAAAGCTCGACGAACTGCCCCGGGCGGCTGGCGGCGTAAAGAATGCCGCCGCAATTGTCCGCCGCAGACGGACGCTCGTAGTTCACGATGGCCCCGCACTGGCCGGGCGTGTTCGTGAACACCTGCGCCACGCAATTGGTAAACTGCGGCGGCGTCACATCGCGCACGATGACGGTGAAGCTGCACGTCGCGTTCGGCAAGGTGCCGTTCGTGGCGGTGCAGGTCACGACATTCGTACCCACGGCGAACATCCACGCCGAGGTCACGACCGTGGACCCCATCGTGCAAGTCACGACGGGCGTCGGCGTGCCCCCGGAGTTCACGGTGAACGGCACCGTGGCGAAGCACTTGCCCGGATCGTTCGTCACCGTGATGTTGCCCGGGCAACTGATCGTCGGCGCTTGCGCCGAGGCCGACCAGGCTCCGGCGCATAAGCCGAGGCACACCATGAGTGCGGCCAGGAGAGAGTGAAGCCGGCGGCCAGGCCGACTGTACGTTTGCGCCGGACACGCGCCGGAATTCGCAGGACCAAGGTTTTTCATGTTCTGATTTTTCATAACGTCTTTACTTCAATAATAATTTTGAACCGCCCACCAAGTTTTTACCGCCAACACAGGATTTTCCCCACGCCACCTCCAGCCAAACACCGTCCGTCCATGACAGCATTCGTCTGGAAAACCACGCCGACTTTACACCACGTTCGAGTGAACGCCAGTCAGTAAAACTACGAACGATGGCTTCGTGGCGAGCACCATTGCCGCCCCAACTACGACGGCTTGGAACCACGTTCCGCCGCCCTCGTTACAGGGGAAGGTCAGTATTCCAGCTTCGCAGTAGTTCACAATCATTTTCTCATTTATTATCCACACTCCCGGCGCAATTAACATGACTCAAGTCAAGCCCCGCACCAGTAACGCGACGCGTGCTATCGGCAATTTGCCGCTTCGCGCTTGCGTCCTGGAAAACGCCGCCGCTACACTCCGCGCGCATTTAACGAATCAATTATGAACACCACACCCATTCGCGTGGCCGTCACCGGGGCCGCCGGCCAGATCGGCTATTCCCTCCTGTTCCGCATCGCCTCCGGCGCGATGTTCGGCCCCAGCCAGCCCGTCATCCTGCACCTCATCGAAATCGAACCGGCACTCAAGGCACTCAACGGCGTCGTGATGGAACTCGACGACTGCGCCTTCCCGCTGCTCAAAGGCGTCGTGCCCACCGCCGATCTCGCTGAAGGTTTCAAAGGCGTCAACTGGGCGCTGCTCGTCGGCTCCGTGCCGCGCAAGGCCGGCATGGAACGCAAGGATCTCCTCGGCATCAACGGAAAGATTTTCATCGGCCAGGGCAAAGCCATCGAAGCGAACGCCGCGAAGGACGTGCGCGTGCTCGTCGTCGGCAACCCGTGCAACACCAATTGCCTCATCGGCATGAACAACGCCCCCGGCGTGCCGCGCGACCGCTGGTTCGCCATGACCAAGCTCGACGAAAACCGCGCCAAGTCCCAACTCGCCAAAAAAGCCAGCGTGGACATCACCGCCGTCAGCAACCTGGCCATCTGGGGCAACCACAGCTCCACCAGGTATCCCGATTTCTTCAACGCGAAGATTCACAACCGCCCCGTGCCCGACGTCATCGGGCATCGTGAATGGCTGGAGAAGGATTTTCTGGCGACCGTGCAGAAGCGCGGCGCGGCCATCATCGAGGCGCGCGGCCTCTCCAGCGCCGCCAGCGCCGCCAACGCCGTGGTGGACACCGTCCGCTGCCTCACCACGCCCACCGCGCCCGGCGATTTCTTCAGCGTGGCGATCTGTTCCGACGGCAGCTACGGCATCGAGAAGGGATTGATGTTCAGCTATCCGATGCGCAGCGACGGCAAGACGTGGGAGATCGTCCAGGGCGTGCCCGTGAACGACTTCAGCCGCGCGAAGATCACCGCCACGGAAAACGAGTTGAAGGAAGAGAAGTCCCTCGTCGCCGAGTTGCTGCCGAAGTAACCCGGTGGCGGCACCCGCCTCGTCCATTGTAACCTCGACGCTGGGGACGCTGTGACTAGACCGCTCAATGGCGCGGTTGACCGCGCGTTTGCGTCTCGCTAGGCTCCGCCCATGTCACGCTCACCAAAGAGTCCCGCTCCCGCCGAGGGTGAAAAGGCCGGGGTGAAGCGTCGTCCCTCCTCGCTCCTCGACACCCGCGTCATCTACTGCGGCGACAACCTGGAGCAACTCAAGAAGCTGCCCGGCACTGGCATGGAACTGGCCGTATGGTCACATGAACCGCCAACCCCATTTGTGGACAAGCAACGTAGATAATAAATCGAGTCGGATATGGAAGAATCTCCTCCCATTCCAACACCTCCGCTTGGTCAGTGCCCGCCACCGCCGCCACTACCACCACCAGTCCCACCGCCGGCACCGCCTACCCCACCTCCGTTACGAGTTCCGCCCTTGATTCCCGTTGTGGGATCAGCCTCACAATTGGCCAACCCCAGAACTCCACAAGCTTCACAAGCAAAGGCTCCACTTTTTTCCAGGCTTCGCCGTACACCTTGGCCGATTGTGATCGTGGTTCTCATAACTGTTCCAGCTATTTTGATTTTCGGTTCTGCAGCGAGTGGCATTGTGCTTCTTGGTGGGGCATTTGGATCTCCGATCTTGTTACTCGCGTTCGTGGTCGCACTTGCCGTCGTGGGCGCAATTACTTTGCTACAGAGCCTTTGGAAAAACCCTGAAGCAACGAGTCACATCGCGAGCATCGTTGGCCAAATCGCCCGTGACGAAGCGTTGCGCCGCGTAAGGAAGGATCTTCGGGAGGCCATGGTCGCGAAACCAGTGGCACCGAAGAAACAGCCGATCCACGGAAGTGAAGAGGAACTGCGGTGGCGCTTGCAAACGATGGACCCGTTTGAGTTCGAGAAGCATGTCATGGCGTTCTTTCAGGACAAAGGACTCTTTGCTTGGGTCACGCAAAAATCAAATGATGCCGGCGTAGATGGCTTTGCGCGGCATCCTGAAGGTCTCGTGGTGGTTCAGTGCAAACGAAACGCTGCGGACAATCCTATCGGACGTCCGGTCGTTCAGCAGTTCAAGGGCGTCGTGGAGGAAAATGGGGCCTGGTTAGGCTACATCGTCACGACCAGTTATTTCACAAGTGGTGCTGTCGAAAGCGCCTCCACAAGCGCACGCATTCGCCTTGTGAATATGGAAAAGTTAATTGCTTGGCATACCACTGGTGCTGACCTATAGCAAAACCGACATCGGGATAAGCCCGCTGGATATTCAGAACCACTCCGGCGAGGTCGCCGGAGGTCCGCTGGACGTTCAGAACCGCTCCGGTGAGGTCGCCGGAAGGCCGCTGGACATTCAGAACCGCTACGGCGATGTAGCCGAAGGCCCGCCGGACGTTCAGAATCGCTCAGGTGAGGTCGCCGGATGGCCGCTGGATGTTCAGAATGCCATTGCCGAGTTGGGGATTGGTCCGCTGGATGTTCGGACTTGGCGAAGCTTTTGGACTGCGGCAGCCCTCTGCCGCTTCGGGAGGCGCTCCCCCGGTGGGAAAGCGGCAGAGGGCTGCCGCAGTCCAGGACGCTATCGCGCCATCGGAAGCCGCAGACTGCGCCCGCATCCCCGGCATCCCGCGATGAAGCGGTTTTTTCCTGCTTGACCCAATTGCCAGCGCGCTTTTTCATCGCATCAAATACTAACCACCCCATGACCTATGCCTGAAGAACCTTCCAAATACGCCACGAATCAATTCGATGTCGCCACCGCCGAAAGTTACACCCTGATGAGCGAAATCCTCGCGGACGCCCGGCCGCGGCTGGCCACCGCCGCCGCCGCCAATCCGACTTTCAACGCGCCGCTGGGCGTGCTCGACAGCGCCATGGCCGCCTGGGAGGTCGGCGAAACGGCCATCGCCAACGCCGAGGCCAATCTGC
>JANNEF010000209.1:0-13888 GCA_031378375.1 Verrucomicrobiota bacterium | reverse complement strand
AACGAACTCACGCCGGACGCCCCGACCAACCAGCCCTGCGCTCATGAAGTGGTGCCTGCGGCGTCGTTGCAGTTCCGCCGTTAATTTCCTGCCGGACGCAGGTCGCGGGCGACATGCCAATGGAGCGGTGCGTGGATATCTCGCGCGCTTTCGTCATCATGAGCTACGCCGTTGACAACAGCGGGGTGATTGCGTGGCGGCATCCGCGTCAGGGCCTGAGTAGGTTTGAGCGCTGCCAATGAATCTTCAATCGCTCAAAGCGATGGTGAAGCGCGGCGAAATTGACACCATCGTGGCCGCCTGCCCGGACGTTTTCGGCCGCCTCGTGGGCAAGCGGTTCACCGGCCAGTTCTTTCTGGACCACGTCGCCACGCACGCGACGCACGGGTGCAATTATCTGCTTACGGTGGACATCGAGATGGAGCCGCAGGCGGGTTTCACGCTGGCCAACTGGGAGCAGGGCTTCGGCGATTTCGAGCTGCGCCCGGACCTGACGACGCTGCGACGCATCCCATGGCTGCCGGCGACGGTCTTCGTGCTGTGCGACTTTCACCATCACAGTGGCAAGCCGGTGGAGGAAGCGCCGCGCACACTCTTGCAACGGCAGGTGGAGTTGCTCGCGCGCAAAAAGATCGTCTGCAACATCGCCAGCGAGCTGGAGTTCTACCTCTTCAACCAAAGTTTCCCCGCCGCCTTCGCCGCCGGCTATCGCGAGCTGACGCCCGCGAGCGATTACCGGATTGATTATCACACGATGCAGCCCGCGCGAGACGAGGAGCTGTTTCGCGCCATCCGCAATCAGATGATCGCCGCGCGTGTGCCGGTCGAGTCGAGCAAGGGCGAGTGGGGCCGGGGCCAGCACGAGATCAACTTCACCTATGCCGAGCCGGTCGAGATGGCGGATCGGCACACGCTGTTCAAGCAGGGCGTGAAGGAGATCGTCGCGCAACACGGGCGCTCGGTCACGTTCATGGCCAAGCCGTCCGTCACCGAGCCGGGAAACAGTTGCCACATTCACACCAGCCTGTGGCACGGCGGGCGGAATCTTTTCTGGGACGCGAAGAAGCAATGCGGCACGAAGCTATTCCGCCAGTTCCTCGGCGGGTTGATGCAGCACGGGCGCGAGCTGGCGTATTTCTTCGCGCCAACGATCAACGCTTACAAGCGTTATCAATCGTCGAGTTGGGCACCGACGAAGCTGGCCTGGGCGTTCGACAATCGCACTGTGGGTTTCCGGGTCGTGGGCACCGGCGGATCCTTTCGCATCGAGAACCGGATGCCGGGCGCGGACGCCAATCCGTATCTCGCCTTTGCCGCGACCCTCATCGCGGGCATGGCCGGCGTCGCGGAACAACTCGACTGCGGCGCGGCGTACGAAGGCAACGCCTACGCGGACGCCAAGCTGCCGTCGCTGCCCAAGACGTTGCGTGACGCCGCCGACTTGCTCGACGGCAGCCGGCTTGCGCGGCAGGCGCTGGGCGACGCGGTGGTGGATTTTTACGTTCACACGGCGCGCTTGGAGACGCAGGCGTTCGACAACGCGGTGACGGATTGGGAACGGCAGCGGTACTTCGAGCGGATTTGATCTTTCCGCGTGCGTTCACGGTCGCGCCCGTTATTATCCCGCCATGATTTCACGGGCCAACTCCGAACAGTTGTTTGCCGAGGCGCTGCGCTTCATCCCCGGCGGCGTGAACTCGCCGGTGCGCGCGTTTCGCGCCGTGGGCGGCCAGCCCTTTTTCGTTGAACGAGCCAGCGGCGCGCGGGTGTGGGACGTGGACGGCAACGAGTTGATTGATTACGTCGGCACCTGGGGACCGGCCATCCACGGCCACGCGCATCCGAAAATCATTCAGGCGGTGAAAGCGGCGGCGGAGTTGGGCACGAGCTTCGGCATCCCCAATCCGCACGAGGTGACGATGGCCAGACTGATCTGCGGCGCCGTGCCCAGCATGCAGAAAGTGCGCATGTGCAACTCCGGCACCGAGGCGTGCATGTCGGCCATCCGGCTGGCGCGCGGCTTCACCAGGCGCGACAAGGTCATCAAGTTCGACGGCTGCTACCATGGCCACGCCGACTCCCTGCTAGTGAAGGCCGGCTCCGGAGCGCTGACCTTTGGCCACCCGGACAGCGCGGGCGTGCCGGCGGCGTTCACGCAACACACGGTGGTTGCGCAGTTCAACGACACGGAGGCGCTCAAAGCGATCTTCGCGGCGAACAGGGATCAAATCGCCGGCCTCATCGTGGAACCGGTGCCGGGCAACGCCGGACTGTATCTGCCGCGACCGGGCTACCTGGAATTCTTGCGCGAGATCACGGCGGCGCACGGCAGCGTGCTGATCTTCGACGAGGTGATGACGGGCTTCCGCCTCGCGTGGGGTGGGGCGCAACAGCGGTTCGGCATCGCGCCGGATCTGAGTTGCTTCGGCAAAGTCATCGGCGGCGGCCTGCCGGTCGGCGCGTTTGGCGGGCGGGCGGACATCATGGATTGTCTCGCGCCGCTGGGGCCGGTGTATCAGGCCGGCACGTTGAGCGGCAACCCGGTCGCGATGGCGGCGGGCCTCGCCGCGCTGGAGGAACTTCGCGCAACCGACGCCTACGCCACGCTGGAGCAACGCGGCGCGCAACTCGAAGCCGGGATGCGCGACGCCGCGAAGTCGGCGGGCGTGCCCGTGCAGTTCAACCGCTGCGGCTCGATGTTCTGCGGCTACTTTACCAGCGAGCCGGTTCACAACCTGGCCGACGCGATGAAGAGCGACCGCGCCCGTTTTGCGAAATTCTTTCACGGCATGTTGAACGAAGGCGTGTATCTCGCGCCGTCGCAGTTTGAGGCAGGGTTCATTTCGACCGCGCATACCGTGCAGGACATTGAGCAAACGACGCGCGCGGCGGCGAAGGCTCTGGCGGCTTTGTAACTCTCGCTGATTATGAATTGGTATTACGTCGAAGCGGGAGCGCAGCGCGGGCCGGTCACTGATGCCGAACTCGCCGAACTCGTGCGGACCGGCCACGTCACCGGCCATACACTCGTGTGGCGTGACGGCATGTCCAACTGGCGTCCCTATCACGAGCAGATAATCCTTTCGCCACCGCCGACCGGACACCCGCTGCGACCGGAACCCGCCGCCGTCGCTCCACCGCCTGGCAGCGTCGCTTGTTGCGAGTGTGGGAACTTTTTCTCGCCGGACGAACTGGTTCGCTACGGCGATCAATCCGTCTGCGCCCTGTGCAAGCCGCGCTTCGTGCAACGCTTCGCGGGTGGTGCGCCCGCCGGGGAGCCCGCCGGGGAGCCGATGGACGAAGCCGCCTTGCTCGCGCGCGAATACCGCGTGGACATCGGCGGATGTTTCGAGCGCGCGTGGAAATTGTTCACCGCACAGCCGGGCACCGTCGTGGGCGCGACGGCGCTGGTAATCGTGGTATTTGTCGGCTGCTGGCTGCTCTCAGAGGGGATCGGCAGGGTGGTGCCGTTTGCCGGTGCAGTGCTGCCGATGTTTTTCACCGGGCCGCTGATGGGCGGGCTGATGTGGTTCTTTCTGCTGCTGGCGCGCGGCGAGTCCGCCGGAGTGGGCGACGCCTTCGCCGGGTTTGGCCAGCGCTTCGGACAACTGGTGCTCGCGTCGGTCGTGCAAGGCTCCGCCACCGCGCTCTGCACGCTGCCCCTCGGCCTCATGTTGGAGAAGGTGGGGTTCACGGCGGAATTGCTGCGCCAGCACAAGCTGCCCCAACTCACTCCCGAAAGCGCGCTGATGCTCGTCGGCCTGGGGCTGTTCACCACGGCGGTCGTCACCTGCCTGAACACACTCTGGACGTTCTCGCTCACGCTGGTGCTCGACAAGCGGATGAGCTTCTGGCCCGCGATGGAACTGAGCCGCAAACTCGTCAGCAAACGCTTTTGGATGACCTTGCTCTTTGTCTTCGTCGCCAACGTGCTGTTCAGCATGGGCCTCCTCGCCTGCTGCGTCGGCTTGTTCGTGACCATCCCGCTGCACTTCGCCATGCGTGTCCATCTCTACGACGACAACTTCCGCGACCTGAAGCCGCCGCCGGATTAAGCCGCGCGGATTTTATCCCGGATGAACACCGAACATCCAACTTTCAACATCGAACACCGACCCGGCAGCGGGCCGCATCATTGGACGTTGAACGTTGAATGTTCGGCGTTCGATGTTTCGGCCTCGGCCTTGCCGCCCTGTCCCCAGTACTGGTGACTGGCGGGGGACACGCCCCGGCGTATGGTGAGGGCGTGTTAACCACACTGAGTTCTCCAGTGTGGCCTGTGTGAAGAGGCCGGACCTGTTGTCCGGCCTCTCTCTTTTTAACCGGCTGCTCCGATTCCCGGTTGAAACTTCCCACCTTACGCGGCAGTCTGCGCCCATGAACCAACTGCCCCGTCGTGCCTTCCTCAAACACGCCGCCCTCGGCCTCGGCGGAACCCTCGCACTCCCACTCCTCGCCCAAATCCCCGGCGAACGCCCCGCCCGGGCCGATGGCGTCACCGTGCTCAACCCCCGCGCCCGCGTGCCGGTCGGCCTCATCATTGACGACTCCACCTGCCTGGTGAACCTCAACCGCTTCGCCATGCCGCAGTTCGACACGGCCTTCGGCGGCGCGACCGCCACCTACAAAAAGAACTGGCGCGACTGGCCGCACGAAATCCCCGACGCCTTCGTCCGCAAGTTCGGCGAGTGGTGCGCCGGCCAGGGCGTGAAGGGCAAATACAGCATCGTCCCGTACCCAGCGTGCGTCGGGCGGCTCGACCGCCAGTTGCCGGGCTGGACGGCGCGCGAGTTGAGCGACAGCCTCGAACTCGTCCGCACCGTGATGATGCCCAATTGGGACATCCACCCCGAAATGGTCACCCACACCCGCGTCATTGACATCAAGACCGGCCATCCCTACGCCGAGCACACGCCGCGTTTCATGGAGAACTGGGAATGGACCACCGGCAAATCCGCCGATGAAATCGCCGGCTACCTCGCCTACGCGCTGAACATCCTCAAGCAGGCCGGCCTCCCGTGCGAAGGCGTCACCACCCCCGGCGGCTTCGGCAACCGCGCCCTCCCGCAACTCGCCCAGGCCACCCTCCAATCCGTGCGCGACGTTTTCCACGCCGAGGTGCCGCACTACTTCCGCCACCTCTACGACAAGGGCGACCAGAGCGTCGCCCCGCGCGTCGAATACGCCGCCGGTCTCGACGGCGCGGACCCGCGCTGCGTTGTCAGCATCATCGGCTGCACCGGCGACTGGACCGGCGGCTGGGACAACACTCCACCCGGCGGCGTGGACAAATTCATCACCGCCGACTTGCAGACCGGCCGCATGGTGGACGTCATCACGCGCGGCGAACCGGCGCTGATGCTCGCGCACTGGACCGGCATCCACTTCAACGGCGAGGAAACCGGCTTCAAAATCTTTCAGGAAGTCGTCCGCCGGCTGCACGCGCGCTTCGATCATCTGCTGTGGATGAAACTCAGCGAAGTCGCCCGCTACTGGGCGGCGAAAGAACTCACGCGCATCGAACGCGAAGCGAACCGCGTGACCCTCCGCGCGCCCTTCGCGTGTCCGCAATTCACCGTGAAGGTCTCCGCGCGTGGCGACGCCGCGCCGCGCCTGACCGTGAAAGGCGAACCCGCGCCCTTGAAGGAAGTGCCGCGCGCCCTGGATTTGCAAGGCGCCACCTGGACACGCGCCGGCGACGCCGTGACCGTGTGCTTCGACCTTCCGAGGGGCGTGGCACAACTGGCGGTGTAGCCCGGATGCCATTCGGAAAAATTGGTGAAGTCCTTCGAGCCAACGCGAACCGGGTTTACGTTTCCTCTCCTTCATTCTATCGTCGCGGCCATGAGCAAAAAAAGCGCGAAGATCGCCGCCCTCATTGACGCCTGCCGGGGCCGACCGCTTGATGCCCACTACCTCGGCTACTTCGCCTGCTTCAATCAGGGCCTCTTTTACGAATCCCATGACGTCCTCGAAGAACTTTGGCTCGCCGACCGCCACGGTCCCAACGGCGCGTTTTACAAGGGCCTCATTCAACTCGCCGGCGCGTTCGTGCATCTCCAAAAAGACCGGCTGCGCCCCGCCGCCGCGCTCTTCAAACTCGCCCAGGCCAACCTGGAGAAATATCCCTCGCCGCACGATCACCTGCCCGTCGCTCAAGTCCTCGCCGCCATCGCCCAATGGCTCGGTCGCCTCGAAGCCGGCGAGTTCGCCAGCAACCCCCTCGGCCAGCATCCCGCGCCGCAACTCGACCTGCTCCCCAGCTGAGGGACGGAAGCTCATGCTCACGATCGCTTACCCCGTCCCCGTGCGCCTCGGCCTCATCCTCGTTGCGGTCATGCTCTGCGCCGCGCCTCTCCGTGCGCACGACAGCCCCGAACACCTCGTCGAGCAACTCACCGCGCGGATGAAACTTCACGGCAGCACCCCCGACTTGCTCTATCAACGCGCCATCGAATACCGTGTCCTCGGCAAACTGCCCGCCGCCGCGCGCGATCTGCAAAGCGCCGTCAAACTGCAACCCGGCTTCGCCACCGCCCATGCTGAACTCGCCCGCATCTGTCTCGCCCAAAACAAGACCGCGCCCGCCCTCGACGCCATTCAACGCGCCCTGGAGTGCGCCGCGCCTGACGCCGATCCCGCCGCGTTGGTGATGATTCGCGCCGCAGTCCGTTCGGCCCGCCGCGAACACGCCATGGCCCTTGCCGACTGCGGCCGGGCCTTCGCCTCCCCGCCGGCCGATCCTGAATGGTATCTCACGCGTGCCCAATACCAGATCCGCCTGGGCCTCACCAACGAGTGTTTGCGCGGCTTGCGTGACGGCTTCGAGCGGACCGGTAGTGCCGTGCTGGAAGTCGAGTGGATCGAGACGCTCCTGGACGCCCGCCACTTCGATGAAGCTCTCCAACAGATCGAACCGAACCTCCGCGACTCGCGCTGGCGCAGCTCCTGGTTGCTCCGTCGTGCCCGTGCGCGAATCGGACAGGGCGACTCCGCCGCCGCCCGCACCGACCTCCGCGCCGCCTTGGAAGAAATCAACGAACGACTCCATCCGCAGCATCCCGACGTCACCCTCCTGGCCGACCGCGCCCTCGGCCACGCGTTGTCAGGCGACCCGCGCGCCGCAAAAAAAGATCTGGCCCGCGCCAAAAAACTCGGGGCGGAACCCTGGCTGCTTCGCCGCGCGGCAAGTCACCTCTCCAAGTGAACCGGGTGCCGCCACCTGGCTGCGGCGGTTCGAATCGTCCGCGCGGGCCGCGAGTTTCTGTCAGTCGAGCTGCGGGCGGCGGTGGCGCGTTTCGACAGGTAGGCGAGCCTGTGAGTTCGAGTTGTTGGCCGGCGAAGAAAAAGCTTCGACTCTCGCGGGTGGCCATGCTAGGTTTTTCGCCATGACCCATTGTTGTGTGCGCTTGTTCCGGCCATGCCCGGTCGTGGTGTGCTCACGCGGGACTTCGTCATGCAATCGTCACGCATTCCTCACATTATGAAATCCGTTTCAATCCGCTTCCAAGCACTGATACTCGCCTTAACCCTTACGTTCGCCGCCTCCAGCCAGGCCGCCGTGCTGGTCAACACCAATGCCACCTGGAACTGGTGGAAAGGCACCAACGAAGCCTCCACGCCCATCCCGTCGTGGCGGTCCAACCTGTTCAACGACGCGGGCTGGATTCAGGCCGCGCCGACGCCGTTCTGGTATGGCGACGTGCAACCGGGCGGCACGCCGATCACGGACATGATCAACACATACAGTTGTATCTTTCTGCGGCGGACGTTCACGCTGACGAACGTGGCGGAAATCAGCGCGCTGCGGTTGAGCGCGGCGTGCGACGACGGTTTCATCGCCTTCATCAACGGCGTCGAGGTGTATCGCTTCAACATGCCGGCGGGCGATCCGGTCATCGGAACATTTTTCGCCGCGACCGCGCTCGGAGACGTGCAGCCGTTCAGCGATTACGATCTGACCACGCCCGCGCCGTCGGGCTACCTCGTGGTCGGTAACAACACGCTGGCCATCCAGGTGTTCAACGCGACCCTGGGCAGCAGCGACCTGGGCTTCGACGTGCAGCTCAATTCCATCCTGGTCGATCCCACTCCACCGACGCTTCTGAGCACCAGTCCGTTGCCGGGCACGTTGAACGCGCTGACCCAGGTTTCCGTCATCTTCAGCGAACCGGTCATTGGCGTGAATGCGGGCGATTTGCTCGTCAACGGCCAACCCGCCGCCGGCGTCGCCGGCACGAACGAATCGTTCGTGTTCACCTTCAACCAACCAGCCTACGGCATGGTGACGATCTCCTGGGCTGGCGGTCACGGCATCACGGACCTTGCGTTCCCCGGCAACCCGTTCGATCACACCGTCGGCAACGCCACGTGGCAATACACCCTCGTGGATAACACGCCTCCCATCGTGGCGGCGACGACGCCCATCGCCAATTCGACCGTGGCGACGCTCACGCAGATTGACGTGCAGTTCAGCGAGCCGGTGTCGGGCGTGGACGCGGGCGACCTCATTATCAACGGCGTGGCTGCGACAAACGTCATCGCATCGACTGCCAGCCAATACTCGTTCCGCTTCACCGAGCCGACCAACCGCATCGTGCAGATCACCTGGGCCGGCGGGCACGGCATCCGGGACACCTCGCCCGCGCAGAACGCCTTCGTGGCCGAAAACTGGACTTACGTGCTGGACCCGAACGCCGCCGGACCGAGCGTGTTCATCACCGAGTTCATGGCGGACAACGACAACGGCCTGAGCGACGAGAACAATGTGAAGTCCGACTGGATCGAGATTTACAACGCCGGCGCCAGCGCGGTGAACCTGCTCAACTGGTCGCTCACCGACACCGCAGACAACCCCGGCAAATGGCAGTTCCCCGCCACCAACATCAACCCCGGCGTGTTCCTGATTGTGTTTGCCTCGGAAAACGACGTGCGCGTGCCGGGCCGCGCGTTGCACACCAATTTCAAGCTGGAGAAGAGCGGCGAGTATCTGGCGCTGGCGATGCCCGACGGCACGATTGTTTCCGAGTTCACGCCCCAGTATCCCAATCAATACGCCGACGTCTCCTACGGGTTCGGTGTCGAAACCGCCACGTTCACGCTTCTGTCCAACAGCGCGCCGGCGCGCGTGCTCATCCCCGCCGACGGCGCGCTGGGCACGGACTGGACGCAGTTGGGCTTCGTGGACGGCGCGTGGCTGGCCGGCACCAACGGCGTGGGCTACGACACCGGCGTCTCCGATCCGGGCGAGAACACCTACAGCGGCGTGGTGCTGCCCACCGCGCCCATCGGCTACTGGCGTTTCAGCGAAGCCAGCGGCACGGTGGCTGCGAACCTCGGCACGGGTGGCGCGGCCATGAACGGGACATACAACGGCGCGCCCGCGATGGGCCAGGCCGGCCCGCGCCCGCCGGATTTCAACGGTTTCGAGGGCGACAACGCGACCGCGACTTTCAACGGCGCGAATCAATTCGTGGCCGGTCCCGTCGGCCTGTTGAACGGGCGCGGCGCGTTTACGCTGTCCGGCTGGATCAAGCCCGCCGTCACTCCGGGCGCGCGCATTGGTTTGTATGGCCAGAACGATGTGGTGGAATTTGGTTTCGCCAGCGGCCTGACCATGGAGTTGTGGACGCCGGGCGGCGGCAGCTTTCAGGTGGTTTATCCGTTCCCCCTGAACACCTGGCATCACATCGTGGCCATCGGGGACGGCACCCTGTTGCGCATCTATATGGACGGCACGCAGCGCGCCACCGGCGGCGGTGCCACCGCCAACTACGGCAGTTCCGGCGACCCCTTCCGCATTGGTGGCGGCGGCATTCAGGACGCGACCGGGAATTTTTTCAACGGCCAGATTGATGAAGTCATCTTCTATGATCGCGCGCTCAACGCGGCCGAGGTGCTGGCGCTCTACATCGCCGGCACCAACGCGCCCAACGTGCTGCTCAACGACCTCATCGCCACCGACGTGCAGGCGGCGATGCGGAACCAAAACAGCTCTGCCTTCATTCGCCTGCCGTTCATGGTGGATGACCCGGCGCGCGTGGATCGGATGACGTTGCGGATGCGCTACGACGACGGCTTCGCCGCCTATCTCAACGGCGTGCTGGTCAGCTTCGCCAACGCGCCGTTGACGCTGGATTGGAACTCTGCGGCGACCGCGCAGCATCCCGACACCGCGGCCCGCGCGTTCGAATCGTTCGATATTTCCTCGCGCGCCGGCCTGCTCTCGCCGGGCCTGAATGTGCTGGCCATCCAGGGCTTGAACTTCAGCGCGACCAACAACGACTTTTTCATCCAGGCGGAAATCACGGGCACGACTGTAGGTGGGTTTGGCACGGCGGCCCGCTACTTCCAGACGCCCACGCCCGGCGCGTTGAACGGCACGGGCACTGCGGACCTCGGCCCCATCTTTGGCGACGTCCGCCATTCGCCCCTCGCGCCGCTGGACCACCAGGACATCATCGTGACCGCGCGCGTGTCCCCGGCGTCGGCGACGGTGACGAACGTGACTCTGCGCTACCGCGTGATGTATGGTGCGACGGTCGTCCTGCCGATGTTCGACGACGGCGCACACGGCGACGGAGGAAGCGGCGACGGGGTTTACGGCGCGACGATTCCGGCGAGCGCCTCGGCGCCTTCGCAGATGGTGCG
The DNA here is from genome assembly GCA_031378375.1 of Verrucomicrobiota bacterium. GTDB lineage: Bacteria > Verrucomicrobiota > Verrucomicrobiia > Limisphaerales > JANNEF01 > JANNEF01. Next base: position 3,238 of record JANNEF010000209.1, on the reverse strand, counting down.
GTGGTATGTGACGGCGGGGGACGCGCTGGGGCGTTCGTCGCGCTGGCCGTTGTTTGAAAACACGTTGGATTCGCCGGAGTACCTCGGCACGGTCATCGTGGACACGAACATCCAGTCGTCGCTGCCGGTGGTGTTCCACTTCATCGAGAACACGGCGGCGGGGGACACGACCGGCGGCACGCGCTGTTCGATGTATTTTCTGGGCGAGTTTTACGACAACATCCGGATGTCACTGCACGGGCAAAGCTCCGCCGGCTTCCCAAAGAAGAGTTACGACCTGGATTTCAACAAGGACAACCGCTTCCGCTACCAGCCCGGCGGCCCGCGCGTGAAGGACATCAAGCTGCTCCAGAACTACGGCGACAAGGCGAAGATGCGCAATTCGCTGGGCTATGAGTACGCGGCGGTGGTCGGTTCGGTGGCCCACTTCTCCTTCCAGGTGCGCGTGCAGCGCAACGGAACCTTCTTCGCCATCGCCGACATGATCGAAGACGCTGACAATCTGTGGCTGGATCGCGTGGGCCGCGACCCGAACGGCGCGCTTTACAAAACCTACGACAACCTCGCCAACGCCGGCAGCAGCGAGAAGAAGACCCGCCGCTTCGAGGCGGGCAGTGCCGACCTCACGGCGTTGATCAACGGCCTCAACCCGGCCACCCCGCTGGCCACGCGCGCCCTCTACGCCTACGACAACATTGACCTGCCGCAGTGCATCAGTTACTGCGTGGCCAGCGCGCTCATCAGCCATCAGGACCACGGCCACAAAAACTTTTACGTCTATCGCGACAGCGATCGCACCGGCGAATGGATGCTCTTCCCGTGGGACATTGACCTGAGCTGGGGCCGCAACTGGATTGACGCCAACGGCTACTTCACCGACACCATCTACCTGGACAACTCGCTCACCTTCTACAACGCCGCGCAGCAGGGCAAGGGCGCGAACCGCTTCTACGATCTCATCATGCTCCACCCGGATTTCCGGCGCATGTATCTGCGCCGGCTGCGCACCATGTTGGACAACGTGCTGAAGCCGCCGGGCACCCCGCCGGCACAGCTCGGCATTGAAGCGCGCATCCGGCAGATGATGGACCTCCTGGACCCGCCCGCCGTGGGCACGTCGGACGCGGACATGGACTTCAACAACTGGACGAAATGGGGGAACAACAACGCCATGCGCCCCGAAGCCCAGCGCATCATTGACCTCTACCTGCCGGGCCGCCGCAACTGGCTCACTACGAACGCGGCCGCGTCGTTGAGCGGCGACCGCATCCCGGCCTCGCAGTCCTCCAGCACGCTGGTCTTGATCGGCGACGTGGACGCCAACCCCGCCTCCGGCAACCAGGCGCAGGAATATGTTTGCATCACCAATGTGAATCCCTTCGCGGTGGACATCTCGGACTGGAAACTGGCCGGCGCGGTGCGCCACACCTTCCGGCCCGGCACGGTTATTTCGTCCAACAGCGTGATCTACGTGTCACCGCACGTGCCCTCGTTCCGGGCGCGCACGACCGGGCCGCGCGGCGGCCAGGGGTTGTTCGTGCAGGGCAACTACGACGGTCAGTTGAACGCGCGCGGCGAATCGCTCCAGTTGCTCGACGACACCGGGCGCACGGTTCACACGCTGACCTATCCCGGTAATCCTAGCGCGGTGCAGGAATTCCTGCGCGTGACGGAAATCATGTACCACCCGTCGCCCTTGCCGGCCGGCTCGAGCACGAACCGGGAGGACTACGAATACATCGAACTCAAGAACATCTCGCCCACCGTCACGCTCTCGCTCCTCGGTGTGCGCCTGACCAACGGCGTGGATTTCGGCTTCACCGGCAGCGCCGTCACCAGCCTGGGGCCGCTGCAAACCGTGCTGGTGGTGAGGCATCTGGCGGCGTTCATGTCCCGCTATCCGGCCGCGGCGAATGTCGCCGGGCAGTATTTGGATGATTCGCTCGATAACTCCGGCGAGGTGTTGCGCCTGGAGGATGCGGTCGGCGAGAAAGTGCTGGAGTTTGACTACAACAATGCGTGGTATCCGACCACCGACGGCCACGGCTTCTCGCTCGTCATCCGCAACGAGAACGCGGTCTGGGACACCTGGGGCATGAAGGCAAGCTGGCGGCCCAGCGGGCAACTCGGTGGTTCGCCCGGCGTGAACGACCCGGCTCCGCCCGCCATCGCCGCCATCCGTGTCAACGAAGTGCTCTCCCACACGGACGACCCGCTGGTGGACAGCGTGGAGCTGTTCAATCCCACCGACGAGACGGCGAACATCGGCGGGTGGTTCCTCACCGACGACTTCATCAACCCGTTCAAGTTCCGCATCCCAAACGGCACGACGATTCCGGCCTACGGCTTCGTGGTGTTCACCGAGGCGAACTTCAATTCGATGCCCGGGGTGCCGCCCAGCTTCGCGTTCAGCGCGAAAGGCGACGAGGTGTTTCTGTTCTCCGGCGACGCGAACACGAATCTCACCGGCTACCTGCACGGCTATGATTTCGGCGCGGCGGAGAACAGCGTTTCCTTCGGGCCGTACGTCACCAGCATTGGCGACGAACATTTTGTGGCGCTGACGGAGCGGACCTTTGGCGGGACCAACTCCTACCCCAAGGTCGGGCCGGTGGTGGTCAACGAAATCATGTACCGCCCGCCGGACCTGGCTGGCAACGTGGACAACACGGACGACGAGTACATCGAACTCCTGAACCTCACTGGCGTCAGCGTGCCGTTGTTTGATCCAGCCCATGCGACGAATACCTGGCGGTTGCGCGGCGCGGTGGATTTTGATTTCCCCACGGGCGCGAGCCTTGCGGCGAACCGCTATCTCCTGGTGGTGAGTTTCGATCCCGCTGCGGCGACCAACGCGGCCAGGCTGGCTTCGTTCCGCAGCCGGTTCGGCGTGCCGGGCGACGTGGCGGTGCTGGGGCCGTTCGGCGGCAAGCTGGATAACAGCGGCGAGACGGTGAAACTTTCCAAACCAAACACCCCCGAAACCAACGACGTGCCCTACGTGCTGGTGGACGCGGTGGAGTTCCGGGATTCCGCGCCGTGGCAGGTCGCGGCCGATGGGCTGGGACCGTCACTCCAGCGCAAGGTGGCGTCTGATTACGGCAACGATCCGATCAACTGGGTGGCCGCTGCGCCGACGGCGGGCACCGAACGTCCGGTGGGCACGCCGCCCCTGGTCACGACGCAACCGGACAGCGTCACGGCTGTGGCGACGACGGGAACTAACTTGACCGTGGTG
>JANNEF010000207.1:0-11465 GCA_031378375.1 Verrucomicrobiota bacterium | reverse complement strand
GGCTCGGCCATCCAGATGCACGCGCACCTTGCCGCCCTCGCGCACCAGCACAACGTGATGCCACGCGCGCAGCGCCAGCGTCGTACGTCCAGCCAAGACTTCATCACGCTCGTTGCCGTTGAAGAGAATCAGCTTGCCCGTCAGGTCATCGCGAAACGTCCCGCCAATGCCGAGGTGTTCGCCGCGCGCGGCTTTGTCGCCATCCGGGCCGCGCGAGAAAACGTAACCAGCGACGGCGCGAGCGTCAGCGGGCAGACCGTTCCAGAGCCACAGCTCGACGGAATAATTTTCACCCAGCGGCACGTTCGCGCGGACGCGGCCACCAGCAAAGTGTGCGGCTCGATTGATGCGCGGGCTGGAGAAGGCATTCGTCGCGGGCGGCTCCGGCGGCTGATGCCCGACTCGGCCATCGGCGCCGGGCAGGTAGAGCGCGATGCCGTCCTCGAAGGTCGCATCGTGTTTGCTGGTTGCATCGCGCGCGGTGGGAATGACCATTTCCTCGAAGCGCCAATAAGCCTCCGGCTTCGCGGCGAGAATAGCGCGCGTGTAGGGCCCGTGTTCATCGGCAGGCGCGCGGCGCGGTCGGCCCGCGACTTCTTCGAGCAAAGCGAGCGCGATCTCGACGATTCTCGGCTCGGCATTCGTCTCCAGTCCCGCCGTGCGCGCGGACCACGTCGTGTAGCCGCCGAGCTTGTGCTGTTCCGGCGGCGGGATGTAGCCCTCGGCACCGTTGGCGAGTTCGATGTTGAAGGTCGCGGCGAACGGACTGCGCTCCTTCAGCTTCAAGCCGGTGAGGGCGAAGACTTCATTGGGCAGCGCGGCGATGCCGAGTTCACCGATGCGCAACGCCTGGACTTTCAACTCCGTTCGCGGGCGTTCGTGGAGGTGAATTGCTTCGAGCGCATAAATCTCCGCCTGCGATTGCGGGAGCTTGTCTCCGAGTTTGGCCGCTATCTTCCTCGCCCAAGCGAGGCGCTTCTCGTCGGGCACACGATAGCCGAGTTCCAGTTTGCGCTCGGCCATCTTCAACGGCGCGGACTCCTGCCACTTCATTCCACGCACCATGTCGGCGACGCGCTGGGCCACTTCCTTCGCGTAGGCGTCGTAGCCGATCTGGCGGCGGGGCGCGCCGTAATCCATCCACATCAAATCACCGCTCGTTCCCTGTGACATGATGCCAACGAAGGAGTCGTCCGCACCAAGCATCGCAGCGACGTGACGTGCGAAGCGTCCGAAGTAATCCGACGAGAGCAGAGCGGACTCGTAATAATGCATCGAGTAATTCGCGAGGAGCGCGAGCGGCTTGCCATCGGCGCGCTGCACGGCCAGCACGGAGAGTTGCGGATCGACCGGACCGCTCGGCCCGATGGCGTCGGGGCTTTCGTGACCGGGATGCATGTTCGCGCGCACGTTGCGCTGGCCGAAGGGGTCGGTGAGCATTTTGTCGGGACGACGAATCCAGCGGCGATTGAAAGTGTGCTCCCAGTCATCCACTTGCGCCCAGCCGATGCGCGCCGGAGCCAGTCGCTCGACTGCGCCGACTATCGCTGCCGTGATGCGCCCCGGCAGAAACGCCGCGTAAGCCGGGTCCACGCGGCTGCCCAGACACCCCATCGCGGACGGCGCGGAATGCGTGTGCGTGGCGGAGACGAGCATTCGCTCCGTGGAAATTCCGGTGACCTTGCTCGCATCAGCCTTCGCGCGATCGATGAGGTCGCGCGGCATCATGCACGTATCGACGACGCACAGCACGAGTCGCGTCGTGCCGTCATCGAGCGCCAGCGCCTTGGCGAAGAGGGGATCTATGACCTTGTTCGCCGAGCGCTCGGTGAACATGGCGTTGACGCGCACGGGAAATCCGGTGGGCGAAATGTCCACTACGTGCGCGCCGGCCCGGAAGGGCGGCGACGCGGCTCGTGCGTCAGCGACTAATCCAAGCAGCACGACGAGCAGCAATCGAGAGAGCGGGCGCATGAACTGATTCAACTGCACCGCCCAAAGCACGGCAAGCTTCGCCATCGTGGTTTCGCCATCGTGGTTCCGGTCGTTGGGTAGAACCGGCTCAACGAAGCTGTTGATAAGTTTGCTTTCTCAGGTGCGTTGGTCGTCGAAGCACAGGGAGACGAGGGGAACCGGGCGGACGGCCCCCGAGTATTCCTACGCCGCGCGGTGGAGATGGCGTGGATCCGTCGGCGGCGTTCCAGAGGCGTTTTTCCAGCACGGCGTTGTCGGCGTCCTTTCCGGAGGGGGCGTTCCAGTGCACGAGTGTGGCCGGAGAGTGTTTCAGGGCGTTTCAAAGGCAACCTGAATTGGGTGCGAGGTGGGCACGAAGCAGACACGCCTGGACGCGGATCAACGGGAGACGCGAGCCATTCCATCCGCCAGTATCACGACCGGCACGGGCTTCGCGCTAAATGCGTTTCCACTCGAAGAACCGGTCCCAATCCGCCGTTAGCGGACCGACGCGGCTGTCCGTGCCGTTCGAGGCGATGGGCAGCGCATTGAACCAGAACAACGCCGGGATTTGCTGTTGGTAGTGCGTCAGGTTCTCGTCGAACGCCGCGGGCGCCCACCTTCCAGAACCCGCCAAAGAAACGCTTTACGCCTGACCCTGTCGGCGTAAAGTCACGCCACCGACAATGCTCCTCGCGCAAACGCAATTCTCGCCGAACCGTCCGGCGTCAAAAGGCAATTCCCATCAGTCACAGGCGGGGCACCGAACTCTCCTTCCGTCGCAACGACAGCTCGAATGGCCGCGCATCAGGCGAGGTCGGTAAGGGGACTCCAATACTCCACGCCATGTCCCTCACCCTCTACCTCCGCCTCTGGCTCATGGTGTTTCTGCACTACTTTGTGTGGGGCACCTGGTATGTCACGATGGGCACCTATCTCAACTCAACGCTCAAGTTCGAGGGCGGGCAGATTGGCCTCGCCTACGGCAGCACGGCCATCGGCGCGATGGTGTCACCGTTCTTCGCGGGCATCGTGGCGGACCGGTTCTTCGCGACCCAGCGGCTGCTCGGGACGCTGCATCTCCTCGGCGCGGCGCTGCTCTGGTATGTTTCGACGCTGAAGAGTTTCGGGCAGTTCTACCCGCTGCTCATCGCCTACACGATCAGCTACATGGCGGGCCACGGGCTGACGAACGCGCTCACGCTCACGCACGCGAAGAATCCGGCGAAGGAGTTCCCGCTGGTGATGCTCATGGGCAGCGTGGGCTGGATCGCCGCAGGCCTTCTGGTCAGCGCGCTGAAGTTTGAGGACAACGCCGGGATGTTCCGCCTCGCGGCCGGTGCGGCGCTGGTCATGGGCCTCTACTCGTTCACGCTGCCGCACACGCCGCCGAAGGGCGCGGGCGCGCCGGTCAACGCCCGCACCATGCTCGGCCTCGATGCGCTGCGGCTCATGCGCGACCGCTCGTTCGCCACCTTCATCCTCTGCTCGTTTCTCATCTGTGTGCCGCTGAGTTTTTACTTCAGTTGGATGAACGCCTTCATGAACGAGCTGAAGATTCCGAACGCGGCGGCGAAGATGACCCTCGGGCAGGTCTCCGATGTCGTCTTCCTCCTGCTGCTGCCGTGGCTGCTCAAGCGGCTCGGGGTGAAAGGCATTCTGATCCTCGGCATGATCGCGTGGACCGTGCGCTTTGGTCTGCTGACGCACTTCCCGCAGGCGACGCATGCGGCGTGGATGCTCTTCGTGGCCATCGCCGTCCACGGCATGTGCTACGACTACATCTTCGTCATGGGCCGCATGTATGTGGACCAGCGCGCGAGCGCGGACATCCGCGCGGCGACCCAGGGCTTCCACGCCTTCGTGACGCTGGGGCTGGGAATGTTTGTCGGGTCGTGGCTCTCCGGCGTGGTCGGTCAGCACTACACGACCAACGGCGGCGCGACGCACCATTGGTCGAGCATCTGGCTCGTGCCAGCGGTCATGTCGGCGGTGCTGATTGTGGTGTTCGCGGTAATCTTCCGAGACGACAAGTCACCGGCGAAGCCCGAAACCTCCACCCCAGCGGCCTGAGACGAAGAGCAGCGCATCGGACCAGAACAGCGCCGGGGTTTGCTGCTTGCAGTATGTCAGTTGCTCGTCGAATACGGCCGCGCGGGCACGCCGGGCTGCTTCAACTTGATGACCACCAGCGGCCGGCCGTTGACGAAGCCCACCAAATCCGCACCACTCAAGCGGTCTCGGCGTAGAGATACTTTTGAAATCCGGCGAAGACTTTGCCGATCTCATCCGGCTTACCGCCGAGGTCGGCGACGCCATCGGTGCTGGAGTCGTGATCTGTTGCCGGAGCAACGGGTTCAGCTTGCTCGGTTCCAGTCCTTCCGCACCTGTGCCTCACGGGCAGATAATCCTTCCGCCCGCACCACGAAAGGAACTGCGTAATGGCGGTGCGGTGATGGTTGCGGCTCTTGGCGGAGAAGCCGGCAATCGGCTTTGAGGAAAGGAAATCGTCGAGGTGCGGCTTGCCCAAATCGCAGACCGCATAACCAGGAACCGTGTGGGCGAACCGGCGCAGTTGGAACGCGCGGTTGTAGTGATACTTGGGGCTGAGTTGCGCCCGCTGGCCCTCGGGAAAAGTGGTGCGCGCTGCAGGTTTCGAACCTGCGACCCCTTCCGTGTGAAGGAAGTGCTCTACCACTGAGCTAAGCACGCAACGAGATGAGAAGCTACCGAACCACGACGGCATTTCAAGATTTTCTTGCGACGCAATCAGGCGAGGCCGTTCCCAGCACTTCCGCCAGTTCTTCCACTATCCAGTTGGGGCGCGTGGCCAGCAGCGCGTCGGCGGCGGCACCGTGCTGCCAGACGGCGTAGCCAATCGTCCGGGCCACATCCACACGCAACGCGGATTGGGCGAGCAGTCCGCCGAGATAGCCGGCGAGCAAGTCGCCGCTGCCGCCCTGCGCCAGGTGCGGGTTGCCGGAACAATTGACAGAGAGTCCGCCCTGGCTGTCACCGATGAGGGTCTGGTGCCCTTTCAAAACCACCTGGCACTGGCCGTAGCGCCGCGACAGTTCACGCACGGCACCGGGGCGGTCCGACTGCACGGCGGAGACGGAGGTTGCCAACAGGCGCGCGGCTTCGCCCGGGTGCGGCGTGATGACGCGCAACGCACTCGAGGCGCACGGTCCCGGCGGCAGCCAGTCCAGCGCACTGGCGTCGGCGATGACGGTGAGCGGGGATTGCTGCCACAGCTCGCGCGTGTGGAGTTTAAGGTGTTCGGGGAGGTCGCGCCCGGCCAGTCCGGGGCCGATCAGGAGCGCCGTGGCGGACGCGGGCAGAGGCAGTTCCACGGACCAAGGTTGGATCATCACGGCTTGGAGTTGTTTGGCGATGGGATGATAAACATCTTCCCCAGTGAAAAGTGTGACGAGTCCCGGCTGCGCCCGTTGCGCACCGCGCGCCGCCAGCACCGCCGCGCCGTGATACCCCATGCTGCCGGCGACGATGACGAGATGGCCAAAGGTGCCCTTGTGTCCGTCAGGCGGGCGGGGCGGAGGGAAGCCGGCGAAGTCTTCCGGCGCGATGAAACTCAGCTCCGTGGTGAAAGGGCAGGGGACCAGTCCGATGTCGCGCGCGACTTCCAGCCGACCAACGAATGGCCACGCGGTTGATTTGAGCAGGCCTTGTTTCACCGCGCCGAGCGTGAGGGTGAGGGTGGCGCGAATGGCGTCGTCCAGCGGGAGGCCCGTGTCGCTGTCAAGGCCGGAAGGAACATCCACGGCGAGCACCGGAAGGCGTGCGGCGTTGATCTGTTGGATGAGTTTGATCCAGGGCGCGGCGAGCGGGCGGTTGAGGCCGATGCCGAACAGTCCGTCAATGATCAGCGCAGGCCGCGTTTTGAAGAGTGGTTCGATTTCCCGGCCGGCTGCCTCCGGGTCGGTGACGGACACGAGGCGCACCTGACGGTCCGTGATCGCTTCGGCGGCGAAGCGGGCATCGTCGCCGTTGTGGCCGCTGCCGGCGAGGACAAGGATGGAATCGCCGGGCTGGGTAAGCGCCGCCGCCCGGCGCGCAATCGCCTGGCCGGCAAGAAGCATCACGGCCTGCTCGCTCTGGCCGGATGCCCAGGTGATTGTTTCCCACTCGCGCATTTGTGGGACGGTGACGACGGGTGTAGGCACGGGTTGGAGTATGGGAAGCTCGGGGGAAGTTGTCCGCTACTTTGTTGGCTTGAGAGACGGGTATCGCCCAAGGGCGCGTCTCACTTCCCGGGCCTGAACGGAATCGCGCAGGCCATTCTTTCGCCAAAACTTCACCAAGCTGCCATGTAGCTGTCACCAGCGCCCAAATTCAGATTGTTTTCCGGCGCGATTCCGGCATAGTGAAGGCGTTCCAATTGAACCCAACGACGGTTGTCGGCCATGCTTATGAATATCAAGAATTCACTCACCAGATTCGTCGGATCAATCCTTGTCGCCGGGGCGTGTGTATCGGCGCCTGCCGCCGACAGCGTCATCATCAGCGAGTTCATGGCGCGCAATGATTCCACGCTCACCAATGACCTTGGCCAGGCTTCCGACTGGATCGAATTGCAAAACATCGGCGGGACCATGGCAGATCTCGACGGTTGGTATCTCACCGACACCACCAACGATCTGACCAAGTGGCGCATCCCCGCCACGAACCTTGCCACCGGCGCCTACCTCATCATCTGGGCCTCCGGCGCGGATCGCACGAACGCGGGCGCCCCGTTGCACACGAGCTTTCAGCTCGACGGCGACGGTGAGTATCTCGCGCTGGTGCGGCCCGACCTGACCATCGCCACGGAGTTCGCGCCGATGTTTCCGGCACAGAAGGATGACATCTCCTACGGCAACGGCCAGGTCGTGACGACGACGAAGCTGATCAACTCCGGCGCGGCGACGAAGGTGTTCGTGCCCCGCGACGATTCGACCGGCACGAACTGGGCGCATCTGGTCTTCGATGATTCAATGTGGACCAACGGCCCGACGGGGGTGGGTTTTTCCAGTGCCGGCGGCGCGACGCTCACCGGGCTTTATGCCTACTGGCCCATCCGCGAAGGCAGCGGCACGGTCGCGTCCAATCTCGTCGCGGGCGGCACGCACGGCACGCTCAACGGTGCGGCCTGGGTGAACAATGATCCGCAGCGCGGCACGGTGCTGAGTTTTGGTGGTGCGGCTTCCGTGGCCGCCGGCACAATTCCGCGCATGGGGCAGACGACGAGCAATTTTACCTGGTCGTTCTGGTACAAACAAAACTCCGGGAACACCGCCACCGCCGTCATCCTTGGCAATCGCAACGGCGGCACGCCGACGCAGTTCATCAAATTCACGCCGACCAATTTTGAATACTACCGTGACGGCAACGTGGGCTTTGTTCCGTATGCCATTCCGAACGGGACGTGGCTGCATCTGACCGTGGTCAAACGGGGTGCTTCGCTCGTCTATTTTTCCAACGGAGTGGTGGTGGGCGCATCCACCGCCAGCGCGGACATCGAGCAGAATCCGTTTTTCTTCGGCGGCGACCCGGGCGCGGGCGAATTCTGCAACGGCCTCATTGACGACGTGTCGCTGTGGACCACCGCGCTGACGACGAACCAGGTGCAGTCGCTCTCCGCCGGCACTTCGCCGCTGACTCTGGGCGGCTTTGGCAGCCTCGTGGGCACGGACATCAGGACGAACATGCTCAACACCAACGCGACGGTCTACGTGCGCGTGCCGTTCACCGTGCCCAACGGCGCGACTTACAACACTCTCAAGCTGCGGATGAAGTACGACGACGGCTTCGTCGCCTACGTCAACGGCCTCGAAGTCGCGCGCCGCAACGCGCCCGTGTCGCCGACGTGGAACTCCACCGCCACCGCCGCGCACGCCGACGCGGACGCGGTGGTGTTTGAGGACATTGACATCACTCCTGCTCTGGCCGTGGTCGAGGAAGGACCGAACGTGCTCGCCATTCACGGGCTGAATCTGGCCGCAAGCGACAGTGACTTTCTCATCCTGCCGGAGTTGGAAGCGTCGCAAATAACCGGGGCGGGCGAACGTTTCTTTGGCACGCCGACGCCGGGCGGGTTGAATAATCTTGGTTTCCTCGGCTATGTCGCAGACACCAAGTTCAGCCACGACCGGGGCTTTTACGACACGAACTTCGCCGTGACGATCACTTGCTCGACGCCGGGTGCCATCATTCGGTACACGACCAACGGCATCGCCCCGTCCGAAACCAACGGGCTAATCTATGCCGCACCAATCCCCATCGCGCGCACCACCGTGCTGCGCGCCGGCGGGTTCAAGGCCGGCCATCAACCGGCAAACATTGACGCGCAGACCTACATTTTTCTCCGCGATGTCTTTGTGCAGGACGGCGCGGGACTGCCGAGCACGCCGAACAACGACTGGCGGATGGACGCGCGCGTGGTGACGAATGCGGCATACCGCGCCGACATCACCAACGACATGAAGTCGCTGCCGATCGTGAGCATCTCGATGGACGCGAATCAATTCTGGGGCGCGAGCGGCATCTACACGCTGGCCACGTCGCAAGGGGTCAACTTCGAGCGCCCTTGCTCGGCGGAGATGTTTTTCCCGGACGGCTCGCGCAAGGGTTTTCAAATCAACTGCGGCATCCGCATTTCCGGCGGCGCGAGCCGCAGCGGACTCACCCCCAAGCACGGCGTGCGCCTGCTGTTCAAAGCACAATACGGCGACTCGAAACTGCGCTACCGCTTCTTCGACAACACGGAGGTGGACGAGTTCGACTCGCTGGCCTTCCGCCCGAACTTCAACATGAGTTGGGTGCGCACGGACAACTCCGGCCCGCTGCTTAACGGCAACTCCGACGGCGCCGAGCGCACGCACGCGCTTTACATGCGCGACCAGTGGACCAAGCACAGCTACCTGGCGATGGGCGGCGTGGGTGCGCACGAGCGGTTCGTGCATCTTTACATCAACGGTGTTTACTGGGGCCTCTACAATCCCTGCGAGCGCACGGACGCTTCGTTCGCCGCGACTTACTTCGGCGGGGAGAAGGAGCAATACGACGCCATCTTCAGCGACCTCAGCGCCACGGCGCGCGCGGTGGACGGCGACCGGACGGTTTGGAATGCCGCGCTGGCTTTTGCCAATGGCGGCCTGGCCAGCAACGCGCGCTACGACGAATTTGCGGCGCGGTTCGTGGATGTCTCCAATCTCGCCGATTACATGATGCTGAACTTTTACTGCGCGACGGTGGACTGGCCGTGGCAAAACTGGAACGCCCTCCGCAAACGCGAAACCAACGGGCTGTTCAAGTTCATCGTGTGGGACGCTGAATACACGCTGGACACTCCGCCGTGGATGCCGGACGACCGCACGCCCAACGTCGGCACCGGCGGGGGCGGCGTGAACGGCAGCGATCTGGATTCCCCGGCCCGATTCTATTTCCAGTGCAAGCAAAACGCCGAGTGGCGGCTGCTTTTCGCCGACCGCGCCCACAAGCATTTCTTCAACAACGGCTCGCTCACCACCAACCAGACCATCCCGCGCTTTCTCGCGGCTTGCGACGAGATTGACCGCGCCATCGTGTGCGAGTCGGCGCGCTGGGGCGACGTGGTGCGCACGGGCAACCCCTACACGCGCAACGCCGAGTGGCTCACGGAGAAGAACCGCCTGCTCGCGCAGTTTTTCCCGCAGCGCACCACGAACGTCATCCAGCACTTCCGCAACGCCGGCTTGTATCCCACGCTCGCCGCGCCGTCGTTCAACCAGCACGGCACGACGTTCAGCAACGAGTTCCTCCTTACGATGAGCGCGCCCGCGGGCGTCATTTACTACACGACCAACGGGACGGACCCGCGCCTGACGGGCGGCGCGCTCGCGCCGGGCGCTTTTCAATACAACGGCACGGTGACGCTCAACGACAGCCGGCTGGTCCGCGCGCGGGCGTTTCTCACGAACAACTGGAGCGCGCTCAACGAGGCCGTGTTTCTGGACAGCGTGCCGCCGCCGCTGCGCGTCACGGAAATCATGTATCACCCGCAGGCGTTCCCCGCCGTTTACACGAACGACGTGGACGACTTTGAATACATCGAAGTGAAGAATGTCGGCCCCGTCGCGCTGAATCTCGCCGGGTTCAAGTTCACCGCCGGGGTCACAATCACGTTCGCGAACACGATTCTGCATCCGGGCGCGACGGCGCTGCTGGTGAAGAACACCGCCGCGTTTAACAATTATTACGACGAGTCTTTCACCGGCGCGGCCACGAACATCGTCGGCGAATTCATCGGCAGCCTCAGCGATGACGGCGAGAGGCTGCGGCTGGAGGGGCCGCTGGGCGAGGTGATTCACGATTTCGATTACGCGGACTGGTATCCGCTGACGGACGGCCTGGGCTTCTCGCTGGTCATCATTGATCCCAACGGCCCGCTGGACGGCTGGGGCCGGAAGGAGCGATGGCGGCCCGGCTTCTCGCCTGCCGGGGACGAACCAGCGCGCAACTTCCCGCCGATCCTGGTCAACGAAGTCCTCACACATACGGATTTTCCGGTGCTGGACTCTATCGAGCTTTACAACCCGACGGCGACGAACGTGAACATCGGCCACTGGTATCTTACCGACGATGCCTACGTTCCATACAAGTTCATGATCCCGTCCAACACGGTCATCGCCGCCGGCGGTTACGTGGTGTTCTACGAAACGAACTTCAATCCGAACCCCGGCGTCGCGCCCAGCTTCAGCCTCAGTTCGCACGGCGATCAGGTTTATCTCTACGCGGGCGACTATCCCGACGGCGTGACCGGCTACAGCCACGGCTTCGCATTCGGCGGCGCGGCCAACGGCGTGAGCTTCGGGCGCTACATCAACAGCGTGGGCGACGAGCAGTTCCCGGCGCAAATCACCGTGACGCCCGGCGCGACGAACGCCGGCCCGCGCGTTGGCCCCGTGGTGTTCGGCGAGATCATGTACAACGCCCCGGCGGGCGGCGACGAATTCATCGAGTTGATTAACATCACCGGCGCTCCGGTGCTTCTGCAAGACTCCGGCTCGACGAACACCTGGAAGATCGGCGGTCTGGGTTTCGACTTTCCGGCGGGCGTGACGATCCCGGCGAATGGTTCGTTGCTGGTTGTCAGTTCCGAGCCATCGGCCTTCCGCACCAATTACAACGTGCCCGCAGCCGTGCAGATTCTCCGCTATACCGGCGCGTTGCAGGACAGCGGTGAGAACCTGGAGTTGCAACGGCCCGATGTGCCCGACGCGGAAGGCGTGGCCTACATCACCGTTGACGCGGTGCGCTACAACGACCGCGCGCCGTGGCCGACGGCGGCGGATGGCGCGGGCGCGTCCTTGCAACGATTGGACATCTCCGCCTACGGCAACGATCCGATCAACTGGGTGGCCGCTGCGCCGACGGCGGGCACCGAACGTCCGGTGGGCACGCCGCCCCTGGTCACGACGCAACCGGACAGCGTCACGGCTGTGGCGACGACGGGAACTAACTTGACCGTGGTG
>JANNEF010000146.1:0-51147 GCA_031378375.1 Verrucomicrobiota bacterium | reverse complement strand
GCAGCAAACGCGACTTCAAGGCCAAGCTCGACCGGCTGACCGCTTGACCGCGGTCGCGGGCCGGGCGTTATGTCCCTGAAGTCGCGTTTGCTGCGCAGACCGACGATTTGATCCGCGACCTGGCCGTCTTTGAAGAGCAGGAGCGTGGGGATGGCGCGGATGCCGTATTCCGTGGCGAGAGCCTGGTAGTCGTCAATATTCACCTTGCCGATTTTCGCCTTGCCGTCGTATTCGCCGGCGAGTTCGTCGAGGATGGGCGCGACCATTTTGCAGGGGCCGCACCATTCGGCCCAGAAATCCACGAGCACGGGCACGGGCGATTGGAGAACCTCCTGGGCGAAATTGGTGTCGGTGAGGATAAGAATGTTTTGCGCTGTCATAACAAGTTTACAAATTCGGTTGGTTGAAAATGGTCATGTCCTGGGCCGACGTCGTGCGAGCCGGCGATTATTTCAAAGTAAGCAGCAGGAGCAAGCTGGCGACAGCCGCCAGGGCAACGACCGCGGCGGCGATGGACAAGCTGGTGTCCAGCAGGCTGAGTCGCTTGGACGGGGGGGCGACCGATTTCGCCGCAGGACGCGGCGCGGTGGCGGCAGCAGTTGGCGCGGCGGCGGCGGGAGCTGCCGGGCGCGCGATGGAAGCGACCGGTGGTGCTCCGGCAGCGGGAGGCGCGGGCGGTTTCGGCGCCGTTGACGCGGAGGCAACGGGAGCCGCTGAAGGGGGCGCGGCAGGCGCGGCGGCGGCAGGCGGCGGTGGGCCGCCGACCGGGAGCGAGGGCAGCTTGATCGTGGCGGTCGGCTTGGGGGGCAGGCTGATGCGAACCGTCTCTTTTTTCGGTTGCACCTTGGCCGCTTCGCCCGGCTTGGGCGGAACCGCGACCACTGGCGGTGGGTTCGGAGGAACGTTTTCAGCCATAATGTTTGTTAGCCTTGGGCAAGCTAGAGTTGGCCGCCAAGGGTGTCAATTGCTTAAAAGAAAAAACGGGCCGGAGGAAACAAACTTGCCGGCCCGTCGGGAGGAACATCAAAGCGGACTATCGCCGGTCGCGTCGGTCGCCGCGATCTTCGCGGTAGTCGCCGCCGCCGCCGGAGCGGGGCGGGCGGTCTTCGCGGGGGCGGGCGATGTTGACGGTCAACTGGCGGCCCTGGAATTCCTTGTTGTGCAGCAACTCGACGGCCTTGTTGGCCTCATCGGGGGTGGAATATTCCACGAACGCGAAGCCGCGGGATTTGCCGGTGAATTTGTCCAGCATCAGGTTGACTGAACTGACGACACCCGCTTGGGAGAAATACTCCTGCAGGTCGTTTTCCATCGTCTGGTAAGCAAGGTTGCCGACGAAGAGTCTCGATTCGCTCATAAGTTTTCTTATCTGCTCAAAAAACCGAGTGGGGAGATTCTGCCCTGGCAGGATTTCTGGTTGTCGCTCTATTTTGGTTCACTGACAATCTGTCTTGCTGACACCAACACCGCTGTTCTTTGCGCCGACGGGAGAAAGGTTGAAACGATTTGCGGCGGGAAGTCAACCATTGAATCACCCCCAGGAAGAATCCTGGCCTTGCGGCGAAACGCGAATTTGAACTGGTCAATCCCGACTCGTCTGCTAGGAGTGGGCGCGTGGCGGGTGGGTGGAACGATTTTCGCTTGCCTACCATTCATGCTGAGAGACAAAAAAGTGGTCGTCGTGATGCCCGCCTACAACGCGGCCAAAACCCTCATCCGCACCTACGAGGAAGTGATGGAGCACGATTTCGTCGACCTCATCATCCTGGTGGACGATTGCAGCAAGGACGAAACGGTGGCCATCGCCAAGACGCTCAAAAACGTGCTGGTGCATCGCCACGAGAAAAACAAAGGCTACGGCGGCAACCAGAAGACCTGTTACCAACTGGCCCTGCAGGCTGGCGCGGACGTGGTGGTGATGATTCACCCGGATTACCAATACACGCCGAAGCTCCTGCCCGCGCTGGCCTCGATGATCGCCGCCGGGCTGTATCATTGTGTGCTCGGCTCGCGCATCCTCGGCGGGCACGCGCTCAAGGGCGGGATGCCGTTGTGGAAATACGTCGCCAACCGTTTTCTGACGTTCGCGGAGAACGTGCTCATTGGCGCGAAGCTTTCCGAATATCACACCGGCTACCGCGCCTTCTCGCGTGAACTCATCGAGCGGCTGCCGCTGGCGTCGAACTCGGATGACTTCGTGTTCGACAACCAGATGCTCGCGCAAATCCACTGGGCCGGTTACACCATCGCCGAGGTGACCTGCCCGACGAAATATTTCGCGGAAGCGTCCTCGATCAATTTCCGGCGCAGCCTGAAGTACGGCTTCGGCTGCCTGCGCACGGGACTCCTGTTCCGCCTGGCGCGGCTGAAGTTGATTTCCTCGAAACTGTTTCCGGCACAGCGATGAATCCCGCCCCGACGCCTCCGCCCCCGCGCACGCTCGCGATCAACGTACTGCTCATCTTGGTGACTGCGGCGGTGTATGCACAGGTCACGCGGTTGGACTTCATCGTCTATGACGATCCACTCTACGTCACCGGCAACCCCAATACGCAGCGAGGCCTGAGTTGGAGCGGCTTCTTCTGGGCGTTTTTCAGTTTGAGTGCGAGCAACTGGCATCCACTCACCTGGCTGTCGCACATGCTCGATTGCACGCTCTTCGGGTTGAAACCAGCCGGACACCATGCCGTCAACCTGCTCTTTCACATTGCCAATACGCTGCTGTTGTTTCGCGTGTTGTCCCGAATGACCGGCGCGGTGTGGCGCAGCGCGTTCGTGGCAGCGTTCTTCGCGTGGCACCCGCTGCACGTCGAATCAGTCGCGTGGGTCGCGGAGCGGAAGGACGTGTTGAGCGCGTTCTTTTGGTTGCTGACGCTGCTGGCCTACAAACGCTGGGTGGAAAAGCCGGGGGCGGGCCGCTACGCGGCGGCGCTCGCGTGTTTCACCCTGGGCCTGCTGGCCAAGCCGATGGTCGTGACCCTGCCATTCGTGCTGCTGCTGCTGGATGTGTGGCCGCTCAAGCGGCTGCCGCTGCCAGGCGCGGGTGAGAGTGGCCAAGCTCTTCAATCGCTCGTGAAACTCTGCTTGGAAAAAATCTCATTTTTCGCCCTGACTGCCGGCTCGTGCCTCGTCACCTTCCTCGCGCAGAAGGAAGGGCACTCGGTTGCTTCGATGGATTTTCTGCCGCTCTCCGCACGCCTGACAAACGCGCTCGTTGCGTATGCTGATTATCTTTACCAATTGATTTGGCCGGCGCGGCTGGCGGTATTTTATCCACTACAAAGTTCGCATCCAACGTGGAAGCTGGCCGCCGCCATCGTCACAGTGGCCGGCGTCACAGCGCTGGCGCTGCGATGGGTGCGACTGAGGCCTTATTTGTTGGTGGGCTGGCTATGGTATGTCGGCACGCTCGTGCCGGTGATTGGCATCGTCCAGGTTGGCGATCAGGCTCGCGCGGATCGTTACACTTACATTCCACTCATAGGTATTGGCGTGATGCTGGTTTGGGGTGCCGGTTCGATCGTGACCAGGTGGAACGCCTTGCGCCTACCCGTCGTCGGTTTCGGCACGGTTGCACTTGCCGGATGGGTGCTCATCACGGGCACCCAGGTTTCGTATTGGAAGGACACCCGCACTCTTTTCACGCATGCAGCTTCTGTGACGACCGGAAACAACGTTGCGTACAACGTGCTCGGCAACCAGTTAATCCAAGAGAACCCGCCGCGTATCGAGGAGGCCAAACAACTGTTCCTGCAGTCACTAGCCATCCGGCCGAACGACGCCGGTGCTCGTCATTGCCTTGGCGATGCCTTCAAGAAGGAGGGCAACCTCCCCGAAGCCATCACGCAATACCGGGCGGCGTTGCGGTTGGATCCCAATCTGCACGAAACCCACAACGGGCTGGGCGTCTGCCTCCTGATGAGCGGTCAGACTAACGAAGCCGTCACGCATTTTCAAAACTCAATCCGCATCGCACCAGATTATTACGAACCGGTTCAAAACATCGCCCTGCTGTTTTCGCAGGCCGGCCGCCTCGATGAAGCTGCCGCAGCCTTCGAGCGGTTGCATTTTCTCAAACCGGATTCCAAAGCCGTCCTGCTTGGCCTGGTCAACGTGCTGCTCGCCCAGCGCAAGTTCGCCGAAGCCGTGCCGCGTTTGCAGTTGGTCTTGCAACGCGACCCCGCCTCGGTGGAGGCGCTCAACCGCCTGGCCTGGATTTACGCCACGCACGAGGATGCCAGATTCCGCAATGGTCCCGAAGCCATCCGCATGGCGACGCAAGCCTGCGGGCTTACCGGCTATCAACACCCGCAAAGTTTGAACACGCTGGCGGCGGCGTTCGCTGAGACCGGTCGCTTTGACGAAGCCGTGCAAACCGCGCAGAAGGCTCTCGCGCTGGCTCAAGCCGTTGGTCAGACCGGTCTGGCCGGCATTTTCCAAAACCTGTTGCAACTTTACCAGGCGCGGATGCCCTACCGTGACGTGGCCAAGTGATGCTGGCATCCGCTTCGTCCCCGAACAGCGACTGAATCGCTCCGGCTACAAACCGCTGGGGTGATCCAAAAACTCCCACGGCACTTTGAACTTCTTCGACAAGTGCGCCGCCAGCGCCTTCACGCCGAACGTCTCCGTTGCGTAGTGACCGCCGTAAAGAACGTTCACCCCCAGTTCCTCCGCCAGTGAGCACGTCCAGTGCGGGCCTTCGCCGGTGATGAAAGTGTCCACTCCCTCCTTCGCCGCCAACTTGAGATCCCCGCCCGCGCCGCCCGTCACCACGCCGATGCGCCGGCACACGCGCGGCCCGCCCGGCAACAAGGTCGGCGTGTCGCCCACTGCCTGGCGCAACCGCTCCGCCAGTTCGTCGCGATCCATCGCGGTTTTCGTCTGGCAGCCGATGAACTGGCCCTTGGTGAAGAAGAACGGGGTGAGTTGCTTCAACCCCAGCGTCGCGCACAGCAGCGCGTTGTTGCCCAGCCGGGGATGCGCGTCGAGGGGCAGGTGTGAACTGTAAACGGCCAGATTATTCTCTATCAACAGCCGCAACATCTCGTAACGCCGGCCCGTCCACGGGTGCGTCGGCGCCCAGAACAATCCGTGATGCACGATCAACACATCCGCCCGCGCGGCAATTGCCATCCGAATCGTCGCTGTGCTCGCGTCCACCGCCGCCGCGAGGCGCGTGACCGTGCCACGGTTCTCCACTTGCAAGCCGTTCACGGCGCCGTCGTAGTCCGTGATTCGATCTGTGGCCAACAGGCCGTCGCAGTAGCGCGCGAGCGCGGTCAGTGAAATATTCGCCATACGCCGATGGAAGCAGACCGGCGGGACGGAAGCAAAGTGGGAAGTGCGCGTATTCGATGGGCGTGGCCGCTCCGGGATTTATTGCGTGGACGGCGCGAAACAATTTTCTAACATGCTGCCTGTGATGACCAAGTCCATTTGCCCGGCCCTTTGGCGGGTGTTCGTTTTGTTACCCGCAGTGTGGCCGCTGGTTGGGTCGCTTCCCGGCCATGCGGCGGTCGCGCCGCAACGGCCGCTCTACGCCAAACTTCTCGCCGAACGCAAACCGAACATCATCTTCATCCTTGCCGACGACCTCGGCTACGGTGACCTCGGTTGCTACGGGCAGAAAAAAATCAAGACCCCCAACCTGGATCAACTCGCTGCCGAAGGCATGCGCTTCACGCAGTGTTACGCCGGCAGCACGGTTTGCGCTCCGTCGCGTGCGTGTCTGATGACCGGCCTCCACACTGGCCACGCGCGCATTCGCGGCAACGCCGCCGTGCCCCTGCGCGCGGAGGATGTGACCGTGGCCGAGGTACTCAAGCCCGCCGGCTACACCAACGGCGTCATCGGCAAATGGGGCCTGGGCCTGGAAAACACCACCGGCACGCCGGGCCGGCAGGGCTTCGACGAATGGCTCGGCTATCTGAGCCAGACCCACGCGCACGACTATTACCCCACGCAACTCTGGCGCAACGCCGACATGCTCATGCGGGAAAAAAATTTTTACGACTACCAGGGCGAATACTCGCACGACTTCTTCACGCAGGCCGCGACGAACTTCGTGCGCATCTACCAGCGCCGCCCCTTCTTCCTCTACCTCGCCTATACCATTCCGCATGCGAACAACGAGCTCAAGGATCGGGGCATGCAGGTGCCCTCCGACGCACCCTACTCGAATGAAGACTGGCCGCAGCCGGAGAAAAACAAGGCCGCGATGATCACGCGCCTGGACGACGACGTTGGCCGGCTCATGGCGGAACTCAAACGCCGCCAACTCGACACCAACACTGTGGTCTTCTTCGCCAGTGACAACGGTCCGCACAAGGAGGGCGGCGTGAACCCCGATTTCTTCAACAGCTCCGGCCCGCTGCGTGGCATCAAACGGGACATGTACGAGGGCGGCATTCGTGTGCCGATGATCGTGCGCTGGACGGGTCGCATCCCGGCGGGCGCGGTGAACGATCAGGTCTGGGCCTTCTGGGATTTCCTCCCGACGGCGGCGGAGATCGCCGGGGTGAAACCGCCGCCCGGCCTCGATGGTATTTCCATGCTGCCCGCCTTGTTGGGCCAGAAGCAAACCAACCAGCACGACTTTCTCTACTGGGAGTTTCACGAGCGCGGCTCCAAGCAGGCCGTCCGTATGGGTGACTGGAAGGCGGTGTTGCTGGAGCCCGGCCAGCCGCTGGAGCTGTACGACCTGAAAGCTGACCTCGGCGAAACGAACAATGTCGCCGCCGATCACCCGTCTGTGGTGGCGCGGATCGAAGCCTTCCTGAAAACCGCCCGCACCGAATCAGATCGCTGGCCGATGCGGTCCGCCAGGCAACAGGCGGAGGCCGACCGGAACCGGAAGTTCGAGCCGGTGAATTAAGCCAGCCGCGCCGGTCACTTTGCCAGTTGCTTCTCGATCTCGGCGATCACGCCTTTCACGTTCAGCGGTTTGGCGATGTAGGGAAAGCCGCCGATGACGCCGTCGCGCGCCCTGACTTCCTCTTCCTTCACCACGGCGGTGAGAAAGATGACCGGCAGGCGATGGAAGTTCGGGTCGCTCTGGATGGCCGCCGCGACGTCGCCGCCGTCCATGTCGGGCATCATCACGTCGAGCAACACCAGGTCCGGCTTGAATTCCTGCGCGGCGGGCAGGCCCTGGGCGCCGAGATTCTCCGTGCGGACAACGTAGTGACCGCTCTGTTCCAGATTCAGTTTCAACAAGCGGGTGATGCTTGTCTCGTCGTCAACCACGAGGATGCGTTTCTTGGTCATGGGGAGGTCTTTTTGTTGGTTTTGAAAATGATATTCAACTGGTTGCCACCATCCCTGGTGGTCGCGGTTTCGATGGTTCCGCCGTAGAGCTCGATGATCTTCTTGAGCACCGTCAAACCCAGGGCGCTCGCGGGACGGACGGGCTTGGCCATGGGCAGGTCTTCCACGTTCGCGGCCGGTCTGTCTTCCACCGCGACTGTCACCACCATGTCGCCGGGTTTGAGATGGCCCGGCTTGCGCGCGAGCCGTGGGTGATCCGCCGTCAACTCCTCCGAGGCGGTGCGCACCACGATGCGCCCGCCCGCCGTGCGCGCGCGAATCGCGTTCATCAACAGGTTGATGAAAACGTGTTTCACCGAGCGCGCGTCCAGTTTGAGCAGCGGCAGGTCTGCGGCCAGTTCGCGGCGCAGTTGGATCGGGTAATTCGCCAACTCCTGTTCCACCGCCGCCAGCGAGTGCTCGATGATGACGTTCAAATCCTCATCCTTCACGTCGCGCGGACCGCAGGCGGAGAACTCCAGCAACCCGCGGATGATCCCATCGGCCCGGTGTACCGCCGCGTCCATGTCCCCCAGCACCATCGCCGCGTTCTGGTCGCCGGCGGCGACGTGATGCGAGAGGTAATCCACTCCCAAGATGATCGCCTGCAACGGGTTCTTCACCTCGTGCGCGACGCCGGCGGCGAAGGTGCTCACCGCCTCCCGCCGTTCCGCCTGCACCAGTTGCAACTGCGTCGCCTTCAATTCCTCGTGCGACTGTTTCACATCCGAGAGCGCCGAACGCAGCACCGCCACCGATTGCTTGTGCTCCGTGATGTCGCGCGACACCACCACCGCCTTGCAGGGCCGGCCGGTCTCATCGCGGATGACGCTCCCCTGTGATTCGATGTGGCGCACGTTTCCATCGCGCAACAACATCCGGTACTCCGCGCGCTGGCCCTGTCCCGTCGCCATGGTTTCCTGGAAAACCTGGCGCACCCGCGGGCGGTCCTCCGGATGAACTTCCCCGAAGGCATCCGTGCCTTTCAACTGCGCCGGGTCGCCCAGCAGGCTCCGGTACGACGGACTGTTGAACAAGCGCCGGCCATCCTGATCAATCACCGCGATCAGGTCCGTCACGCTCTCCGAGATGAGCCGGAAAAACTCCTCGCTCTGCCGCAGCGCCTCTGCCGCCCGCTTGCGTTCGATGGCATAGCGAATCACGCGCGCGAGCATCCGTCCCTCAATGGCGCCTTTCACCAGGTAATCTTGCGCGCCCGTCCGTACCGCTTGGAGCGCCAGTTTCTCGTCATCCAGTCCGGTGAGCACGATGACCGGCACGGCGGGCGCGACCGCCTTGACCTTCGCGTACGTTTCCAGCCCCTGCTGATCCGGCAGGGTGAGGTCCAGCAACACCACGTCAAACGTGCGTTCGCCCAGCCGCCGCAGCGCATCGGCGAACAGGGGAGCATGCTGCAACTCGAAATGACAGGCCGGGCCGCACGACAGCATGGCCTCCAACAACTCGGCATAAGCCGACTCGTCCTCGACCAGCAATACTCGGATGGGCACGGCGTCCATGGCCTCACACATAGCACTGAGTGCGCCAGAATCGCGGGGAACCGGAACTTTGACGCCGGTGCTGCCGGATCCCTGGTCATGGCCCGGCCTGGAGACAGCAACACGCTTTGTGCTTGGAGCTTTGACTTCCACGCCGTTACCAGCCTAAACTTCCGCTCCTTTCGCCGCCCGGTGGGCGGCGCGAGGCAGACGATTCCATGAAACGCACACATCATTGCAACGAACTTCGCTCGGCGCACATCGGGCAGACCGTCACACTTTCGGGCTGGGTTCACTCCCGCCGCGACCTCGGCGGGGTCATCTTCATTGACATCCGCGACCGCGAGGGGCGCACGCAGACGGTGTTCGACCCGTCGGATTTGACAATGCAACTCTTCGAACGCGCCGCCGCGTTGCGCAGCGAATGCGTCGTGAGCGTCACGGGCACGGTGCGCCAGCGCCCGCCCGGCACCAGCAATCCGAAGATCGTCACCGGCGAAATCGAAGTGGCGGTGAAGGAACTCGAAGTGCTCAACCACGCCGACGTGCTGCCCTTCCCCGTGGACGACCCGGAAGTGGCCTCGAAGGTGAACGAGGAGTTGCGCCTCCAATACCGCTACCTCGACTTGCGCCGCCCGGAGATGGCGCGCAATCTCCGTCTGCGCAGCAAGGTCGCCACCGCCACGCGCGTGTTCATGGATGAACAGGGCTTCCTCGAAGTCGAGACGCCCACGCTCTTCAAGTCCACGCCCGAAGGCGCCCGCGAATTTCTCGTGCCGTCGCGGATGAGCCCCGGCCAGTTCTACGCGCTGCCGCAGTCGCCGCAGCAGTTCAAGCAGATCCTCATGGTCGCCGGCGTGGAAAAATATTTTCAACTCGCCCGCTGTTACCGCGACGAAGACCTGCGCGCCGACCGCCAGCCGGAGTTCACGCAGATTGACATCGAGATGAGTTTCATCGAGCGCGAAGACATCTACGCGCTCATCGAAGGTCTGCTCAAACGCGTGTGGAAGACGGCGCTGGGCCAGGACATCCCGACGCCGTTCAAGCGCCTGTCCTTCGCCGAGGCGCTCAACCGCTACGGCATTGACAAGCCCGACACGCGCTTCGGCATGGAACTGACGGACTTCACCGAGGATTTCCGCGCAAGCACCTTCAAGGTGTTCAGCGGTGCGGTCACCAGCGGCGGCGTGGTGAAGGCACTCAACGCCAAGGGCCTCGCCGGCGCGACGCAGGGCCAGATCGAGACGATGACCGAATACGCGAAGAGTTTCGGCGCGAAAGGGCTGGCTTACATCAAGGTCGAAGGCGGCGAATGGAAATCGCCCATCGTGAAATTCTTCAGCGACGCGGAGAAGGCCGCGCTCAAGCAGAAGCTGGCCATCGAGGAAGGCGACTTGATCCTGTTCGCCGCCGACCAATGGCTGACCGCCTGCGAAATCCTCGGCAAGATTCGCCTCTACTGCGCCGACGTTTTGAAGGCGCAGGGCAAGCTGACCATCCCGGTGGATCGTTTCGACTTCCTCTGGGTCGTGGATTTCCCGCTGCTGAGTTTCGACAAGGAACAGAACCGCTGGTATTCGAGCCATCATCCGTTCACTGCGCCCGTGGCGGAGGACGTGCCCCTGCTCGACACCGACCCGAAGAAGGTGCGCGGCCAGCATTACGACGTGGTGGTCAACGGCGTCGAACTGGGCGGCGGCTCCATCCGCATCCATCAGCGCGACGTGCAACAGGCGATCTTTGAGAAGATTCTGCAAATCCCGCCGGACGAAACGAAGCTGCGCTTCGGCTACATGCTGGAGGCGTTTCGCTTCGGCGCTCCGCCGCACGGCGGCATCGCGCTGGGATTTGACCGGTTGATTGCGATTCTCTGCGGCACGCCGAGCATCCGCGACGTGATCGCGTTTCCCAAGACGGCCAAGGGCACCTGCCTGATGACCGACTCGCCCAGCGCCGTCAGCCCGCGCCAGCTCCGTGACCTGCACATCGAGGTGAAGGCGGCGAAGAAGGAGTAGGGGAGTCATGCGGGGTGGCGGTTACGCTACCAACCCGGAGGGGTTGGCATCGGGTACTTCGCCCACCGCCGTGAGTGGTTCCTCGTGCGCCGATGGAATCATCCGGATCGTCACAATCGCGGTTGTCGAAAAGACTTCTTTTCGAATTTAAAGAGGTTTGGAAGACGCCTAAGGCGTGCGGACGAACCTGCCCGGAAGACTCCTTCGACGGACTCTCACTTCCCCGGCTTCACCACGGCGATCACCAGCGAGTCGGGCTTGAGAAATTTCCGGGCGGCAGCCCGGGTTTGCTCGCGCGTGACGGCTTCGAACAGGGCGTCCTCGCTGTCACCATGGAGGAAGCCCAGGCCGTAGAGTTCGTCGAGCGCGCTGCTGGCCGCGTAGCTGCCGAGGTCCTGCCGGCCAATCTTCTTCTGGCCGATCACCTTGGCTTTGGCGCGCTTGAGTTCCGCCGCCGTCAGGCCGTCCGCTCGCAGCGCGGCGGCTTCCTTGAGCAATTCGCTTTCAACGAGCGCGACCTTCTCCGGTTCGGTGCCCACGTAGAAGGAAAAGTAACCGGGCACGATGCCGGGAAAATGCTGCGCCCCGACATAGTAGGCCAGTCCCAGCTTCTCGCGGATGCGCAGGAACACACGCGAGCCGAGGTCGCTGCACGCCTCCTGGATGAGTTCGAGCGCGAAACGGTCGGGGTCGTGGATGCTCGTGCCGCGAAAGCCGATGACCATCACCGCCTGTTTCTTGTCGCGCGTCTCGACGATGCGTTTGATCTCCTTCACCGGCGGCGCGGGCGCGATTTTGGCCAGCGGGTCCGGCCCTTTTTTCCACGCGCCGAATTTTTTCTGCACGGCGGCGCGCACGGCGCGGGTGTCCACGTCGCCGAAGATGGCGAGCACGCAGTTGTTGGGGATGGTGAGTTGGCGGTGGTATCGCTTCAGGTCGGCGGCCTTCAATGCGGCGACGCTCGTCTCGGTGCCGTTGGTGTGGAGGCCGTAGCCGGCTTCGCCGAAAAGGCCGCGGCGCATGAGGCGGCTGGCGGTGGGAAGCAGTTCGTCCTTCTGCGATTTGATGTGGGCCAGTTGAATCTCGCGCTCGCGTTCCAGCGGGCCGGCGGGAAACGCGGGGCGCAGCAGCACGTCGGCGACGAGGTCGAGGCCGGTGGCGAAGTCCTCGCTCAACACCTCGGCGTTGACGCCAAAGCTGTTGTTGCCGCCGTAGGAGTCGAGGTGGCCGCCGAGCGATTCGATCTCGGAGGCGATTTCCTCCGCGCTGCGCGAGGCGGTGCCTTGCATGAGCATCTTCGCGAACATCTGCGTGAGTCCGTTGTCGGCGGGCGTCTCGACGATGACGCCGCCCTCGAACACGGCGCGGACCTCGACGAACGGCAGGCGGTGGTCTTCCTTCACGAGCAGGCGCAGGCCGTTGGGAAAGTCGAATTTCTGGACGGCGTGGTCGGCGCGCTGGTCGGAGGCCGCGTCGGCGCGGCGGGCGGTGCCGGCGGGCAGCAGCGCGTAGAGCGTGCGGTTTTCGTCGGTCAGGTATTCACGGGCGACGCGCTGGAGATCGGCGGGCGCGGCGCGTTTGACGGTGGCGAGGTAACGCTCCGAGAAGTTCAGATCGCCGGCGGACATCCAGTTGCCGCCCAGGTCCTGCGCCTGGCCCTGCATCGTCTTGCGGCTGGCGAGCGTGCCGGCGGTGAACTGTTTTACGGCCTTGGCGAACTCCGCCTTGGACACCGGCTGGTTTTTCATCCGCTCGACTTCGGCGAGCATCGCGGCGCGGGCGGCGTCGAACTTGTCCGCGTCCACCACGGCGCTCATGCCGATGAGTCCGGGGTTGCCCGGGCTGTAGGTCCAGGCGTCCACGGAATTGACCAGGCCCTGCCGCTCGCGCACCTGCTGGAAAAGTCGCGAGCTGCGCCCGCTGCCGAGCAGCGTCGCCAGCACGTCGAGCAGCGGCACGTCGGGATGCCGCACCGCCGGGATGTGCCAACTGAAATGGAAATACGCCTGCTCGATGGGCGCCTCCTCGATTGTCTCCCGCGCGGCCATCTGCGCCGGTTCCTCCGGCAGCACGGCGGAAGGTTGCGGCCGGGCCTTGGACTTGGCGAACGCGGCGCGGATTTGTTCCTCGACTTCGGCGGCCTTCACGTCGCCCACGACGACGAAGAACAGATTGTTGGGCGAATATTTCTCCCGGTAGTAGGCGAACACGTCCTCGCGCTTCACCTCGTTGAAGATGTCCGGATAGCCGATGACGGTGAAGCGGTAGGGGCTTTTCGTGTAAGCCGTCTCGAACAACCGCCGCGCGGAACGCTGGCCGGGGTCGTCCTGATTCATGTCCATCTCGCGGCGGATGACATCCATCTCCTTCGCCAGTTCGGCGGCGGGCAGCGTGGCGTGCTGCATGATGTCGCAAAGGATGTCCACCGCGACGCGCCCGCCGGTGTTGGGAACATTGATCCAATACACTGTGCGGTCGAAGGACGTGTAGGCGTTCATGTAACCGCCCGCCTCCTGCACCTCCTGGTCAATGCGCCCGGCGGGGCGCGTGGTGGTGCCCTTGAAGAGCATGTGCTCCAGCGCGTGGGACAGGCCGGCGCCGAGCCATTTGCCTTCGTCAATGCTGCCGGCCTTGCACCACGCCTGCGCGGACACGACTGGCGCGCTGTGATCTTCGCGCACAATGAGCGTGAGACCGTTGGCGAGCGTGGTAACGCGCACGCCGGGAGGGACGGCGGGGATGGCGGTCTTCGCGGTTTTGGTTCTGGCGCGAGGGCGCGCGGCGGCGGTGGTGGTGATCATCGTTGCTCCATCACTCGTCGGGTGCGTGTCAAACCCCGGTCGGCTTGGAATCCGGCTCGCGCGCGTCCTCCTTGCCCGCGGGCACGTAGGGCTGGCGGAACGCTTCATCGAAATCGTAGCCGCCCTTGAAATCATCGCGGCTGTCGTTCTCGGTTTTGCCCAGCAGATTTGTCTCGACCATGTTGAAGACGATTTCGCCGAAGTCCTCGCAGACGCGGACGCGCCATTCGTTGAGCACCGTCAGCGCCATCGGGCCGAACTGGTCGATCGCATAGGCGCGAATGCCGTTGAGCAACTGCTGGCCGGTGACGTGGCGGGCTTTTGCCTTGGCACCCTTGGCGGCCAGCTTGTGGGTAAAGTCGAGTGCTTCGCGGACAAAATGATAGGCGTCCGCGTGATAACGCGCATCGCGTTGCACGATCTTGTCGAGCGTCTCGTCGAAACTGGGGGCTTGCATGGTGTCAGGGAGCGGCGGCGCGGACGGCGGGCGCGGGCCGATGAGCCTCGCGCCAGAGCTTTGTGCCCCACCCCGTCAACAGGAGCAGGAGCACCAGTGCGCCCGTCCATCGTTGGCGGCTGGTCAGCATGTGCATGGTCTTATTTAACCCACCGTTCATCGCGGCACAATGTTTCTGAAAGTAGCGCCTCCGACAACGAGATTCTTTGAAAGCCCGCAACGGATCAACGGAATGAGTTGTTGCCCGGTCAGTCCGAATGTGTCAAAAATATCATCAAGCCAAACATATGAAGCTCTTATCGTCCACCCCATTTGTCTTCCGACTTGTCCGCAACCTCATTTCCGCGCCCCCCCCGTTGCGACTTCCCGGAATCTGCCGGCATCCCTTCATGCTCCTCGCGGCCATCGCGACGCTCGCCGACGTCATGCCCGTGCGGGCCGATGTCCTGAGCCTCGACGGCAATGGCGACTACGTGACCTTTCCGGCCACCGGCATCCCCAGCGGGAGCGCCCCCTTCACCATCGAGGTCTGGATCAACCCGACCACCATCCCGACGGGCGGCGAGAACGGCGGGCAGATGACGTTCTGGGGCAATGAGGCCGGCAACCAGGCCAACGGATTCCGCCTGCGCGGTGCCGCCGGAGTGCGCCATTTCTTCTGGGGCAATGACCACGACGAGAACCTGGGCACGGACATTTTGCCCGACACGACAGGGCCGAACGCGAATGGCTGGCATCACTTCGCGCTCACCTGGAACGGAACGCAGACGCGCTGGTATTGGAACGGCGTGGCCATCGGCAATCCGCGCACGGCTGCCGGCGTGAATGTCCAGGCGGTGAATCACCGCATCGGCGCGCGTCCCGGCGGGGAATTCTTCCACGGCTACATGGATGAAGTGCGCGTCTGGAACGTCGCGCGGAGTGCCGCCGAGATCGCCGCGAATTTCCAGCAGGAACTCAACGACGACGAAGCCGGCCTGGTGGCCTACTGGAATTTCGAGGGCGATTTCGCGGATCGGGCCGGCGGCAACAACACCGGCACGCCGGTGGGCAACGCCGTCATCGGCACGGGCCTCAACGCACCCGTGCTGCCAGTCGGGCCGCGCATCTACTCCTTCTCCGCGAGCAGCAGCCAGATCCTCCTCGCGCAATCCGTGACGCTCTCCTGGGCCGTCTCGAACGCCACGTCTGTCGTCATCGACCAGGGCATCGGCGCGGTGTCGCCGTCGAACAGCATCGTCCTCACGCCGTCTGCCACGACGACCTATACGCTCACCGCGACGAACGCGGTCGGCATCCGCACGGCGATGACCACGGTAACGGTCGATCCCGGCATCCCGCTCGCTTCGAACTTCTCCACGAACACACCTTACAATACGCCCGTCGCCATCACGCTGCGCGGCTCTGACCCGCAGGGAAGCAATCTCACCTACGCCATCGTCGCCCCGCCGCCCAACGGCAGCCTCAGCGGCACACCACCCAACGTGACCTACACGCCGTCGAACAACTTTGGCGGCCTCGACTCGTTCACCTTCAAGGTCAACGACGGCATGTCCGACTCCGCGCCGGCGACGGTGTCCATCAATGTCATCCCGCCGCCGCTGCCGCCATCGGGCATCGTCCTCAGTACGACGAACATTCCGTCGGGCGCCGGGCCGGGCGCGTTCCTCGCGGTGCTTCAGGCCATCGACATCAACAATCTTTACGGCGACTCGCACACCTTCGCGATGGTGCCGGGCGGGGCGGACAACTCGCAGTTCATCCTCACGGGCAACGTCCTCACGGCCGGGCCGACCTTCGCCGGCGGGCCGGGCGCGACCTTCACCGTGCGACTGGGCGCCACTGACAGCACCAGCCTCAGCTTCACGCAGGACGTGCTGCTCGTCGTCTTCGATGTGCCGCGCAGCGTCGTCATCAACGAAATTCACTACAACCCCGACTTCAATCCGGTGCGCGAGTCGTTCATCGAGCTTTACAACGACACCGACGCGCCCATTGACATCTCGCAATGGCGCGTGAGCGGCGGCGTGGATTTCTTCTTCCCGGCCGGCACGACGCTCGGCGCGCGCGCGTTCGCCATCGTGGCGGAAAACCCGGCGGTCATTCTCTCCCGTCATGGCAGGACCGCATTCGGCCCGTGGAGCGGCGGACTGAACAACAACGGCGAGCAGCTCACCCTGCGCGACGCGAACAGCGTGAAGATCGACGAGGTGGATTATCGCAATGAATTCCCGTGGCCCATCGCCGCGGATGGCAACGGCCCGTCCGCGCAACTCGTGAATGCCGCGCTCGACAACGATCTCGGCGGCTCGTGGCGCAGCGCGCCGCCCACGCCGGGCGTGACGAACTCCGTCTTCGCCACCAACGCCGCGCCACACATCCGGCAGGTGGATCATTCCCCCAACTCGCCGCGCTCGACCAACCAGGTGACGGTCACCTGCAAGGTCACCGACCCGAACGGCGTCGCGTCCGTCACGCTTGCATACCAGGTTGTCGCGCCAGGCGCGTTCATTCCGGCGACGCTTCCATTGACCACGGCCCAACTGAACAATCTCAACAACGTGCCTATGACCAACGCGCTGAATCCCGCCTTCGAGCTGCCGGCCAACTGGACCACCGTCGCGATGCACGACGACGGCGTGAACGGCGACGCGCTGGCGGGCGACGGCATCTACTCGGTCCTGCTGCCGCCGCAGGCGCACCGCACGCTGGTGCGCTATCGCATCACCTGCACCGACCTGCTGGGCGCGTCGCGTCGGGCACCCTTCGAGGATGATCCTTCGC
Organism: Verrucomicrobiota bacterium; assembly: GCA_031378375.1. Taxonomy (GTDB): domain Bacteria; phylum Verrucomicrobiota; class Verrucomicrobiia; order Limisphaerales; family JANNEF01; genus JANNEF01. The sequence continues at coordinate 34,280 of JANNEF010000146.1, read as the reverse complement.
TGAACTTCGCCTACTTCGTCTATGACGACGTGCCGAGCTACCTGAACTTCTCCGCCGCTTCGTTGCAGACCCTGCCCATCTTCAGCCTCATCACGCGCGACGCCGATCTGGCTCAATGCACGGCGTGGTTCAACACCGCCGACCAGTTGACGACGCAGATCATCAACGGCGTGGTGAACGAAGCCCGCTTCGCCTTCAATTGGGAGGGCGCGATGGTCTATGACGGCGAGGTGTATGACCACATCCACTACCGCCTGCGCGGCGCGAACGGCCGCTACCACAACGGCAAGCGCAGCCTTCGGTACAAGTTCAACGACGGACGGGCGCTCAAGGCGAAGGATCAATATGGAAAATCTTTCCCTACCAAGTGGAAGGAACTCACCACCGGCAAGGGCCAGAGCAATCGCGGCGGCGAGCAGTTCGCGTTGAATGAGGTGGTGAACATGTTTCTCTGGAACAAGGTCGGCGTGCCCGCGCCGCGCACGCTGCACTTCCACTTCCGCGTCATCCGCGGCGCGAGCGAAGCGGGAGCAAACCAGTACTCCGGCGACTTCTGGGGCTTGAACTGGGCGCAGGAAAAGTACGACGCCAACTTCCTGGAGGCCCACGGTTTGCCCAAAGGCAACCTCTACAAGCTGGTGGACAACCTCAGCCCCAGCCTCGACGAACTCCGCTATCAAGGCGCGTTCGCCCCGACCAACGCCGCCGACCTGTTCAACATCGAGAACAACCTCGATGGCTTCAAATCCGCCGAGTGGCTCAACGCCCACGCGAACTACACGAACTGGTATCGCTACTTCACCATCGCCAAGGCCATCCGCCATTACGACACCTGGCCCAGCGCGAACAAGAACGGCGCCTATTACTTCGAGCCGCTCTACGGCGCGTCGAACAGCTTCTTCGGGCGCATGATGCAATTGCCCTACGACAGCACCGATACCTGGGGGCCAACGTGGAACAACGGCGACGACATTCTCTACAACGGCATCTTTGCGTCCGGCGCCAGTGGCGGCGATGCGGGCCAGAATCCCGAGATGCAGAAGGAGTATCGCAACACCGTCCGCGAAATCCGCGCGCTCCTTTTCCAGCCGGATCAAATCAACGCCATCATCGACGCGCACGCCGCGCCCATCACGCCCGTCGCGCTGGCGGACCACGCGCGCTGGTCGAATGCGCCCGCGCCCGCCAGCTACCTCTCCCTGATCATCCCCAGTTCACCGGGCGTGACGGGCGGCCTGCCCGCCTATCAGCAGGACATGAAGAACTTCATGTTCACCGGTGGCACCGCCGCGTGGTGGATCGACGGCAATACCGTCGGTGCCGGCGGCTGGGTGACCATTCTCGATACGCAAGCCAGCGATGCCGCCATCCCGACACGCCCCACGATCACCTACGTCGGCACCAACGATTACCCGGTGGACGGACTGGTGTTCCAGTCCTCCGCCTTCTCCGACCCGCAAGGCGCGGGCACGTTCGCCGCCATGCAATGGCGCGTGGCCGAAGTGCTCTCCCCCGGCACAGTGGTCAGCAACACGGCCCAACTGCGTTTGGAATGGGACGCAGCGTGGACCTCGCCGGAACTGGCGCCCTTCAATGACTTCATCACCATCCCGTCCTTCGCGGTGCAGCCGGACCTGTTCTACCGGGCGCGCGTGCGCCACAAGGACAACACGGGCCGTTGGAGCCAGTGGTCCTTGCCGGTGGAATTCCGGCCCAACCCGCGCGACCTCACCAGCATCCTGCGCACGAACCTGGTCTTCAACGAAATCATGTACAACCCGCCCGGCGACGGGGCGATTGATGGCGATGAATTTGAGTTCATCGAGCTAAAGAACATCGGGCCGCTCACGCTAAACCTCTCCGGCCTGTTCTTTTCCCAGGGCATCACCTTCCCCTTCAGTAACGGCACGTCGCTGGCACCGGGCGCGAGGTTCCTGCTGGCGCGCAATCCCGCTATGCTCGCCACCCGCCACCCCGGCGTGGTCGTGAACGGCGATTACTCGGACAAGCTCAACAACGACGGCGAAACCCTTGCCATCAGCCATCTGGCCGCCGGCGAAATCATCTCGCTCACCTACGGCGACCGCGCGCCGTGGCCCGTGACGGCGGACGGTTTTGGCTTCTCACTCGCGCGGGCGGCGGATGGCTCCTATCGCGCCAGCGCCGCGCGTTTCGGAACACCGGGCGCGGATGGCGGCGTCTCCGCCATCGGTGGCATGGTCATCAACGAAGTGTTGAGCGGTTCGACGCTGCCGTTGACGGATCGGATCGAGCTTTTGAACAACGGCGCGGCTGCCGTGGACATCAGCGGATGGTATCTCACCGACGATCCGACGTTCCCGACGAAGTTCCGCATTCCGACCCGGCCACCGCTGGCACCGGGCGCGTTCGCCATGTTCACCGAAGCCGTCTTCAACCTCACGCCCGGTTCCGGCACGAGCTTCAGTCTGAATTCCTTTGGCGACGACGCGTACGTGTTCAGCGCCGATGGCACGGGCGAACTCACCGGTTACAGCCACGGCTTCGCGTTTGGCGCGTCGCAGGACGGCGTGAGTTTCGGGCGCCACGTCAACAGCGTCGGCGACGAGCAGTTCCCGCTACAAATCGCGCGCACGTTCGAGGCCGTGAACTCCGGTCCGCGCGTTGGTCCGGTCGTGATCGCGGAAATTCACTACAACCCGCGCAACAACCCCGACGAGTTTCTCGAATTGCGCAACGTCGCGGGCACGAACGTCCCGCTCTACGATGTCGCCAACGCGACCAACACCTGGAAGCTCGACGGCGTGGGCTTTGGCTTCCCGTCGAACGTGACCATTCCCGTCAATGGCCGTGTCCTGCTCGTGGCAGACGATCCGGCGGCCTTCCGCGCCCGGTTCAGCGTGCCGCTGGACGTGCCCATCTTCCAATACACCGGCAGCCTTCAGGACAGCGGCGAACGTCTCGACCTGCAAGCGCCCGACCTCCCGACCACGAACGGGGTTCCGTATTACGCGGTGGACACCGTCCGTTACAACGACCGCCATCCCTGGCCGCTCGCGGCGGACGGCGCGGGCGCGTCGCACCAGCGCATCAACCCGGCGGCGTATGGCGACGATCCGATCAACTGGCTGGCCGCCACGCCCACGCCGGGCGGCGAAATCATCGGCGGCACGCCGCCCGCGATCACGGGCCACCCCGTCTCGCGCACCAACGTCGTGAGCCAGTCCATCGCCTTCAGCGTCAGCGCCACCGGGAGCGCGCCGCTGCGTTATCAATGGCGCAAGGATGGCGCGAACGTCAGCGGGGCCACCAACGAGATGCTGGCGTTCGGCAGCTTGCAACTCACCGATCAGGGCGTTTACTCGGTGGTGGTGTTCAACGCGTCTGGCTCCGCCGAGAGTTCCAACGCCACGCTCAGGGTGCTTATTCCGGCGAACATCACGCAACAGCCGGCCAGCCAGACGATGACCAATGGCGGCACCGTGACGTTCACGGTGTTCGCCTCGAGCACCACGCCCATCACCTACCAGTGGCGGCACGACGGCACGAACCTTCCCGGCGAAACCAATATGACGCTGATACTGACCAACGTGCAGAACGGCATTCACAGCGGCGACTACTCGGTGGCGGTGACCGACAGCGTCGGCACCGTCCTGAGCGCGACGGCGACGCTGACCATTCTGGTGCGGCCGGCCATTCAGCAGCAACCGACACCGACCAATCAAGTCGTGGCGGTGGGGGGCACGGCGACGCTGACGATGAGCGTGTCCAACAACGCCACGCTGCCGATGAGTTTTCGCTGGAGGCGCGGGGGCACGTCCATCACCAACATCATCATCAACTCGCACACCTGCGTCTTGACGCTGCCGAACATCCAGACCGTCAACGCGGGCACCTGGACGTGCGTGCCCACCAATCTCGCCGGCACGATGCTGAATTATGCCGGCCAGGCGCAGTCTGGTCTGACCCTGGCGGGAGTGATCACGGTGATCACGCCGGTGGCCATCACGCTGCAACCGACGAACCAGACGACGAACGTGGGAGCGATTGTGAACTTCAACAGTGCCGCGACCGGAGCGACGCCCATCGGGTATCAGTGGTGGTTCAACGGCACCAACCGCGTGGCCAACGCCACCAACGCCAGCCTGAGCCTGACGAATGTGCAGTTGAGCAACGACGGCGCGTACACGCTGGTGGCGACCAACGTCGCGAGCGCGGCGACGAGCCAGGTGGCGTATCTGACGATTCTGGTTTCGCCGTCCATCGTGACGCAGCCGACCAACCAGACGACGACGCTGTGTTCCAACGTGGCGATCTACGTCGAGGCGACGGGCGGCGGGCCGCTGCGTTACCAATGGTATTTCAACCAGACCAACGCGCTGGCCGGGCCGACGAACAACTGCCTGCTCATCGCGCCGCCGGGGCCGGGCAACGCGGGCGGCTACAGCGTGGTGGTGAGCAACATCCTTAACGCGGTGACGAGCCAGGTGGCGACGCTGACCATTGCGCTGGGCGATTGCGACGGCGACGGGATGCCGGACGAATGGGAACTGGCGAACGGATTGAACCCGCGCGACGGCGGCGACCGCAACACCGACGCGGACAGCGACGGGATGAGGAACTGGCAGGAGCACACGGCGGGGACCAATCCGCAGGACGCGGGGAGCTACCTGAAGATTGATCAAATCACGGCTGGGGGGAGCGCTACGATCTGGTTCAACGCGGTGTCGAACAAGACCTACACGGTGCAGTATAACGACACGCTGCCCTCGGCGAACAGGCAGAAGCTTGGCGATGTGGAAGCCGCGCCGACGAACCGCCCGGCGGCGAGCGTGTTTGATCCGACCCCGTCCACGAGCCGCGCCTACCGGCTCGTGACACCCAAGCAGTAATGACAGGGCAGGCGTCGGTCAGTCCGCGATTCTGTCCGTGGTATCCGGTCGGATGGCGTTTGCGCCAATCCCAGCGGAGGCAACGATGTCTTCCAGCGCGTCCGCCAGGTGACACGCCGCCCAGTGGCCCGGCGCCACCTCGCGCAACGCCGGCACTTCCGCACGGCACCGCGCCTCCGCCACCGGACACCGCGGATGAAACGGACAGCCGCCCGGCGGCTCCATCGGCGACGGCACGTCGCCCGGCAGCACGATGCGCTGGCGCTTGGACGCCGAGTCCACCACCGGCACGGCGGAGATGAGCGCCTGCGTGTAGGGATGCTGCGGCGCGCGCACGATGGTCTTCGCCTCCGCCAGTTCCACCACCCTGCCCAGATACATCACGAGCACGCGCCGGCTGATGTGTTCCACCACCGCGAGATCGTGCGCGACGAACAGGTACGCCAAGCCGCGCTGCTGCTGGAGGTCTTGCAGCAGATTGATGATCTGCGCCTGCACGGACACGTCGAGCGCGCTCACCGGTTCGTCGCACACGATCAACTTCGGCTCCACCGCCAGCGCCCGCGCGATGCCAATGCGCTGCCGTTGCCCGCCGCTGAATTCGTGCGGGTAGCGCAGCGCATGCGCGGCGTCCAGTCCGACCGCCTGCAAAAGTTCCGCGATGCGGTTCGCCCGCGCCGCCGTCGTGCCGGCCAGCTCGTGGATGTCGAGCGCCTCGCCGATGATTTTCTCGACGGTGAAGCGCGGGTTCAGCGAGGCGACGGGGTCCTGGAAAATCATCTGGAACTTCCGCCGCCGTGCGCGCAGCTCCGCGCCGTGCAGCCGGGAAATCTTCTCGCCTTCAAAATAAACTTCGCCCGCCGTCGGCTCGATGAGCCGCACAATCGCCCGCCCCAGCGTCGTCTTGCCGCAGCCGCTTTCGCCGACCAGGCCGACCGTCTCGCCCGGCGCGATGGAAAAGCTCACGCCATCCACCGCCTTCACGCTTGCCCGCGCGCGGCTGAACAACCCGTGCTGGACCGGGAAATGGACTTTGAGGTTTTGGACTTCGAGCAGGTTCATGTGATCAGGCCAACGCCTGCCGGCGCACGTTTGCCGTGCCCCATCCTGAATTCGTCGCGATTGGCAAGAATGTGGTTGTTGTCATCGGCACAGGCGACCGTGTCAACACACTTGAATCACTGCACGTCATTTCTCGCCGCGCCCAAACCGCGCATAAAGCGCCGGCATGAGGAACAGATTCAGCAGCGTCGAAGTCACCAGCCCGCCGAGGATGACCACCGCCATCGGATACTCAATCTCATGGCCGGGAATGTTGCCCCTGACAACCAGCGGCAGCAATGCGAGCGCGGCACAGGCGGCAGTCATCAGGATGGGCGCGAGCCGTTCCTCCGCGCCGCGCAGGACAAGTTCCCGCCCGAATGCCACGCCTTCGCTCGTCTCCAGGTGCCGGTAATGACTCATGAGCATGATGCCGTTGCGCGCGGCGATGCCGAGCACAGTGACGAAGCCGACCATCGAGCCGAGCGACAGTACGCCGCCGCTCAGGAACGCTCCCACCACGCCGCCGATGAGCGCGAAAGGCAGCGTCAGCGCCACGAGCATCACCAGGCGCATCGAGCGGAAATCAACGTGCAGCAGCACGAGAATGCCGAGCAGCGAAAACGCCGAGAAGAGCAGCAGCCGGTTCTTCGACGCCTGCCGCGCCGCGTATTCGCCGAGGAACTCCGGGTGGTAGCCCTGCGCGAACGACAGCTTCTGCACGCGCGCCTGAATCTCCCGCGCCACGCTGCCGAGGTCGGTTCCGGCGACGTTGCCCGTCACGTCGATGCGTCGCGACGCACCTTCCCGTTTGATTTCGTTCGGCGTCGGGACGATCTCCACATCAGCCACGTCGGCGAGCGGCACACGCGCGCCGCTGGGCGTCTCGATGACGAGTTCGCGCAACGCCTGCACATCGGTCCGCACGCGCTCCACGCCCCACACCGCCACGTCGAACACCTTTTGATCGCGATAGATCTCGCCGACCTTCAGCCCTTTGATGAGCGTCGTCGCCGCGCGCCGCACATGTCCCGGTGTGAGGCCGAAGTTCGCCGCCGCTTCCGCGCGCAACCGCACCACCACCTGCGGCACGAGCACCTGCGGCTCGACCTTGAGATTCACCACGCCTTTCACATCAGCGACGGCTTTGTTCACCTCCTGCGCCTTCTCTCGCAGCACGGCGAGGTCCGGGCCGAATATCCGCACCACCACCGTCGCGCTCGCGCCGGTCAGCACCTCCTTGATGCGCTCCTTCAGATACGTCAGCACGTCGCGGAACAATCCGGGGTAGCCTTCGACCACCTCCTGAACTTTCGCCACCGTGCGGTCGTAGTCCGCGTTGGGGTCGAGGCTGATCCACAGTTCGGTGAAGTTCGGCCCCACCACCTCATCGGCCACTTCCGCTCGGCCGATGTGCGAGCCGAAGTTCCGAACGCCGGGAATCGCGCGCAGTTCCTTGCTCACGTTCACCGTGATGCGCCGCATCGCTTCTAGCGACGTGCCGGGCTTCTCGACCCAGTGCATGAGAAAATCCGTCTCCTTGAAGTCCGGCAGAAATTCCTCGCCCAGCTTCGGCAGCGCAATGCCCGTGAGCGCGAACGCGACGACGAGGAATCCCGTCGCGAACTTCGGCCGCGCGACGAACGCCGGCAGCACGGCGCGATAGCCGCGCTTCAATCCGCGCACCAGCGGCGCGTCCGCGTGCCGCTCCTTCGCGCCCGGCAACAACAACAGGCACAACGCCGGCGTGACCGTCAGCGCCACGACGAGCGACGCCAAAATCGCCAGCACATACGCCAGCGCCAGCGGACGGAAGAAAGTCCCGGCCAGTCCATCGAGGAAGAACACCGGCAGGAAAACCAGCGCCACGATGAGGCTGGCGAACACCACCGCGCTCCGCACTTCGAGCGAAGCTTTGAGCACCACGCGGAAAATTTCCTTCGCCGTAGCGGCCGACGTGAGGAGGCTCCGACTTTCCGCCGTTTCAGTGTGAGCCTCCTCACGTCGGCTGCTACGCTTCGCCCGCCACAGCCTCAGCCGCCTCGCCACGTTTTCCACATCAATGATGGCGTCATCCACCACCTCGCCCACCGCGATGACCAACCCCGCCAGCACCATCGTGTTCAAGGTGCCGCCCATGAAATGCAACACCACGCCCGCGGCGAGCAGCGACAGCGGAATCGCCGAGAGACTGATGAGCGCCGTCCGCCAGTCGAACAGGAATGCGACCAGGATCACCACCACCAGCGCGCAGCCCAGCAGCATCGCGTGCGTGAGATTCTTCAGCGAGCGCTCGATGAACGTCGCGGGACGGAAGATGGTTGGGTCAATGTCCACGTCCATCAGCCCCGGCTTGAGCGCCTCCAGCGCCGCCTCGACCTGCCTGGTCACTTCGAGCGTGTTGCCCCACGGCTGCTTCTCCACGATGAGCAGCAGGCCCGGGCCGTCGTTGATGACCGCATCGCCGATCGGCGGCGGATGGTTGATGACGACCTCCGCCACGTCGCCAAGCCGCAGTGGCACGCCGTTCGTGAAATGAACCACCGTGCGCGCGAGATCCTCTGCCGTCTCCACCGGCGACAGGTGTCGCACCGGCAGCCGCTGGTTTGGTGAATCAATGAATCCGCCGCCGGACACCACTGCCGCGTCGCCCGCCGCGCGCACCACGGCGTCGAGCGAAACGCCGTGCGCCGAGAGCCGGTCGGGATCGACGAGCACCTGATACTGCCGGTCGCGCTGGCCCCAGATGGCGACGTTCGCCACGCCCGGCACCGCCATGAGCCGCGGGCGGATGGTCCACAGCGCCAGCTCCGATAAATCCATCTGCGACAGCTTTGCCGACGACACGCCAATCTTCATCGCGCGGCTCGTCGAGGAGAGCGGCGACAGCAACACGGGTGCGTGCGCCACCGCCGGCAGCCGTGGCGCGATGGTCGCCACGCGTTCCTGCACGAGCTGCCGCGCTCGCATCAGGTCCGTGCCTTCCTTGAAAATGCACACCACCGACGACAGCCCGAGCACCGACTTCGACCGCAGCGTCTTCAGCCACGACACGCCGTTAAGCGCGTTCTCCAGCGGCACCGAGATGAAGCTCTCGACCTCCTCTGTCGAAAGGCCCGGCGCTTCCGTCTGAATCACGACGAGCGGCGGCGCGAATTCCGGGAACACGTCCATCGGCGTCGTCCGTACCGCGCGGATGCCGAACACCATGAGCACGCAGGCCAGCGCCAGCACCAGCACGCGCTGCCGCAACGCCGCCGCGATGAGCCATTTCATCATAGGGGAGGGAACAGTTCGAGGTGCGTTGCGACGCGACAGCGTCTTGGACTGCGGCAGTCCTCTGCCGCTTTCGTATCACCCCGCGCGCAACGCAAAGCGCCAGAGCACTGGCGCACTCCGAAAGCTGGCGCCACCTCCCGCGCCCCAATCATCTTCATGCGCGTCTCCATCATTCTCACTTCCCCACCCCAAATTCGGTGCCGAACAACTCCGCCGCGCCCGTGACCACGACCTTCGCCCCCGGCTTCACGCCGCCGGACAACACCGCGTCGGCGCCCGCCACCCGGCTCACCTGCACGCGGCGACGGCTGAAGGCGTGCGGCCCGGTGTTTTCGTAAACCCACGTTCCGCCCTGCACGTCGTGCATCACCGCCGACCACGGCGCGACCAGGCTTTCCTCCTCGCCGCGAAACGGAATCGTCACGCCCACCTTCTGCCCGAGCCGCAGCGCGCCGCCCGTGTTCGTCACTTCGTAAAACAAATCGATCGTCGAGGCCGCCGCGTTCGCCGAGGGCGGCGCGCTCACCGGCTTCGCGGCCAGCGTCGGCGTGCCTGCCGCGTCATTCAGCCCGCCCACGCGCGCTTCGCCGGACGTGTTGAGCTTCGCGAGGTCGCCCACATACACCGGCACGCGCAGCCAGAGCACCGGCTGGTTCGCCGCGTCGAGCACCGGCGGTCCGAGCAACTCGCGCCGCGCTTGCGCCGTGCGCAATCCCGCTTCCGCCGCGCCGACCTGCGCCTTCGTCTCGTCCACCACCCGCGCGCTGCCGGCTTTGTCCTTGAGCAACTGCTCCGCGCGGGCCAGCGCGACCTTGGCCGCGTCGAGCGTGAGCTTCGCCTGTTCGACCAGGCCATCGGCGTCAATCTGCGACTGCGCCAGACGCACGAGGTCGGCGGGCGTGAGTGACGGCAGAATGGTGAACACGGATTGTCCGCCTTTGCCGCCGGCCTTTGCCGGAAGAATCACTTCGCCGCCAAATAGCCGCGTCCGTTCCATTTTCCTCCGCTCGACGGCGACGGTCGTGATGCCCAGCCGCTTCTCCGCGTCGGCCGTGAGCGTGATGTTCGCGAGGTCCGCTTCCTTGGTCGGCACCGCGACTTTGGCTGGCGCGGGGAACTTGCCGGAATCCGCCGCGAGCAATGGCAACGCGGCCAGCAGGCCGATGGACAGGAGATGGCTGAGTTTGATTTCCATGTTTCGTTTAATCGTGAGGGACGGCAGCAAGCCGCTGCCCGACGCTGCGCTCCAGTTCCGCCGTGGCGCGGCGTACATCCGACGCGACCACCGCTGCCTTGAGCCGCGCGTCAGCGAGCTTGCGGCTGGTATCGAGCACGAACAGATACGAGACGTTCCCCGCCTCGTACGCTTTTTCCGCCTGCCGCACGGACTCTTCAAGTGGAGGCAGGATTTTTCCGCGCCACAGGTCGTGACTTTCCTGTGCCTGCGCGAGCCGCGTGTGCGCCTCGCGGACTTCGAGCACGATGCGGGCGCGCACGGTGAAGTATTGCCGCGCGGCCTTCTCAAACTTCGCCCGCGCCTGTGCGACACCGCCCTGATTCTGATTGAGAACGGGCAACGCCAAATCCAGCGACGGCCCGACCAGAAACTCCTTCGCCGCGCCCGAACCGATGTCTTTGCCGTTGATGCCGGCCGCCAGCGTGAACGTCTCCGCGTTCGCCAGACCGATGCGTTTGCCCGCGGCCTCCAGCCCGATCTCCGCCGCGCGCAGATCCGGGCGCGCGGCCAGCGCGTTGGTCAGACAAGCCTCCACCTCGCGGTTCGTCTGTAGCGGCAACCACGAGGCTTCGACGCGCTCCGTCCACTGGCCGAGTCCCAGGCCGAGTTGGTGGCGAAGCCGTTCATGGCTGATCCGCGCGTCCTGCCGCAGGCGCGAGACCTGTTCGCGGGCCTGAAGGGTGTCGGAATCCGCCTGACCGGTTTCAAGTTCGCTCGCGTCCCCCGCGCGCAAGCGCGCCTGCGACAACTGGCCGATGCGCTGATTGAGCGAGAGGGTTTCCTCCGCGAGCCGGAGCCGTTCGTTCGCCAGCGTCACGTCGGCGAAGGCCACGCGCGTGTCGCGAATCAAATCCAGCCCGCTTTGCACGAGTCGTTGCGACGCGCGTTCGTAGTCGAGCTTCGCCGCCGCCACGCGCCTGGGTCGCAGCCAGAGAATCTCGAACGGATACTTCAGCGTCATCTCGAACGGCTTCGCCCCGACGGGAATCAGCATCGAGAGAGTCGGGTTCGGCAACATCCCCGCCTGCACCAAGTCCGCATGCGACAGGCCGAGGTCGGCCAGCGTCTCGCGGAACAGCGCGTTGTTCCAAACCGCCAGCGTCACCGCCTCCGCTTCCGTCAGCCCATCCTCGAGCGACACGTCCGCCGGCACAACGATTTTGCCTGGCTCGGTCGCCGTCATACCAATTCCAGTGCGCTGCTTCAATTCCGCCGACACCCCGGTCAAGTCCGCGCGCGGGCCGGCGCACCCGGCCAGCCATGCGCCGATCACCGCCAGGGTTGCCGTGGCACCCACTCGCGCGAAATTCATCTGACGCTTACTACGCGCCAAACGTGACAGCGACCTGGTGCGCCAATGACAGTTCTGTCATCTCGGCTTCATGGACGGTTCATGGTTCGGGAGTTTCGTTGAGATGTCAGGCCGTGAGAAAACGCCAGCGCAACAAGTCAGCAAGCCGCCACCAGAATATGCAAAGTCCCGCCCGCCCGCCGCAGAAGTTAATTGCTGCTTTGCCCCAGGCTGCGGCGCCGGATAGGGTCGCGGCCATGCGCGTCCTGGTCGTCGAAGACGAAAAGAAAACCGCCTCGTTCATCCGCAAGGCGCTCCAGTCCGAGGGCCACGCGGTGGACGTACTCCACGACGGCTCCGAGGCGCTGGCCGCCGCCGAGCATACGCCGTTCGATGTGGTTGTCCTCGACATCATGCTGCCCGGACGTGACGGCCTGAGCGTCGTGCGCCAGATGCGCGAGAAGCGCATCAAGACACCCGTGCTCCTGCTGTCCGCACGCGGCGAGGTCAGCGAAAAAGTCGAGGGCCTCAACGCCGGCGCGGACGACTACCTGCCGAAGCCATTCGCGCTGGATGAACTCATCGCCCGCGTCCGCGCCCTCGGCCGTCGCAGCGGTGAGGCGAAGTCCGCCACCCTGCGGGTCAGCGACCTGACGCTCGACACCGTGACACGCAAAGTGAAGCGCGGCGGCCAGGCCATTGACCTTGCCCCGCGCGAATACCTGCTGCTGGAATTTCTCATGCGCTCTCCCGGTCGCGTTTGCGGGCGCATGGCCATCGTCGAAAAGGTCTGGGACTACGATTTCGATCCCGGCACCAATCTGGTGGATGTGTATATCAAACGGCTGCGCGAGAAAATTGACACCGGCCACGACCAAAAACTGCTCCAGACCGTGCGCGGCGTTGGCTACGTCCTCCAGGTGCCGTCATGACCATCCGCGCCCGGCTTGTGCTTTGGTATGCGGGCATCCTGCTCGTGGGGTTGCTCATCGTGGCAGGCTGGACCTATTACGAGATGGTCCTCGAACATCCGGGTGTGGGCCGCGTGATGGAGCAGGGGGGGCACACGCCGCTCGGAGAACTGGCCGAAGTGCTTCTCTTCGGCGGCCTGCCCGCCATGTTGCTGGCGCTGGTCGGCGGCTGGTTCCTCATGCGTCGCGCCCTCGCGCCCGTCACGACCCTGACCCACGCCGTCGAGGATATCCGCGCCGACACGCTGGGGCGGCAACTTCCCCGCTCGCGCAACGGTGACGAACTGGACCGTCTCACCGAAGTCTTCAACGACATGACCCGGCGCCTGGACGACTCCTTCACCCGCGTGCGCGAATTCACGCTCCACGCTTCCCACGAACTCAAGACCCCGCTCACCATCATGCGGGGCGAAATCGAAACCGCGTTGCGCGACCCCGCCACCCCGTCCGCCCAGCGCGAGATTTTCGCTGATCAACTCGATGAGATCGCCCGTCTCGCCAAGATCGTGGACGCCCTCGCCTTCCTGGCCAAAGCCGACGCCGGCCAGCACGCCCTCGCGCGCGACCCCGTGCGCCTCGACGAACTGGTGCGCGACAGCTTCACCGACGCGCAACTCCTCGCCGAGCCCAGCCGCGTGCAGGTCGAGTTGCGCGCTTGCGACGAAACGACCGTGCGCGGTGATCGTCACCGGCTCAAACAACTCCTGCTCAACCTCACCGACAATGCCATCAAGTACAACCAACCTGACGGCAGCATCGCCATTGCCCTGCGCCGGAACAACGGTGCCGTCGAACTGACCATCGCCAACACCGGCCCCGGCATCGCGCCGGAAAAGCTTCCGCGCGTCTTCGACCGCTTCTATCGCGGCGACCCCGCGCACAGCGGCGACATCGAGGGCAGCGGCCTTGGCATGAGCATCGCCCAATGGATCGTCAAAGCCCACGGCGGTAGCATCCAGCTCGTCTCCGATCCGGGGAAACTCACCACCGTGACCGTCAAACTGTCAGCCGAATCGCAGTCATAATCAGCGGGGACCGCGCGGCGGACGCCTGGCTTCATCAGCTGCTATTTCCAAAACGGACACCGCACCCACCGGCCCGGCTCGACTTCCATCAGTTCGGGAAGCGCCTGGGAACATTCCGGCTTCGCCATCGGACAGCGCGGATGGAACCGGCAGCCGGATGGAAACGCGCCCAGGCTCGGCACGCTGCCGCCGATGGTCGTGAGCCGCGCCGCGCCGCCGCCCAGCTTGGGCACCGAGTTCATCAGCGCCCGCGTGTAGGGATGCAGCGGACGACGGAGCAACGCGTGCGCGGGCGCCAGTTCCACGATCTGCCCGGCGTACATCACCGCCACGCGGTCGGCGAGGTCGCCCACGATGCCCAGATTGTGCGTGATGAGCAGCAGGCTCATGCCGAGCTGCCGCTGGAGGTCGCGCAGCAGTTCGATGATCTGCGCTTGGATGGTCACGTCCAGCGCGGTGGTCGGCTCATCGGCGATCAGCAGTTTCGGCTGCGACGCCAGCGCCATCGCGATCATCACGCGCTGTTGCATCCCGCCGGAGAGTTGGTGCGGGTAAACGCGCGCGCGCGACTCCGGCGCGGGAATGCCGACCAGTTTCAACAGCCGGACCACCTCGGCGTCGCTCGCCGCGTCGGGCCGGTGGAGCTTGAGCGACTCCTTGATTTGCGTGCCGACCCGGAACACCGGGTTCAGCGACGCGCCCGGCTCTTGAAACACGTAGCTCACCACGCCGCCCCGGATGTTGCGAAGCTGCGGCTTGGTCATCCGCAACACGTCCTGGCCCTGCAACAGAATTTCGCCACCCGCGTAGCGCGCCGGCGGCGTGGGCACCAGCCGCGCGACGGACAACGCCGTCGCGCTCTTGCCACAACCGCTCTCGCCGACGAGGCAAAGCGTCTCGCCCGCCGCGATGGAAAAGGACACGCCGTCCACCGCCCGCAACGCCCGCCCGTCGCTCAGGAAGTCCAGCGTGAGGTTTTTGATTTCGAGGAGTGGGCCGTGGTGAGTCACGCGATTGCTTTCGACCGGCGGCAGCCGCTCCACTTACTGCGCCGTCCAGTGCGCGAGCCGGCGGAAAATCTCCCAGTTGTCCTGCTCCGTGATCGTGATGCCGCCGATGCCTTTTTCGCCCAGTGCCTCATCCGTCAGCCAGCCGGCGTCGGTGACGAGCACCACGCGGCCGCGGCCCGGTTCGGCGGTGGCCAGGAGTACGCCTGGCGCGTCCCGCGGCCCTTTGACCGGTTTTTGCGCGCGGTCGTTGGTGACGAGTGCGCGCGGTCTGGCGGCGTGCTTCGGCGCGAGCGTGATCGAGTTGCCGGTGTAGTAACCCCAGCGCAATCCGCCGATGACCGGCGTGTCCTTGGGCAGGGTGAGCTTCTTCGCATCGGTGTAAGCGTTGGTGAACTGGAGGCCGAAGCGCGTGAGCAGGCGGTTGGTGTCCTCGATCTCGAGATTATGGTTTTCCTGATTGCCGAGGAGGATGAGGCCGCCGCCGTTTTCGACGAACTTTGAGAGCGAGGCGACATCCGGACGCGTGAAGTGCGGCGGCGCGGGATGGTTGCCGACGGCCTTGTCGCCGGGGTTGGCAATGAGCAACACCCGGACGCCCGCGAGCGTTTGCTGCGTAAGCGGCCGGTCGTGAACGCGCACCTCGAACTCGTCGCGCAACCGGTTGAGGATGTCCTTGAAGTTGCCGTCGGGCAGGTAACGGGTTTCGCCCGGCGCGTTGTGATGCCGGCTGTAGAGCAGCACCGGCTTCCCCTTGGGCGGCGTCTCGGCGGAGCGGAGCGGCGCGGCAGTGAGTGTGAGTAATATCAGCGCGAGCAGATCAAGACGGAAGTGCGCGAGAGAGAAAGCTTTCATGTGTCCTTGTTTCCTTCACCGCGCGAAGGTTGGCGAGCTTTTTCTTGGACGGACGGGCTTTGACTCGCCGCGACCGTCAGGGTGGCATCCAGCCATGCACGCAACCTTGAGGCTCCCCGCCCGTTGTGCCGTTCTCTTTCTCCCTGTCGTTTCGGTGTTCGGTATTTTGAGCCGACTGGCACAAGCAGGCGCGAATTCAGCCTGAACGCGCGGAACGACGGAGATCGGTTACCGCAGGCACTCGCCCTGCCAAACTCCACTCCGCCGATCAGGGCTTGCTCAAACGATAGAACCGTTTGTTACCAGTGACGGCGTTGGTAACGACGTATTGGTTGTTCGCGGTTCCCGGCGGGTTCGTCACGGCGGACCAACTTCCGGTGGGGGGCACCTGGCCGGCGCTCTCCAGTTGGAATCCCGCCGCCGCAATGGGCCATGAGAGCAGAACCTGGCCGTCGAGCCGGGAGATGTTCAGCGCGGGGCGCGCTTCGAGTTTGGCGATGAAAATGTCCTGCACGCCGCTGTTCGTGAGCGTCGCGCCGCCAAACGGGGCGTTCCCGGTGAACCAGCCGGTGAAGTAACAGTTGCCGAATGGATCCACGGCGATGGCGCGGCCTTCTTCCGTGGCACCGCCGCCCGCCTGTTTGACCCATCGCACTGCGCCGCTCGTGTCGTAACTGGCCACGAACGCGTCGGACGCTCCCTGGCTGGTGACGTTGGTGACGCCGAAAAGCGCCGTGCTGCTGAACTGGCTGGTCACATAAATGTTTCCCGCGCCGTCCGCCGCAATACCGCCGCGCGCTGTGATGTCGGTGTTGACACGCGCGGTGCGGCTCCACAGCGCGATACCCAGAACGTTGAATTTGGTGATGAGGATGGAAGTGGCGCCGGGGGTGGATGTTTCAACCCAGCCGAGCGTGTAACAGTTGCGCGCGGCGTCCAGGGCGATGCCGTAGCTGATTTCGTTGCCCAAGCCGCCGCCACGGCGTAGCCAGAGCATGTTTCCGGCGGGGCCAAACCTGGCGGTGAAAATGTCCGCGCCACCGGCGTTGGTCACGAGGAGGCTCCCGATGGTGGCGTCCGCCTCGTACCAGCCGGCGACGTAACTGTTGCCGTCGGCATCGGCGGCGACACCGCGCCCGTAGTCGGCGGCGCTGCCACCCAATTGTTCAGTCCAAAGCCACACGCCGTTGCTGTCGTACTTGGAAAGAAAACCGTCGAAGCCGCCGCGACTGGTGAGATTGGTGTTGCCGAACGTCGCCGTGCCGCTGAACTGGCCGGTCACGTAAATGTTTTGCGCGGCATCCAGCGCAATCCCGAGGCCATATTCAAACGCGCCCGTACCGCCCGCGCGTCGAGCCCAGACCAGTTGCCCCGCGCCGTCGTATTTGGCGATGAAGATGTCCAAGCCGCCGGCGCTTGTGAGGCTCGCGCCGCCGAAATCAGCCATTCCCGAAAAGCCGCCGGTGGCGTAAACGTGACCGTCGGGACTGATGCAGATGGCGCGGCCTTCCTCCGTGGCGGTGCCGCCGCCGCCGGCTTGCCGCAACCACACTAGTCGCCCGGCACTGTCGTGTTTGGCGATGAACAGATCGGCGTTGCCCTGGCTGGCAAGGTTCGTCGCGCCAAACGTGGCGCTGCCGGAAAACGAACCGGTGACGTAAACGCCGCCGGCGTCGTCCGCCGCGATGGCCCGGCTGAAGTCGCCGCCGCTGCCGCCGGCTTTCACTGCGTAGCCGAAAGGGGGAGCTTGTGCGGAAATGGTTTGCGGCAGCGGCGCGAGCGCAATCGTCACGCCCGCGAGCGCGAGAGTGAACCCGCGACGTATGATTCGCGGCGCAGATGTGTTGGCTTCGATTCGCATGGGCGGGCGCAGAGTTTGAAAACGGTGTGATTAAAGATGTTTTCTTCTACACGGGTTCAGGCCGGTTGTCGAGGTGGAAGTCGGGCAAACGGCGGCCCAGCCTGCAAGCCCGCGGCCCACGGTTGCTTCGCCAACTCGAATGTCGTAGCGTCCAAACACGATGTTTCCCAGGCTCCAACTTGTGCTTGGCTCGCTGGTGCTGGTCGCGATGCTTTCCGCCGCGCGCGCGGATTTGCTGGTGAGCAGTTTCAACAACGGGCGGGTCTATCGCTACAACGAAACCAACGGCGCGTCCCTCGGCGTGTTCGTGCAGCCCAATGCCAGCGGGCCGAGTCTGCCGCACGGGCTGGCGGTCGGGCCGGATGGCAACCTCTATGTCGCCAGCGCGGGCAATGACTCGGTGTTGCGCTACAACGGAACGAACGGCGTGTTCATGGATGCCTTCATTCCGCCGGCCCTGGGCGGCCTGGACTACCCGGTGTGGCTGGAGTTCCGCGACCGCCATCTCTACGTGAGCAGCCAGTTGAACGACCGCGTGCTGCGCTACAACGCGACGAACGGCGCGTTCGTGGACACGTTCGTGACGAACGCGAGCGGCGGACTGGACGGGCCATCCGGCATGGCGTTCGGGCCGGACGGCAACCTCTACGTCGTCGGGCGCTACAGCAACAACGTGCTTCGCTACAGCGGGACGAACGGAACTTTCCTCAACGCCTTTGTCCCGGCGGGCGGCGGCGGGTTGTCGCAACCGTTCGGCGTCAAGTTCGGGCCGGATGGAAATCTTTACGTCGTCAGCGGCAACGGCAACAAGGTGGCGCGCTTCAACGGGGTGACCGGTGCGTCTCTCGGCGACTTTGTTCCCAGTCCAAGCGGCGCGTTGGGGCTGCCCATTGATCTCGCGTTTGGGCCGGATGGAAATCTTTATGTCGCCAGTTTCAGCAACAGCAAGGTCGTCCGGTTCAATGGCGTGAGCGGCGCGTACATCAACGACTTCGTCACGTCCGGCAGCGGCGGAGTGAGCGGGCCGAACTTCATGCTGTTTCGCGCGGTGCCTGGTCCGCTCATCGCATATGACGACTTCTACCTCGCGCCCGCAAGCACGCAGGTGCCGCCGTTGCTGCATGGCGCAAATACCGGCACCGGCTGGGTCGGCGGCTGGTCGCAACCGAACTTCAGTGCGGCCACCGCTGACGGCTACCGGCTCGCGACGACTGCGCCGCCGCGCTTCTCGAACCTGTGCCGCATGGGCAGCTATGTGAGCGGCGGTTACCAAAGCGTCGGCGTCGTCCGGTCGCTGGATGTGCCGGGCGCGTTTGCGGACTTCGCCGCGCCGGGCACCAGCCCGCCGGTTATCGGACGCAGTGGAAAAACGCTGTGGATGAGTGTGCTCTTGCGCAAGGAACAGGACACCAATGACGAGGTAAGCGTGGATTTGCTCGACGGCAACGATGCGTCGCAGCCGGCGGCCCGGCGGGTGGGCGTGGGCTACTTCGGCTATCGCCTCGGCGACACGCGTGCGTACTGGACGCTGCAAGTGCGCAACTCGGCGAACTCGGCTTATTACGAATTGAATTCCGGCGTGCCGGTCGTGCCCGGTCAAAGCGCGCTGCTCGTTTTGAAGATGCAGTTCGGCGAGCACAACGTCTTCAGTCTCTACGTGAATCCGCCCGCGCTCGGCGGCGCGGAACCGCTCACGCCCAACTCGACCCACCAGACGGACAGCGGCGGCATCGAATACAAGATTCGCACGGTGGGCTTTGTCGGAGGAAACACTCCAGGCCAGGGCGCGGTGGATGAAATCCGCTTCGGCGATTCCTTCGCCGCGGTCACGCCGACCAACGGCCCGCCGGTGCCGCTGAACCTCACCGCCACCTCCGCCGCGTCGCGCGTCACACTGACTTGGCGGCCTGCTGCGGGCGCGATGAGCTACACCGTGCGGCGCGGCACAACGAGCGGCGGCCCCTACGAGATCGTCGCCAGCGGGCTGGCGGCGACCAACTTCACCGACTTCTCCGTGACGAATGAAACCGCGTACTTTTACGTCGTGAGCGCCGTGAGTGGCGGCTTGGAGAGCGACTTCTCGTTTGAGGCCAGCGCCACGCCGAGCCTGACGGTGCGGCTTGTCCCGCAAGGTGCCGTCTGGAAGTATCTGGACAACGGCGTGGATCAAGGAACCGCGTGGCGCGCGTTGGACTTCAATGACAGTCCTTGGGCCAGCGGCCCGGCACAGCTCGGCTACGGCGACGATGACCAGGCGACCTTGATTTACTACGGGCCTAGCCCGGAAAAGTTCATCACTTACTACTTCCGCCGCCCGTTTACGCTGTTGGAGCCGGAGTTGGTCACCAACCTCTACGTCCGCCTCCTGCGCGACGACGGCGGCGTGGTTTATCTGAACGGCGCGGAAGTCTTCCGCAGCAACCTGCCGACGAACGGGCCGATCGCCTACACCAACCTCGCGCTGTACAACGTGCAATCACCGGAAGAGAACACCGTGTTCTTCACCAACACAGTCAGTCCGACCTTGCTCCATCCGGGAACGAACGTCGTCGCCGTCGAAATCCACCAGGTCACGCCCGTCAGCCAGGACATCAGCTTTGACTTGGAGATCATCGCCCAACAAGTGCCGCCTCCGCCGCGCCTGTGGACGAGCGTGACTGGCGGCACGCTGGCCCTCACCTGGCCGGGCAACGCCGCCGATGCCGCGCTTCAATCCGCCACGAACCTGCATCCGCCCATCGCCTGGAGCGCCGTCACCAACGCACCGGCGCTGACCAACGGCGTGCTGCGCCTCACCTTGCCGTTGACGAACGGGATGGAATTTTTCCGACTGTCGAACCAGTTACCGTGACGGCCGGTATGAATCGTGGCGCTGGCGCCCTCGCCAGCGAAAGTCCTGCGGGCGCCTCGCCCGCAGCAACGACGGGCGGGGCGCCCGTCGGACCAAGGCAGGCGAGGCGCCTGCCCCACTACCACGCGGTCAGATAAATCAACCCGGCGACGACCACCGCCACGCCTGCCAGCAGACCGACGCAGCCCTTGCCCTTGGGCGGGCTGGTAAACTTCTCCGGGTTTTGCAGGCGCAACTCGGCTTCGAGCTTTTCCACCCACTGCTTGGATTCCGCCAGGCCGCTGTCCATCGCGGTGCGTGTGAGTTTGATCGCTTCGATTTTGTTGCCCGCGTAAATCGCCGCCACGATGGCCGCGCGCTGTTCGGGGGGCATTGATTCATTCATACACTGTCAGCGTTTGTCCGCGGCTTTGACGGCGGACGTTTCCTTCGGCGCGGCCAGCAGGTGGGCAACGATGTCGCGGATGGTCGTTTCGCCCAGCGCCTCCAGTCCCTCCGGCATCAGCGAGAGGCCAGAGGACGTCATCGCGGCGATGTCGGCGCGGCGGATTTCCACCTCACCTTCCAGGTTGCGCAGCACGACGCGCTCGGCGTTTTCGCGCGCGATGAGGCCGCTGTACTCCTCCTGCTTTTTGGTGGTGATGTTGTAGGCGATGAAGTTGCCCTCCAGCACGCGGTTCGGGTCGAGGATGTTCATCAGCACCACCGGCACGCCCTTGGTTCCGATGCCGGTGAGGTCCGGCCCCAAGTCCTTGCCCTCGCCGCCAAACTTGTGGCAGATCGCGCAGTTCTTTTGGAACATCGCCTTGCCGTTCTTCAAGTCGGCCCGCTGGTCGAGATACTTGGTGAAGCGCGCGATGAGCGCGTCCTTCTCCTGGATGCGCGGCCCCTGGATGGCGGCGATGACGGCGGTGGCGCGCGTGGCGAGGGTTTTGTCCGCGTGCGATTGCAGCCGGCTCGCGCCCTGGACGCCGAGGTCGTTGAGCTTGATCGTCTGCCGCTCCAGCGCGTCCACGAGCGCGAGACCCCAGGCGGCGCGCTTGAGCAGCGTGCTGAAGGCGAGTTGTTTGTTCTCGGTGGAAAGGCGCGCGAAGTTTTCAATCAAGGCGCGGCCCGCATCCGCGTTGTCCGTGCGGCCCAGGTCCGTGATGATTTGTTTTTGCACCGCCGGCGTCGCGCCGGTGGCGAGCACCCGACCCAGTACGGGGATGACTTCCGCTTCGATGCCTTTGACGGACATCAGGGCGGGGATGAGCGCCACGCGCTCCTCGTCCTTGAGCTTGGGATTCTCCGCGTCCGTGAGCAGGCTCGCGCGTAACGCGGTGGCGTCGCCGGCCAGCGCGCCGTTCTGCTCGGCGAACGTCGCGAGCGCCAGGCTGGCCACGCGCACGCTGCGGCTATCCGAGTTTACCAACTTCTGAATTGCCGCCTCCAGATTCGTGGACCACGCGGGCGCGAAGTCGCCGCCGAGGTGTTTGTTCAACGATTCCAGCACGGCCACCTTCAACTTGTCCGCGCCGGCAACGGCTTTGACGGCGGCCTGAATCACGGTGGCGGCTTCGTCCGCCTGGCGCTTGTAACCGATCTCCTCGATCAGCGGCGGCAGCAGCTCGCGATAGGAGTCGGCCTTGTCGGATGCGAACGCGCCTTTGATGAAATCCATCGGGGCCAGCCGCGCGACGTTCAGCACGGCGGAACGCGACCACACGTCCTTCAAATCGGGGAACAGCTTCCACACCGCCTCGTTGGCGGCTTTGCTGAACGGTGCCTGGCCGAGCGCCAGCAGCGCGTGCAGGCGGACGCGGTCGCCGGTGTCCTTGAATTGCTTGATTATGGCTTTTTCCAGCGCAGCGGTGGCAGGCGTGGGCGCTTCGATGAAAATCTTCAGCGCGTTCTTCTGCACGGCGGGATGGGCGTTGGTGATCGCGGCGAGAAGGATGTTGTCCGTGAGGCTGGCCAGGTGATGCAGGCACCAGAGCGCGTGAACGCGCGCGTGGGGCAGGCGCGTGGGGCCGAGGAGCGTGGTGAGAATTTCCACGGCGGCGCGGTCGCCCTTTTCGATGAGCAGACGTTGAGCGGTGCCGCGCACCCAGCCGTTCGGATGTTCGAGCTGGGCCACGAGGTCTGCGGGCGCGGCGGTGGCCAGCGGCGGCACGTCGAAGGTTTGCGCGTCCTGATGTTGCACGCGCCAGATGCGGCCGTGCTGGTGGTCGCGATCGGGGCGGACGGCGGCGTTGCCGGGGCCGTGCGGCACACCGCGAATGTCGTTGTGGGAGATCGCCTGGTTGTAGAAATCCAGGACATACATCGCCCCGTCCGGCCCGTAGCGCAGATGCACGGGGCGGAACCACAAATCCTCGCCCGCGAGGAACTCGGACTCCTCGCGCTTGAGCGCCTCGTAGCCGACGCCCTCGGGCACGGGCGTCACCGCATCCTCATGCACGATGTGGACGGTCGGCTCGCAGACGAACACGCTGTTGTTGTATTTCATCGGCCACGCCGCGCCGTCATAGACCATGCAACCCGACGCGCCGGTGAACACCCCGACGGGCGCGACCTGCACGTATTCGTGCCGCGCGTCGCCGTAGCGCGGGAAGACTTTCTGATGGTCCTCGATGCTCTTGTCGCTCGTCGTGCCGGGCATCTTGCCGCGCGCGAGAAATTTTTCCGAAATGGCCAGGTGCGAAATATGCGGCCCGTTGGCCTTGGAGAAAAACAGTTCGCCATCCCACGCGAAGTCCAGCCCCCAGGTGTTTCCGCCGTACGAACTGACCTGTTCGATGGCGCTGCCGTCGGCCTTGAAGCGGAAGATCCCGTTGCCGATCTTGCCGAACGACTGCCCGCGCGTGTTGACGACGTTGGTGGACTGACTGCCGCTGTAGCCCTGCGTGCCGTAAATCCAGCCGTCCAACCCCCAGCGGAAATTGCTGATCACCGCGTGCGTGTCGTACGTGCCGAAGCCGGTGAAGAGCGTTTCCGTTTTGTCCGCCACGCCGTCGCCGTCCGTGTCGCGCAGCCAGAGAATCTGCGGCGCTTGCGCCACGATGACGCCGTCGCGGTGGAACACCAGGCTCGTCGGCAGCGTGAGGCCCGTGTGGAAAACGTGGCGCTTGTCCATGCGCCCGTCGCCGTCGGTGTCTTCGAGGATGAGGATGGCGTCCTTCGCAGGTGACGCGTCCGTCTTGAATGGATACTCCGGCGTGACGACGACCCACATGCGCCCGCGCGCGTCCCAATCGAGCGAGATGGGCTTGACGACGAGCGGCTCGGCGGCGACGAGATTGATTTTGAAGTCTGGCGCGAACTTGATTTTCTTGGCCGCCTCCTCCGGGCGCGTCGGGCCGCCTGCCGGGTAGCGGAAGTGCGCCAGTTCGTCGGTGTTCGTCAGCAAGTCCACGTCGCGTTTGCCCGCCCACGCGATGCCGCGTAGGATCAGCCCGCGATAATGCGGCTGGCTGAAGGAGGCGTAGTTATGGCCTTGCAGCGATGCGAACGCGCGATACGGCCTGCCGCCGGCCAGCGCGTTTTCGTACACCCACATCTGCGGCACAACTTCCTTGGCGGTGTGGAAGGTGGTGGCCAGCACCTTCGCGGCGGGCTGCATCTGGAGGTCGAAAAACAATTCATCGTCGAGATCGAAGTTCGCCACGCCGCCGGTGATGGGATGCGCGTGGTCCTGGAAATAAAGCCCCACCAAACCCCGGCTCCAATTGGTGACGCCGTGCTGCTTCGCGCCACCAAGGAACGTCTTGAAGGCCTCCGGCGACGCCGAGCAGACGCCGTCGTGCAAAACCACCAGACCTCCGCCGCGCTGGAGAAACGTCACCAATCGCCGGCGCTCCTCCGCCGACAGTGAGCCGCCGTCCGCGGCGTAGATCACCAGCACGTCGGTCTTCGCCAGTTGCGCTTTGGTGGGGAACTTGAGCGCGCCGGTGGCCGTGGCGCCGCGCTCGTTGAGCAGCCGGGACCAGTCCGCGAGGAAACGCGGGTAATCGTGTTCGCCCGGCCCGTGCGTCTTGGCGCTGGCGCGGATGAAAACGCGCAACGGCGGATGGGGCTGGGCCGACGCGCCGAACACGGCGGCCAGCAAGGCGATGAAGACGGCAATCCTGATTTTCATGATGCTCGATAAAACGTGAACGGAGCCGAGACTGCGGGCAGGGCGCGCGGATTTCAAGCGGAGACGCCGTGGACACATCTGGGTGAACTTTGAACTTTGAACTTCGGGCGCGCTTTCCTACCTTGCCGCGAATGTATCTCACACTCGTCAGCCTGCTCGGCATGGTGGTCATGATTGCCCTGGCCTGGGGCTGTTCGCTCGACCGCAAACGCTTTCCGTGGCGCACCGTTCTCAGCGGGCTGGCGCTCCAGTTTCTTTTCGCGTGGCTGATTTTGAAAACCACCGGCGGCGCGGCGGCGTTTGACTTCGCCCAGCGCGCCGTCACCAAACTCATCAGTTTCGCCGACGACGGGGCGCGGATGGTTTTCGGCCCGCTTACCGACACCGCGCTGCTGGCGCAAAAGCTGGGGCTGCCCAACGCGTTCATCTTCGCCATCACGGTGTCGGCCACGATCATCCTCGTCTCGGCGGTGTCGTCGTTCCTGTATCATTACGGCATCCTCCAACTGGTCGTGCGCGGGATGGGCTGGGTGATGCAGCGGGTGATGCGCACCAGCGGCAGCGAAAGCCTCGCGGCGGCGGCGAACATCTTCATGGGGCAGACGGAAGCGCCGCTGGTCATCAAGCCGTATCTGGCGCGCATGACGCAGAGCGAAATCCTGGCGCTGATGGTCGGCGGCATGGCGACCATCGCGGGCGGCGTGCTGGCGGCCTACGTGCAACTGGGCGTGAGCGCCGGCCACCTGCTCACGGCGTCCGTGATGAGCGCGCCGGCGGCGTTGATCATGGCGAAGATTCTCCTGCCGGAAAGCGAGGCCAGCGAAACCGCCGCCGGGGCTTCCGCCAAAATCCCGCGCGAAACCATCAATGGTCTCGACGCGTTGTGCCGTGGCGCGAGCGACGGGATGACGCTTTCGTTGAATGTCATGGCGATGCTCATCGCGTTCGTCGCGGTGGTGGCGCTGGCGAATTATCTCCTGGCGTTCCCGCAGCAGAAGCTGGGTGTCGCGCATCCGGTGACCTTCCAAACCCTCTTCGGCTGGGTGAACGCGCCCTTCGCGTGGTTGATGGGCGTGCCGTCCCGCGACTGCGTGGCGGTGGGGCAGGTGCTCGGCGAGCGCATCGTGCTCAACGAATTCATCGGCTACCTCTCGTTGAGCCAGCAGAAGGCGGCGCTGGACCCGCGCAGTTTCACGCTGGCCACCTACGCGCTGTGCGGCTTCGCCAACTTCGCCAGCATCGCCATCCAGATCGGCGGCATCGGCTCGCTGGCGCCGGGCCGGCGCGGCGATCTGGCGCGGCTGGGCTTGCGCGCGATGCTGGGTGGATTGCTGGCGTGCTATCTCACGGCCACCATCGTGGGCATCCTGACCTGAGCGCGGGAAAAAACCTTTTTCCCCGGCGGCGAAGCTGATTAACTCGCGCCCGGCTGGCCGATGAATCCAAAGTTAAAAATAGCCGCTTACGTGGTGTTGCTCCTCAGTGCCTGCTGGCTCGGGTACGGGTTTCGCCGCGCCTACGCGCCGGCGGAACCGGGTGGCGTCGCGACCAATGCGGCGACCGTCGTTACGACCAACGCGGCGTCCACCAATACCGGCGTGGCTGCCGTAGCCCGGGAGGCGACGGAAGAGACCACGGCGGGCGGGGCCAGCGGTTTCCAGGCGCGCAAGATGTCCAGCCTGTTGCTCTACGGGGCGGGACTGTTCGTGGTGCTCGTGGGTGTGGGGTTGCTGGTGGCGCGCGACGTGAGCCTGTTCATGGCTGACCGCGTGGATGAGTTCGTTTTCAACGACGACGGCAAAGGCATGCGCAACCCCGAATACGAGCACGCCGAACAGGTCTGGGGTGATGGCAAACATCTCGAAGCCATCCAACTCATGCGCGACTATCTCCAGAAGAATCCGCGCGAGCAATACGTCGCCCTGCGCATCGCGGAGATTTACGAGAAGGACCTCAACAACTGGCTGGCCGCCGCGCTCGAATACGAGGAAGTGCTCAAGAAAAAACTCCCGGCTGAACGCTGGGGCTGGGCGGCACTCCGGCTGTCGAACCTCTACTCCGGCAGACTCGACAAGGGCGAACAGGCCGACGCATTGCTGCACCGCGTCGTGAACGAATACGGCCAGACGGGCGCCGCCAAGAAGGCCCGCCAACGTCTCGGCCTGCCCGAACCGGTCGAGGAAGTTGCGCCGGAACCAGAACCCGAAGCCTCGCCCGCCGAAGCGCCGACACCGCCTCCGCCGGAATCGAATCTGCCCAAGGGGTTCAGGCCGAAGAAGGGGTAGGCGCACCTGCGCATGATCCTCAGCGACATTCTGGAGATTGCGAGTTCGACGGTTTTTCTTGTCATCGGCATTTGGGCTACAGCGTACGCTTACGGGTTGGCTGGGGAGCGATTGTTTTGGCGTTTTCGTTGGAACGATGGATTCAGAAAGCAGCTTCGATGGTTGGGGCCGTTGCTCGTCGTGTTGTGCGTCGCATCCATTTTTGCCATTCTGAGGTAGCTACTATTCACCTTCCACTACGTGCATCATGCGCTGTAGCGACCCCGGCCATCTCGCTCCGGCTGCCATCGTGACCCAGCGTGGACCGAGTCGCTGAACTTAGGTTGGCGGCGTTCGCACGTCCCGCGCACGGGACACCGAAAGCTTGGAAAATTTCCCGGCCCTGTCACACTCGCGGCCATGCCGAAAAAGCTTTTGATCATCACGGACGACTCCGGTGAGTCGCAGGAGATTTATTACGCCAAACACCGCTTCCTCGAAGCGGGCTGGACGCCCGTTATCGCCGCCACGAAGAAGAAACTGCTGCACGGCGTCATCCACGACTTCGACCCGGACTGGAGCACGTACGTCGAACTGCCGGGGTACCGCATCGCCAGTGACGTGGCGTTCGGCCAGGTGAAGACGCGCGATTACGCGGCGGTGATGCTCATCGGCGGGCGCGCGCCGGAGTTTTTGCGGCACGAGCCGAAGGTCATCCGCATCGTCCGGGAGTTCGCGCGGGCGGAGAAATGGATTTTCTCGATCTGCCACGGCATCCAAATCCTGGCCGCCGCCGGTCTGGTGCAGGGCCGGACGGTGACGTGTTACCGCAACGTGCGGCTGGAAGTCGAACAGGGCGGCGGCCGGTGGGTGGACCGGCCCAGCGTGGTGGACGGCAGACTCATCACGTCGCAGACGTGGGAGAGCCACCCGGAATTTTACCGGCACATTTTCGAGAACGTGAAGTAGGTTGCCGCCGCATGACCCGCCATTGTCACCAATGCGGCTGGGAGTGGACGCTGTCCGCTCAGCCCGGACGCACCGAAAGCTGCCATCAGTGCGGCGCGGATTTGAAGGTGTGCCTGAACTGCGTGAGCTACGACGCGCGCGCCGCGCACCAGTGCCGCGACCGCCGGGCCGACCCGGTGATGGAAAAGCATGCGGCCAATTTCTGCGAATACTTTGAAATGATCCGCCGCCCCTGGACGCCCAAGGGCGGCGGCGACACGCGCGCGGACGCGGCGCGGGATCAATTGAAGAAGCTGTTCGGGGATTGATGGGGATTTCTCCATGTGCAAAAACTGCGGCGGCGGGAAAAAACGGCTCGACAAGGAAGGCGGGGGAATACAAGCTGCCGACGGTTGAAAAACATCAGGCTGCCATCTCGCCGTGGTTTGGGAATGAGGATGCAACTCCCGCTACAGCTTCGTTGGTTACACATTGGTTAGGCCGCAGTAGTAGCATCACGAAGATCGCGATTATTGCATCAAAGAACCCGGACAAGAAATGAGTGAAGACGTCACGCCAATAATTACGCATCTCGGCTCCGGGTTGGTCGGTGCTTTGATTACCATTTTGGTAACGCACTACTTGACCAAGAGCCGGGAAAAGGAAAAGTCCGCCGCCTCCGACAGCAAAGAACGCCTGGATGGCGTGGCCCGCTGGCTGCGCGATTTGCGCGGAGTTACCGCCGGACTGAAGGCGGAGATTGTCAGAGCGGAGCTTCCCAGCGATTGGTATCCGAGTTTTGAGGCGTCCGTGATTGAGTTGCGGCGGCTGACCGCCATCTTCCCGACCGGCCTCGACTCAAAAAGGAAAGATGAGATCACGACCATCGTTGACCGGCTGTTCGGCATGACAAGTTCCGAGGCAGTGCATGGCGTTCAGCAGGTAGCAGACATGCTTGAGACGCTGGAGGGTCTCACGAATGCGGCCTCCTGAGTAACAGACCACGTAAACGATTGGACATGAACGCCACTCATTTTTTCTGTTACTCACCCGCCGTCAAAGCGCCTCCGGCCTGTTCAGGTGCTAACCATGCGCTGCTCGCTCTACTTTTGATTGCTTTGCCGCTGACTGCTCAGGTCACGAATACCAGCGGGTTCCGCACGATACTTGTCACGAATTGGGTTGCCCCGTCGCCCAATCACCGAACGGTGAGTAATCAGGTTTACGATGTGAGCACTTCACCACGATGGCAGTCAGTCACACTACCGCCGAGCGGGATCTATGGGGCACAGTACAAAGGAAAGGTTCAGCCCACAGTCTTGACTGCGTATTTTCCGGGCGTTCCGGTGGTTGATCTAACCGTCCGTAACTTTCCGTTCGACCCGAAGGATTTCATCGAAAGCGAAGAAAGCCGAGCTCGTGTACGACCGATACGCAGCATGAATCTCCGTCTCTTCCCAATCAGCTCGACCACCAACTGGACGTCGCTCGGTGCCATAACTCGCATTTCGAGAATTTACGACTATGGCCTACCCTCCACCAAGAAGGTGCCAATAGTCCAAAAGATAAAAGTCAAAGCCACACAGTGACGCCGCCAAACACAGCGTCGGAGTTAATCCCGATGGGGATCGATTGCGTGCGGAATGGACGCGCGCTCGGCCACTCCTCCCGTTCGTTGTTTGGAACGCAGGAGCATTCTGCGTTTCTCCCGACGCTTGTTTGTCGCACCGCCGAGTAAATCGCATCGAAAACCGCCGCTTGTAAATGACCGGGCGGGTGGTTAGGGTCTTCGCATGTTAGCGCGGATTTTCACCGTGGTTGGTCTGCTCATCGCTGCGTCCGTGACGGCGGCGGATGTGGTGCAGTTGAAGGACAAGGCGTCCGTCACCGGCAAGATTCTTGCCGAGCGACGCGATCAGGTCATCGTGGACCTGGGCTTCACGGTGTTGTCCATTCCGCGCAGCCAGGTCGTCAGGATTTCCAAAGAGGAAACCGCCGTCGCGCCGGCCAAAGGCAAATCCGCCCCGGCTCCTGACAAGACCGCGCCCGCCGAAACCGCGCCGGACCCCGGGGCGCTCTACCAGTCCGCCAAAACGCCGCCGCCGGAAAAATCCGTGCGCGAATGGGTGGCGCAGCTCGGCGAGGCCGTGGTGCAGGTGCGCACGCCGGGCGGCCTCGGCTCCGGTTTCATCCTCAACGAGGAGGGCTATTTGATCACCAACTTCCACGTCATCGAAGGCGAGACGCAGATCGGCGTGGAGGTGTATCACACGCGGGACGGGCAGTTGGACCGCAAGGTTTACAAGCAGGTGAAAATCGTGGCGATGAACAAATTCCAGGACCTCGCGCTGTTGAAGATCGAGGACAAGGAGGCCGCCGGCGCGAAATTCGCCCGGGTGCCGCTGGGCGATTCGGACAGCCTGGCCGTGGGCGAGCGGGTGTTCGCCATCGGCAGTCCGCTGGGGCTGGAGCGCACCGTCACCGAGGGCATCGTGAGCACCAAGACGCGGCAGGTGCAGGGCGGGCTGTATTTGCAGACGACCGCGCAGATCAACCCCGGCAATAGCGGAGGGCCGCTGTTCAACCTGCGCGGCGAGGTCATGGGCGTGACGAACATGAAGATGGCCTTCGGCGAGGGCATCGGCTTCGCCATCCCCGTCGAGGAAGTGAAGTTCTTTTTGAAGCATCGCGACGCCTACGCCTACGACAACGACAATCCCAGCAACGCCTATCGCTACCTGCAACCGCCCAGCCGCCTCACCAAGGCCGCGGGGGAAAGTGACGCGGCGAAGTCGAAGCGTTGACCGCAGCGGAGGCTCCAAACACCAATTTGCCGGACTGCGGTTTTTCTCCGGCCACCGCCATCCTTCGCTGCCTCGCGGCAGTTGGGACGTTACTGTTGGCTCAGGTGAAACAGCGGAGAATCCGGAAGCTTGTCTTTTCCGCCTGACGGCTCGCGGATTACCCGATACGACTTGGCCAGCATGAACCGCATCCGCCTGCTCCCCGAACACGTCGCGAACCAAATCGCGGCGGGGGAAGTCGTCGAGCGCCCCGCCAGCGTCGTCAAGGAACTGGTTGAGAATGCGCTCGACGCGCAGGCCGCGCGCCTCACCGTCGAAATCCTGGCCGGCGGTCGCAGCCTCATCCGCGTGACCGACGACGGACTGGGCATGAGCCGCGACGACGCGCTGCTCTGTCTGGAGCGCCACGCCACCAGCAAGCTTCAACGCGCGGAAGACTTGAGTGCCATCGCCACGATGGGTTTTCGCGGCGAGGCGCTGCCGAGCATCGCCAGCGTCAGCCGCATGACGCTCACCACGCGCGAGCGCGACAGCACCGCGCCCGACGCCACGCAGATCATCATCCACGGTGGGAAGTTGCTGGAAGTGAAAGCCGCCGGCAGCCCCTCCGGCACCAGCGTCGAAGTGCGGCAACTGTTCTTCAACCTGCCCGCGCGCCGCAAATTTCTTCGCAGTGAGGAAACCGAGAGCGCGCACATCCACCACTATCTGACGCTCGCCGCGCTGGCGTATCCCGAAGTGGCCTTCACCTTCACCAAGGATGGCCGCGCCATCTGGCAACTCCCCGCCGTAAAGTCGGACAACACCGCCGCCGCGCGACTGGCGGCGTTGCGCGAACGGATGCGTGTGCTCATCGGCGGCGAACAGAAGCTCCTGCCCGTGGACTTCACAACGGAGCTGGCGGATTCAGCCGGGGCAGAAGAGGTGAGCGAACCAGTCGTGCAATCGGCAATCGGCAATCGCAATTTCATCTGTGGGGTTTCATCGGCGCACCCGGCGTCGCGCGGTCCACGCGCGAAGATCACCACCTGTTCGTCAACCGCCGGCCGGTCGAAAATCGCGGGTTGAACTTCGCATTGCTCGAAGGCTACCACACGGCGTTGATGAAGGGTCGTTATCCGGTGTGCTGTCTGTTCCTGGAAATCGATCCGGCGAGCGTGGACGTGAACATCCATCCGTCCAAGCGCGAGGTGAAGTTTCACAATGAACGCGCCGTGCGCCAACTCACCGCGCAAGCCGTGCGCGAGACGTTGCTCAAGTTTCACGCCGCGCCGTCAACCGGGGAGATGCAAGTTTCAAGTTTGAAGTTGCCAGATGAGCGGCGTGCGCCGGTGGAAAGTTATCTGCCATCGGCCACGCCCGCGAAGCCCGCCGCGAGTTGGGCCGTGCCCAGTCAGCTTCCGTTGGCCGCGCCCGCGTCGCCTGCGCTGAACGCGGCCGCGCAACCGATTTTCCATTCACTGCCTGCGGCCCCAGCCGCGCTTCGACCGGTCACCGGCCCACTCGCTCCAGCCGCTTCCTCACCCTCCGCCACCATGGCCACATCGGCGGTGCCGCTCCTCAATGTCCCGCTGCGCCTGGTTGGCGTCGTCGGCCGGCTCTACGTCGTGCTCGAATCGGATCGCGGGCTGGTGTTGCTGGATCAGCACGCGGCGCATGAGCGGATCTTGTTCGAGCAGATGCTCGCTCGCCTGGAGACCGGCAACGTCCCCGCACAGCGGCTGTTGTTGCCGGAGACGGTGGAGTTGAGCGTGCGCGACGCGCACTTCCTCCGGGAAAACCTGGCCGCACTGAACCGGCTGGGCGTGGGACTGAACGAGTTTGGCGAGCGCACCTTCCTGCTCGACGCGCTGCCGCCGCTGGTGAAGGCGCCGGACGCGCGCCGCTTCGTTTTGGAGTTGGTGGACGGCCTCAAAGCCGCCGGCGCGGAGGTCAACGCACAGCGTCTAGGCGAACACACCATCGTAAAAACAGTCTGCCGCCACGCGGTGAAGGCCAACGACCCGCTCAGCGGACCGGAACTGGAAAACCTGGTTGCCGACCTGCGCCAGTGCGCGATGCCCTACACCTGTCCGCACGGACGGCCCACGTTGATCGAGATGAATTACCGCGAGCTGGAAAAGAAATTCGGACGGCTGGTGTGAGCCACCGCCGTCATGGTTGGCGTAAGAGACGGACTCCAGACTCCGCTCAACTCACCGGCACAGCCGGCTCGGAAACGGCAGCCGGGGCGGCGGCTACATCTTCGATGCGCGCGTTCTCGTGCAGGAAATCCATCACCTTCTCGTGCAGCAACTGCTGGTAGATCTCGGGCAAGCCATCCTTTTCCTGCACGTCCTTGACGAATTTCTCGAACGGCACCTGATAGGATTGCGCCAGCGCGAGCAGGCGCAGGTTGATTTCCTGTTCGGTCGCGCGGATGCCTTCCTTCTCGGCGATCCGCTTGACCAGGAAGCCGACCTTCAGCCGCTCACGGGCGCTCTGGCCGGCGATCGAGTAAATCTCGTCTTTGGCCTGGTCAATCGCCTCCTTGGTCGCCCCGCGCTTCTGCTGTTCGGCCACGATGTCGTACACCACGTTGCGCGTCTCTTGCTGGAGCGTGGACTCCGGGAGATCGAACGTCACCCCCTCGACCAGGGCGCGGACGATCTGCGAGCGGATGTTGCGTTTGATTGTCAGGTTGCGTTCGTTTTGCAAATCGGCCCGAACGCCTTCGCGCAGCCGTTCTAGATTTTCCGCGCCGTAAGACTTGGCAAAGGCCTCGTCCACGGGAGGCAGCAGCCGGATTTTGACTTCAACCACTTCCACTTCGTAAACGGCCGGCTTGCCCGCCAACTGCGGCGTGACGAAGTCGGCGGCGAAATCCACTGTCACCGTCCGCTTGTCGCCAGCGCTCGCGCCGATGAGTTTTTCGGCGAAACCGGGGATGAACGAATCCGGTTTGACCTCGACCCAGAAATTTTTCGCTTCGGTCAAACCGCGCGCCGCCGGGGCCACCTCGGTGATCGGCTTGCCCTCGCAGGTGCCGGTGTAATTGACCACGACGATGTCGCCTTGTTGGACGGCGCGCTCGACCTTCTCGAACTTCGCCTGCCGCCCGCGCAACATCTCGAACGCGTGTTCCATGTCCGCCTCGGTCACGGTATTCGGCTCGCGTTTGGCAGGCACGCCGCGGTATTCGGGCAGTTGAAACTCCGGCTCGGTCTCGATGGTCGCGGCGAATTGCAGCGCCTGGCCGGGGTCGAATTGGATCTCCTCGATGTCCGGGTAGCCGATGACCTGGAGTTGGTGGTCCTTGATTCCCTGGCGGTAGGCGTCGCCGACCAGCTTGCGTTTGACCTCGTCGGCAATGTCTTTTTCGTATTGCTTGACGACCATGTCGCGCGGCGCCTTGCCGGGCCGGAAACCCGGCAGCCGTGCCTGGCGCACAAAATCCTTGAGCACCGCCTCGTAACCTTCTTTCACGGCCGGGGCGTCCACTTCGAAGCGCACGAGTTTTTTGCAGGGCGCCAAATTTTCGACTGTTATGTTCACAAGCAAACCTTTCCGTCAGTTGAGTCCAATGCCACCGCGCCCGTTTCCTGAGCGGGACGAATTACGCGGAATAGCGAGTCGGAGAAACTAGGAAACCGGACGGCGAGCGTCAAGCTTGGGTTCAAAAAACTTGGCGTCCGCGGTGGAGGCGGTTGCGGGGCCATCGTCGGCGACAAGGGGGGGTGTGATTAAAAGTGGGTGAGGACAGGAAAGATTTCTGCGGAATAAAATGTGCAAATATAGCCACTTGCCCCAATAAAGTCGGGATGAAGCAACGCCTCAGCAGTCCCCAGCTCACCCCGCAGGAAACCCGGCTCATCC
>JANNEF010000132.1:0-3250 GCA_031378375.1 Verrucomicrobiota bacterium | reverse complement strand
GAGCGACGAGGAATACCGCAACGTCGCCATCGTGGATCGCGTGAACACCACCATGGCCGTCTGGATGGGCACGACGATGGCCTGCGCTCAATGTCATACCCACAAGTAT
Organism: Verrucomicrobiota bacterium; assembly: GCA_031378375.1. GTDB lineage: Bacteria > Verrucomicrobiota > Verrucomicrobiia > Limisphaerales > JANNEF01 > JANNEF01. The sequence goes on along the minus strand of JANNEF010000132.1, from coordinate 3,141 downwards.
GACCCCATCACACAGGAGGATTACTTCCGCCTCTTCGCTGTCCTCAACAACACGGCGGACGCCGATCGCGGCGACGAAACTCCGGTTCACGCTCTCTACACCCCGGAGCAGAAGCAGCAACGCCAGCAGTGGCAAACCGAGATCGCCCGCCTGGAGAAGATCGTGCAGACGCCCACTCCGGAATTAGATCTGGCGCAGGCCGCCTGGGAGAAAAACTTCGAGACGGATCTCGAATGGCAGCCGCTTCAGCCGACGGTGGTGAAATCAAAAGCCGGCGCGGCCATCCAGCGCGACGACGACGGGACGGTGCAATTCGAGCGCGGCGGGAAGACGGACATTTACACTCTGGAAGTGCCGGTGAAGACCAACGAGGTCATCACCGCGCTGCGTCTCGAAGTGGCACCGAACGACAAGCCGCCGGGTCGCGGCGTGGGACACGCGGGTGGCAACTTCGTCGTCTCCCGCGTGCTCGCGGCGCTCGCGCCCTCGGAAGCCAAACCGGTCGCCGGGCGTTTTCTGCGCATTGAGATTCCGGGCAAGGAAAAGATTCTCTCGCTCGCCGAGGTGCAGGTGTTCAGCGGATCGAGCAATGTCGCGATGCGGGGCGAAGCCAGCCAGAGCAGCACGGCGTTCGACGGTCCGGCTCGATTCGCCATCGATGGAAACACAGACGGACACTTCGATCAGTCCAGGACGACGACCCATACCGGAACCTCGACCGATCCGTGGTGGGAAGTGGACCTGAAATCATCGCAGCCGGTCGAACGCGTCGTGCTGTGGAATCGAACGGACGCCTCTCCCGAACGTCTCACCGGTTTTCGCATCGTGCTGTTGGACGAGAACCGCGCGCCGCTCTGGCAACACCAAGTTCAGCCGGCGCCGAGTCCGAGCGCGGAGTTTCGTCCCGACGGCGCGCGTTCCATTGCCTTCACTTCGGCCACGGCGGATTTCTCGCAGAAGGATTTTGCTGCCGCCAACATTCTCAGCAACAAGGAGCCCAAGACACAGGGCTGGGCGATTGCGCCAAAGTTTGGCGAGCCGCATACCCTGACGCTCATCCCCAAGGCGCCCGTGGCTGCCGGCACCGGATCCAACTTGATCGTCACCGTCGAGCAGCTTTCGAAGTACGACTACGCCACCATTGCGCAACTGCGCCTTGCGAAATCCACGGACAGCCGCGCGCCGGAGTTCTCCCGGGTGCCGCCGGCCACGCTGGCCATTCTGCGCGCCGGCGCGGCGAAGCGCACCGAGGGCCAGCGCAAGGAAGTGCGCGGCTACTACCTGTCGATCGCGCCGGCGTTGCAGAGCGAGCGCGATGAACTCGCCAGCGTGAAGAAGCAGCTCGAAGAATCGAAGCCCTACACCACGGTGCCCATCCTGCGTGAACTGGCTGGCGACAAGCGGCGCAAGACGCAGTTGCAGCGGCGCGGCAATTTCCTCGACCTCGGCCAGGAGGTCACCAATGGCCTGCCCGCATCCCTGCATCCGCAGGCGGACAGCGGCCCCGCGGATCGTCTCGCGTTGGCACGCTGGCTGGTGGAGACGAACAATCCGCTCACCGCGCGCGTCGTGGTGAACCGGCTGTGGGAATCGATTTTCGGCATCGGCCTCGTGCGCACGAGCGAGGAGTTCGGCGCGCAGGGTGAACTGCCCTCGCATCCCGAGTTGCTCGACTGGCTGGCGGTGGAATTGATGGACCACAAGTGGGACGTGAATCAGGTGCTCCGTCTCATGGTCACGTCGGCCGCCTATCGGCAGTCGTCGCGCGTGACGCCGGAGCTGGCGGCGCAAGATCCCGACAACCGCCTGCTCGCGCGCGGCCCGCGCTTCCGGCTTTCGGCGGAGATGATTCGCGATCAGGCGCTGTTCGTCAGCGGATTGCTCAGTCCGAAGATGTATGGGCCGCCGGTCAAGCCGCCGCAGCCGGCTCTCGGATTGACCGCCGCGTTCGGTACCAAGACCGATTGGGAGACCAGCGGCGGCGAGGATCGTTACCGCCGCGCGCTCTACACCACCTGGCGTCGGTCGAACCCCTATCCATCCATGGCGACCTTCGACGCGCCCAATCGGGAAGTCTGCCTCGTGCGCCGCGAGCGTTCGAATACCCCGCTGCAAGCGCTCGTGACCTTAAACGACCCCGTCTATGTCGAGGCTTCACAGGCGCTCGCCCGGAAGATGGTTGCGGCTGGATCGACTCCGACGGACAAGGCTCGCCATGGATTCCGACTCTGCGCCAGCCGCCAGCCGACGGATGACGAACTGACCGGATTGGTCGGGCTTTACACGAAGACTCTCGAACGGTTTCAAGCCGACCCGGCCAAGGCGAAGGACGTCGCCACCAAACCGCTGGGTGAACTGCCCAAGGAGATGGACATGGCGGAACTTGCCGCCTGGACGATGGTGGGCAATGTGTTGCTCAACCTTGATGAAGTGCTGATGAAGCGATAACAGGAGTCCACTGCTCATGAACTCAAACTTGGAACAACTGCAAGCCATCACGCGCCGCCACTTTCTCGGCAAGACCGCCCACGGACTCGGCGCCATCGCGCTGGCTTCGTTGCTGAAGAACAGTCTCTCCGCTGCCGTCGCCTCGCCGTCCAATCCGCTGGCGCCGCGACTGCCGCACTTTGCCGGCAAGGCCAAGCGCGTGATCTACCTCCACCTGACTGGTTCGCCGCCGCACCTGGATTTGTTCGACTACAAGCCGGAGCTGGTGAAGCGCGACGGCCAGGATTGCCCGGACGCCTTCCTCAAGGGCAAACGTTTCGCCTTCACCTCCGGCACGCCCAAGCTGCTCGGCACGCGCCGCACCTTTGCCCAATACGGCAAGGGCGGCGTCTGGATGTCCGATGCGATTCCGCACCTGCACACGGTGGCGGACGAGCTCTGCGTCATCCGCTCGATGACGACGGATCAGTTCAATCACGCGCCGGCCGAACTGCTCGTGTATACCGGATCGCCGCGCTCCGGCCGGCCGTCGATTGGCTCCTGGGTAACGTACGGTCTGGGCACGGAGAACCAGAACCTGCCCGTCTTCGTTGTTTTGATCACCAGCGGCGTGCAGCCGAACGGCGGCAAGAATTCGTTGGGCAGCGGCTTCCTCCCCTCCGTTTATCTGGGCGTGCTGTGCCGCTCGAAAGG
>JANNEF010000404.1:0-6245 GCA_031378375.1 Verrucomicrobiota bacterium | reverse complement strand
GACTGGATCCACAGGTACGGCCTTCCCGTGGAGGTCGACTGGATCGACCCCCTCGTCGAGACCCGCGCCCCCGGGCTCTGTTTGCCGGTCGCCCGGGACCGCGCCGCCTTCCTCGACGCCCTCACCGCCCTCCCCGGCGCCCCGGTGGACGGCGTCCGCCGCTTCTTCGCCGACCAGCGGGCCCTCGCCGATACCCTGTGGCAGCTCTTCGACGACCCGGCCCTGCTCCCCCCGTTCAGCGCCGTCCTTCTGTGGATCCTGCTCAGCGGGCTGTTGACCAGACTGGGCATCATGCCGCCGCCGGCCTCAATGCAGCACACTTGCCAGCAGGCGTTGGTGATCGGGCTGGCCACCCTTCTCTTCTGGAAATATCTCGTCGCCGGCATTTTGCTGCTCCATCTGCTGAGCAGTTATGTGTTCCTGGGCAACTCTCCCGTCTGGACATTCATCAACACCACCGCGCGAAATCTGCTCTGGCCTCTCCGCTGGCTGCCGCTGCGGTTGGGCCGGGTGGATCTGGTGCCGGCGGTCGGCATTGCTTTGGTTCTGGTGGTCGCCGGGTTCGTCCCGCGCTGGCTGACGGAGCTTTATCAAAGGCTGCCGCTGTAAGGGACCCGCGGAGGCCCGTTGCTGTCCTCCGTGTTTTCAAGCGCGCCAGCTGCGCCGTCGCAAATTCCGTTTGCCTTTCAGTCTGTTTTCGCAACACTGCCGCCGCATGAGCAAACGCCGTCTGTCATCATCAACGAAATTTGCCGCTTATCCGCGCCTCAATCCGCTTGGCGTGGGCCGGGACATCTCCGCCGCCGACCTCATTGACCAGACTTTCCTGGCTTACAACGGTGGACGGTTGCGCGAAGCCGCCAGATTACTAGCGGGGAAAATGCTCCCGCTCGAGGGCTACATCGACCTGAGCCTGACCGGCGCACTCACACCCGCCGGCCTCGGCAAGAGCTGCCTCATTCCGCTGATGAAGGCCGGCTTCATCGACTGGATCGTCTCCACCGGCGCGAATCTTTACCACGATCTCCATTACGGCCTCGACATGAAGCTCTATGCCGGCTCGCCGTTTCTCGATGACGTGGCGCTGCATCGCGACGGCGTCATCCGCATCTACGATGTGCTCTTTGATTACCACGTGTTGCTGGACACCGACGCCTTCGTGCGCGAAGTGATCCAGGGACCGGAGTTTCAACGCGCGATGGGGACGGACGAGTTCCATTTTCTCCTCGGCAAGTACGTCGCCGCGCGCGGCCGGAAATTGAAGTTGAAGGACAGTTCCGTGCTCGCCGTCGCGCACGAATGCGGCATCCCGATTTTCACCAGCAGCCCGGGTGATTCGAGCATCGGCATGAACGTCGCCGCGATGGCGATGCGCGACTCGAAGTTGTCGTTCGACGTGAACCGCGACGTGAACCAGACCGCCGCGATCGTTTACGCGGCGAAGTCCGGCGGGCACAAGTCCTCCGTGTTCATCCTCGGCGGCGGTTCGCCGAAGAACTTCATGCTCCAGACCGAGCCGCAAATTCAGGAAGTGATGGGCATCGCCGAGAAGGGGCACGACTACTTCCTTCAATGCACCGACGCGCGTCCCGACACCGGCGGCCTCTCCGGCGCGACACCCGCCGAGGCCGTGAGCTGGGGCAAGGTGGACCCGGACACGCTGCCCGATTGCGTCGTCGCCTACGTGGACTCCACCATCTCATTGCCGCTGCTGACCGCCTACGTGTTGAGCCGCGTGAAACCGCGCAAACTCAAACGCCTCTACCACCGCCGCGACGAGATGTATGAACGGGTGCGCGGGAAATACCTCCAGACCGGCACCGTGACCAAAGTTCTCACCAGTCGAAAAATCGCCAAGCGCGCCAGCAGCGTCGGACTCAAAAAAGCGCAGCCGCAGCGGTGAATGGCGTCCGGCGTCCCGCCGGGCTGGCGTTGACTTCGCACAGTTGCCCGAAGCGGGCAGCGTGTCGAGAAGCGTAGCGACCAACGAAGCCCGCGCACGGACACGATGTGCCAGAGTCGCTTGCCACCTTTGCGGCGCTCAGGCGGCATGTCCATGTTCAGCGTCACCCCGAAACTCGGCCCGCTTGACTTGCCAGCGACCGCTGCCCAGTCTGCTGCTACTAATTCCCAGTTCCAACCACCGGCTCAGACATTCGGAATCTGATCCATAAACTGAAAGTAAAATGACATGAAAAAGTCACTGACGGAAAACCAGGGGGCATTCGGCCAGCCTCCATTACACACCAACTCTGCGCCCGGCATTCACCGGCCGGCCAAATCACATGCGCTCACGCCCGGCCAACGGCTGATCCGCTGGCTGGCGCCCTCCGCGCTGCTGTTGCTTCCGGCGGCGTTGCTTTACGCCGGCTTTGCCGCGTGGGGCGGCCTGCCGCTGGGGTTCGGCGACGGCACGGACTCCGACGCGAACAAACGAAACACGACGAACCTGGTGAATCAACTGATGAAGCCCAAGGATGCGGCCAATCCCTTCGGCCCGGGCGCCGGACTGGGGTTGACCCAGGCGGAGGCCGAACAGCGCGTCAAGGACATCCGCAACAACGTGAAAAAAATGGTGGACCTGGCCAAGAAGCAGTTGTCCGAGGAATGCGCCGGGTGGCTCCAGAAACAATTCGACAATGGCAACATCTGCATCTCCTGGGGCATGACCGCTCGCGGCACGGTGGACATTGACAGCGCCACCGGCAAGCAGGCCTCCGAAAAAGTAGCCATCTATGCGCAAGGCGTGGTGGACGGTCCGCTGGAATGCTACGACGCCAGAATCGTGATCCTCGCCGGCACCATCGCGCACGAGACCACTCACGCGGCGCAGAGTTACGCCACTGACGGCACCGGCACCGCGGCCGTACAAGAGGCGAAGAAGGGCAAGGTTTACGCCTGCAACGAAGTCGCCGCCCACACGGTCGGCGGCGATTTCCGCAACGGCGTGGCAACCGCGCTTTGCGACACCAACAATCTGAACCCCACCACACCGCTGCCGACGAACATGGCACCCGCCATCAAGTGCGTCGTGCAAGCGGTGCGCGACATTACCGACCCCACGCAACGCGCCGCCGCCGCCACGGCGCTCAAAGACCAGGCCACTGCCAATGGCGCTGGCGACACGACGGCGGTCAGTTGCTACACCGTGGCGAAAGATGCGTTCGACAAGTTCATCGCCGGACTCATCACGCGCGCGGAACTGCAGAGCATTCTCAACTCGAACACCTGGCAGTGGTACACCGGCTGGCTGGACAGCAACTTCGTCGCAACCGTGCCGCCGGAAAAAATCTCCCAACACTCGGTCGGCACCGGGAGCAACTACGTCTTCGACACCGGCCTGCACCGCGTCATGCACTTTGCCGTGGTGCGCCCTCCCTTCGGCAAGGTGCTGCTCGTCACCGGCCAGGGCGCGGACGGGCTGGGCGAAATGCAGGGCTACGCGGACTTTGACGGCGACGGACTTTTCAACGCGTCGCCCAAGCTGGTCTTCTTCGCGCACGAGCCACGCTTGCGGAACAACATGTCCATCATCCACGACCCGTCCGCCAACCGCTATTTCGTCTATGATTCCGTCTCCGCGACCATCATGACGCTGCCGGACACCAACGGCGACGGCGTCCCGGACTCGCTGGGGATGCCCGTGAACGCGCCCGACACCCGGCTGCGCGACTACGTGGAATTTTATTTCGACGTCACCGCGCCCGTGCCGACGATCCTCGGCTACCTGCAAGTGGACACCCTGGAGCCAGCCGCGCCGCACGATGCCAGGCTGCTGGTCTTGCGGGACGTGAACCGCGACGGCTTGTTTGAATCAATCAACGAAACCACCTGGGATCAATATGTCGTCTGGGATCCAACCTTTGAATTCGACACCGCGCTGGGCGGCGAGCAGGCGATTGAAGTCTTCGGCATGCCCGGCGCGAACCTGCTCGTCTTCGCCACCAACCCCGCCGGCGATTTCCTGGATGTGCTCGGCTCGGCTCCCGGCCAGGGCATCGCCCAAAGTTCGACGTGTTTTCTGAACCGCCCGCTCCTCACCGGCGAACAAATCGTGCTGGTGGACGTGCTCCACAACCGCCTGTCGCCCAATTACACGGTGCCGCCGCTGTTCTCGCCTTCGCTCGACATCGCGCTGGCCGAGGGTGCGGCGGTTCTCTCGTGGCCGCGTTACCCGCGCGGCTTCGACCTCGAATATGCGGACACGCTCGGCAATGCGACAGTCTGGTACCCGTATCTCGGACGGACCCAGTTGCAGGGAGACCGCCTGGTGGCGACCGACAGCCCCGACACAACGCTGCGCGTTTACCGGCTGCACCGGCAAGCGCCACCGGCGAATTAGGGGAAGCCGAAGCACCATCGGTCTGCGGCGGGGCGAGAGACTCACTCGCTGGCTATCGCACTCAATTAATCCAGCGAGCCACCCATGTGTGCATATAATGTATGTAAAGCTCGCCAGTCCGGTACCGCCGGACCGGCAGGCGGTTCCTGGCCCGCGCTATCACTCAAGCGCACCGCCTCCACACACCCGCCTGTCCCATTTCTGGACACTCCACCGGGACACGCTGCCGTGACCCTGCCGCCGCAGTGCCCCGGCATAACTTGCCGGCCGGCATTACGATGGCCCGGCGCGCTCCGCGACCTCGTACTTCCGCCCGGTACGATGGTCCGGCGCGCTCCCGGACACCGTACCAACGCCCGGTACGACCTCGCCGGGCGCTCCGGGACACCGTACCCGCGCCCGGTACGATAGTCCGGAGCGCTCCTGACCATCGTACCAGCGCGGGTACGACCACGCCGGGCGCCCGATGAGTGCGTACCCGACCCGCGTACGCTGTCGCCGCGCGCTCCGCGACACCTTACCCGCACCCGATACGGTATCCCGGAGCGCTCCGGCAGTCCTGCTTGCGCCCGGGCAACCAATCAAAGCGTCTGTAAATCAACCGTTTGGTTTGCGTTCCCCGTTTCCCGCCTCAATCAACAGAGCAGTGCCACCTCTCCAACTCGTCTGCGGCGGTGACTGAAGAACACCACCACCGGCTCAACACCGGCACACCATCAGCACTGTCCCGAAAATGGACACGCGGTTTGGACACGACCGTCAACTCGCCACCGTATGGGCGCAGATCGGCATTGAGACAGCCCCAACGCCGGGAAAGCTACGCAGGGGCGCGGGAAACACGCGTTGGCCACGGACCACCGGTTTCCGGGAGGAGGGCGTGCGCGGTGCGCGGACGCAAGTCCGGGCACGGCAGTCTGGTCCGGCACCCGGGCCCGACGCGACACTCTGGATCCAGATGGGTGACTGAAAGGATCACCTCCCCTGACGGGGAGGAAACGCATCCGGATCAAAACAGAAATGACAGGCACGAACGACACCACGGGCCCCGTCCCACTCGGCCGGAAAAGACAAAGACAGCTTTTAGGAAAAGAAGAAGCTGGCTGCCGGAGATCCTTTTGCCTCTTGACCGCTCACGCTAATGAACTGACCCCTTGACGATTGGTTGCGCTGATTCGAGTGGCTGGTCTTCAGCGAGCTACGGCTGGCGAACACGGTAGAATTTATGCGGCTTCTCGGAGAGCTTCACGTCGAAGTCCACGTAGTCGAAGGGCATGGCGGGGACGTTGGTAGTCAGCAGCGGCGTCCAGGCGTTCGGGGCAGAGAGATTGGTGGCGGCTTCGAGGGTGAACGGCACGCCGGGCGTGGCGTCCACCCGCACGGTGAACTGCACGTTGGGCAGCGTAGGCAGCACCACCAGACCCGCTGGTCCAGCGGCCAGATAGATGCGTCCGGGGACCACTGTCACGCCGGAGGCATACTGGCTGGTGTTGTAGCCGCCCACGCGCACGCAGTTGGTGGGGTTGCTCACGTCAATCACCTGCAACCCCGTGGCGACGGTCACATACGCATGATTGCCCCACAGGGCCACGTCGCCGGCATATCCGCCGGCCGCATAGCCGCCCACGCGCACCGGATTGGCCGGGTTGCTCATGTCAAACACCGCCAGGCCGCCTGCACCGAGGGCGACGTAGGCGTAATTGCCCACCACCTTGACATCGTTGGCGTCGCCTCGTGGCCAGGTGGGCCACTTGCCCTGCCATGTGGGCCACTTGTCTTGGTGGACTACTTGCACGCTGGACGGCGGGAGAACCGTGAGCGTCAAGACAGCGATCCGGCTGGTGACGGAGCCAAAAGCGCTGGTCACGACCACCGCGTAGTTGCCCGCATTGGTCGATAGCACGTC
>JANNEF010000399.1:0-9191 GCA_031378375.1 Verrucomicrobiota bacterium | reverse complement strand
CATCCCTGCCGCCCGTTTCAATTCACGCTCCCCTTGGCACCACGGGGCACGGATGCCCCGTCAACCGTCAGGCTGGAAGCCTGACCCACGCCCGTTACCCGCCGGTCTTCATCCGTGTGCGGCAAATGCCGATGTCCACGTATGAATTACATGGTCAAGAGCCTTTCCCTCCTGTTCTGGGGCGGCGGCGTCGCCTCCGCGCTGGCCGGCGGCGCGGCCGCCACGTTCTCGTTGACGCCCGGCAGCCTGCCGTCGGGCGGCACCAACGCAATAGTCTTGTCGGTGGGCGGACTGGCCAGCCAGCAGCGGGTGTTGTTCGAGGAGTTCCGGGACGCCAACGGCAACGGAGTGGTTGACCCGGGGGATGACTTGCTCCTGAGTTTCACGGTGGCGGATGGCCAGGTGCCGCCGTTCGTGCCCGCGCCCGGTGAAGGCAGCGCCGGGGACGATGACGGCGCGACCAACGGCCAGGTGAGGAAGGTATTGACGCTGGCCATCCTCCCCGAAAGCGTCCGCGTGGTGGGCAGCTACGTGTTCCGGGTCTCGGCGTTGGACGGGAGTTTCACGCCCCTGACGCGGGCGTGGGTGATTCTGCCGGGAGCGCACCCGCAGGCTGTGACCGGACGGGTGCTGGCCGGCGGAGTGCCGGTGCCTTCCGCGATGGTGGCGTTGGTCGCCGGTTCCGAGGATGACAACGAAGTGGTGACGGCCGGCGTGACGGACGGGTCGGGCCGGTTCTCCTTGCCGGCACCGCCGAACGGTTACGTGGTCCTGGCCTTGAAGCCTGGCCATGTGACCGACATGGGCAACGGCCCGATGGTGTTGCTGGCGCCAGGTGTCAACAGCACGCAGGACGTGGCGTTGCTGCCGGCCAGTTCGAGCATCGCCGGCCGGGTGACGGACGCGGTCACGTCGAATGGCATCCCGGGCCTGCAATTGTTCATGGAGTCGCAGGACGGCCTGGTGGCGATGACCATCAGCGATACGAACGGGAACTTCGCGGCGGCGGTGACGCCGGGATTGTGGAAGGTGAATGCGTCGGAACGCGCGGTGGCCCTGTTGGGTTACGGGGAACGATCCGTCCCGGTGGATGCCACGGGCGGCAGTGTCGCGGGGGTGCGCCTGGCGCTGACGCGGGGCCGGGGTTCGTTCCAACTGGTGTTCTTCTTCCCGAATGGCAGCTTCGGTGGCGGCACGAATGGGAGCTTCGGCTTTCCCACGCGCCTGCAATATTACTACGGGCTTTACAACCTGCAGGATGTGAATTTCCCGACCAACGTGCAGTTCACCGGCCCGGCGGGTTCGGGTCTCGCGGGCACGCCATCGGCGGTGTTCGGGGCGAATTACCAGGGCGACTCCGCCTTTTACAGTTCGCCGCAAATCAACGTGCCGGGGTATCCGCCCGGCGGGCTATACGAGGTGACTTACAAGGGGCTGCCACAACCGTTCGTCCTGCCCCATCCCGACGCGGAGAATCGGCAGGTCATCCTGATGCCGACCGCAATCGTGAATCCAGCGGGCAACCTGACGGAGGTGCGCTGGACTTACCGGAACATGAACGGGAACGCGATTGGCTGCCCGCCATTCGTCGCGTCCATCGAGATTCGAGTGGAAGGCATCGGTGGCCGGCTTTACGACGGCGAGGCGAGTCCCGGCCAGACGAATCACGCGGTGACCTCGCCCGTGGCATGGACGAACGTCACGTCGCTCCAGATGGTTTACAACGATACGCTCGGCAACCAATACGACGCGTTCTGGAACCAACGGGAGCAACCACTACAGAACGTCTCGGGGGCACTGCCCACCGCGACCGTCGGCGTGCCGTTCCATTACCTGTTCGTCGCCGCCGGCGGGCAGACGCCTTATTCATGGTCGCTGCCCGTCGGGACCATGCCGCCCGGATTGACCTTCACGCCGGTCACCGGCGAAATCAATGGCACGCCCAGCGCCGCCGGCACGTCCGTCTTCACCGTGCGGGTGACCGACAGTCATGGGCAGATCCTTAATACCCCAGGCGCCTTGAGCGTCACGGGCCCATCAGAGTTGCGGCTGGAGAGCCGGCCCGCACTCGAACCGGGTCGGTTCGGGTTGCGCTTCACCACGGAACCCGGCCGGAGCTACTCGTTGCAGTACTCCACGACGTTGACGGAGTGGTTCACCATTCTGACCACGAACAGCCCGGGCGGAACGCTCGAACTGGTGGACCCGACGGCCACCAATCAGTTCCGCTATTACCGGGTGCGCTTGAATTAGCAGGTTCTGGCCGGTGGCCCGTACGGGTTGGGATTGTAAATGGGTGGTAGCCGTCGGCCGGCATCCCAACGTTGCCGACAAAGGGAGTGATAGAGGTGATGGTTGATGGCCCGGAGCCGCTACCGTGGCGCCGGCGCGGGCGAGAAATCCGCCGCGTGATAGGAACTGCGCACCATCGGCCCGCTGGCGACGTGGACGAAGCCCAGCCGCCGCGCCCGCGCGCCGTAGTCCGCGAACGTCGCGGGCGCAATGAATTCCACCACCGGCAGATGCTTGAGCGTCGGTTGCAGATACTGCCCGAGCGTGAGCAGGTCGCAACCGGCGGCGCGCAAGTCCCCCAGCGCGGTGAAGAGTTCCCCCTCCGTTTCACCGAGGCCGAGCATGAGGCCGGACTTGGTGTGCAACGCGCCGCCCGCGCGGGCCTTCACCTTGCGCAGCACGGAGAGCGAGCGGTCATACGTGGCGCGCGACCGCACCGACGGCGTGAGGCGGCGGACGGTCTCCAGGTTGTGATTGAAGATGGCGGGGCGCGCGGCGAGCACGGTGGCCAGCGCGCCGTCATCGTCATTGAAGTCGGGCACGAGGATTTCGATGACGATGCCGGGATTGGCCGCGCGCACGGCTTCGATGGTCTGGCGAAAGTGTTCCGCGCCGCCATCCGCCAGATCATCACGCGCCACGGCGGTGATGACGACGTGCTTGAGCTTCATGCGGTGCGTGGCCTCGGCGACGCGCGCGGGTTCGTCCGCTTCGAGGGCGAAGGGCCTGGCCGTGGTGACGGCGCAGAAGCCGCACGCGCGCGTGCAACGGTCGCCCGCGATCATGAACGTCGCGGTGCCCTGGCTCCAGCATTCCCAGTGGTTCGGGCACTTCGCGCTCTCGCAGACGGTGTGCAGGCCCAGCCCATCGAGCAACGCGCGCGTCTGCCCGAAGGTGTCGCTGGTGGGCAGCTTGAGGCGCAGCCATTCCGGGATGCGCGGACGCGGCGGGACTGGCGGCGGAGCGGCGATCATGATGTTCGTTCAGTTCTCCAGATACGGGCGGACCAGGCGCGTCCACAGTTCGTAGCCCTTGGCGTTCATGTGCAGACGGTCGGCCACGAAAATCTCCGGGCGCGGCTGGCCGTCGTCGCCAAGCATGTGGGGGAAGACGTTGATGAAGGCGAGGCGCGGGTTGCGCGCTGTGTACTCGGCGATGAGGGCGTTGGCGGCGCGCACGCGTTCCACCTGCGCCCACCGCGCGGGATTCGGCGCGATGGAGATGTAGGTGATGCGCGTCGCGGGCAGCCGCGCGTGGACCGTTTCCACCAGCGTCCGGAAATCCGTGAACACCCGCTCCGGCGTCTTGCCCCCGTTGATGTCATTGCCGCCCGCGTAGAAAACGATCTGCTTCGGCGCGCACGGAAAGATGAGGCGTTCGGCGTAGCGGATGGAATCGCTGATCTGCGACCCGCCGAAGCCGCGGTTGATGACGCGCCGGTCCGGGAAATCCCCCGCGAGGGTCTGCCAGAGACGGATGCTCGAACTGCCGAGGAAGAGGATCGCACCGGTGGGCGGCGGATTGGTCGTCGCCGCCGCTTCAAAGGCGAGGATTTCCTTTTCAAACGGCGCGGCGGCCTTCGCCTCCTGCGCGAGCAGTGACGGGGACGCGACGAACGTTGCGGCCAGCAGCGCGAACGCGAGCAGGCGGCGGGCGCGGCGGTTGAACCGAAGCAGGCGATCGATCATGGAACGAGCGTGCCAGTCCGGGATTCGCTGCGGAAGTGAAAACTGCCAGCGCCGCGTGAACACGCGTTTTTTCCTTCATCGTCGCGCGCGCCTGCGGCAAGCTCGCCGCATGGACAGCTTGACCGCCGACGAAATCCGCCACGCCGTAAAGCTGGCACTGGCCGAAGACATCGGCGGCGGCGACGTGACCACCGAGGCAACCGTGCCGGCGGAAGCGGTGGCGCGCGCCGCCCTCGTCGCGCGCGAACCGCTGGTGCTGGCGGGCCTCGCGCTGGCGGAAGCGGCCTTCACTGAATTGACGGCGGACGCGCGTTGCGAGCGGCTGGCGCATGACGGCGCACGGGTGGAACAGGACACGCGCGTGATGTGGATCACCGGACCCGCGCGCGCGCTGCTCACCGCCGAGCGCGTGGCGTTGAACTTCGTTCAGCGGCTCTCCGGCATTGCCACGTTGACGGCGCAGTTCGTCGCGGCGGTCAAGGGCACCGGCGCGGAAATCCTCGACACGCGCAAGACCACGCCCGGCTGGCGGCGCTTCGAGAAGTACGCCGTGCGCTGCGGCGGCGGACAGAACCATCGCTTCGGCCTCTTCGATCAGGTGCTCATCAAGGACAATCATCTGTCCGCGCTGGCCGGCGAGTTGCCCAACCCCGTGGCCGCCGCCGTCGCGCGCGCGCGGCAACGGTTCCCGCTGCTCAAGGTCGAGGTTGAAGCGGACACGCTCACACAAGTCGCCCAGGCCGTGGACGCCCGCGCCGACCTCATCCTGCTCGACAACATGACGCCCGACCAACTGCGCGCCACCGTCGAGTTCGTGAATGGCCGCGCGAAGACCGAAGCCAGCGGCGGCGTGACGCTCGCCACCGTGCGGACGATTGCCGGGACGGGCGTGGACTTCATCTCCGTCGGCGCGCTCACACATTCCGCGCGGGCGGTGGACCTCGCGCTGGATTTTGACCCGCCACCAAGCATCACCCATGACGATTGACGCCCAAATCCTCGCCGCCCTGCGCGCCACGGAGAATGGCGGCGTTTCCGGCGCGGCGCTCTCGCAGCAACTGGGCATCACCCGCGCCGCCATCTGGGCGCGCATCGAGGAACTGCGCGCGCTCGGTTACGAAATCGAGGCCAGCCCGCACGCCGGCTACCGACTCGTGAGCGTGCCCGACGTGCTGCACGCGGACGATTTGATCGCGCGACTGGCTGGCAATCAAGTGGTGGGCCGCGACATTCGCGTCTTCCAGGAAACCAGTTCCACGAACGACGTCGCCGAGAAACTCGGCCGCGACGGCGCGAAGGAGGGCGTCGTCGTTTTCGCCGAAGCGCAGACGTGCGGACGGGGGCGACTTGGTCGCAAGTGGCTTTCGCCGCCGCGCAAGGGCCTGTGGTTCTCCGTGCTGCTGCGGCCGGACTTGCGCCCGCAGGCCGCCACACAACTCACGGTCGCCGCCGCCACCGCGCTCGCCCGCGCCATCCGCGCGCAGACGCAGCTCACGCCGGAAATCAAATGGCCGAACGACATTCTGCTGAACGGCCGAAAGGTCGCGGGCGTGCTCACCGAGTTGAGCGCGGAACTGGACCACATCAAGTATGTCATCCTCGGCATCGGCGTGGACGTGAACCTCAGCGCGACCGAGTTCCCCCCCGAACTGCGCAAGCTGGCCACTTCGTTGAAACTCGAGACCGGGCGGACGATTCATCGCGCCGACCTGGCCGCGGCGATTCTTCGCGAACTGGATCACGATTACGCGTTGATTCAACAACAGCAGTTCCTTCGGCTGGCGGAGGAATGGGCAGAGCAATGCGCGACGCTGGGCCGGCGCGTCAGCCTGCGCGTGGGCGAGCGCGTCGTGCATGGACACGCGGAGGCGCTCGACGAAGACGGCGCGCTCCTTCTCCGCACAGAACACGGCCGGCTGGAGCGCGTCATCGGCGGGGATGTGACGTTCGAGAAATGACCGGCATGAGGAAGCCGCCCGATTCAAACTGGCTCGCGCGATGATTCTCCTGTTCGACATCGGCAACACCCACACGCATCTCGGCCTGGCCGACGCCCGGCGCGTCACGCGGCAGACGAACATTCCGACAGCGACGTGGTTCGACGGCACGGCGGGGAAACTCGTGGAGCAGTTCGCCGGCTCCGCGCGCGTTGGCGGCGCGGCCATGTGCAGTGTCGTGCCGCGCGCCACGCCGCATGTTCGCAAGCTCACGCGCCATCGCTGGAGCTTCGCGCCGCTGGAGTTGACACCGCGTACGCTCTGCGGCGTCGGGATCAATTATCCCAAACCCGCTTCCATCGGCGCCGACCGGCTGGCCAACGCCGTCGCCGCGCGCCACCACTTCGGAGCGCCGGTGGTGGTGGTGGACTTCGGCACGGCGGTGACCTTCGACGTGGTGGATCGGCAAGGCGATTACGCGGGCGGCATCATCGCCCCCGGCCTGGCCGCGATGACGGATTACCTGCACGAAAAGACGGCGTTGCTGCCGCGCATCCGAATCCGCGACGTGCGGCAGGTCATCGGCAAGAACACCGAGCAGGCGATGCTCATCGGCGCGGTGCATGGCTATCGCGGACTGGTGCGGGAGTTGATCCGGGAATTGCGCCGCGAACTGGAATGCCGCCGTCTGCCCGTGGTGGCGACCGGCGGCTATGCGCGACTCATCGCCGCCGGACTGCCGGAGATCACGGCGGTGGAACCGCGCCTGACGCTGGAAGGTTTGCGGCTCGTGTGGGAAGGAAACCGGACTTAACCCGTTGCTCCGAAGTTCGAAATCCGAGGCCCGAAAGAAATCCGAAGCCCGAAGGCTCCCGGACCAGCCCCCGGCTCCGGAGCACTTTTCCGCCCGATGACTGAAGCCTATTTCGGCCTTCGAGTTTCGGGCTTCTTTCGAATTTCGGGGATTCGGAATTCGGTATTAACGCTCCGGCGGGAACAGGAACACCAGCGCCCGCCACGCCCGTTGCCGCCAGTAAAACTCGTTGTGCTGACTGCCCCGGGCCTCGCGCCACTTGTCGCGGCGCAGGCCGGCCTGCTCCAGTTCCTCGTCCGTGAACGGACGCTCCTCGACGAAGTGTTGCAGGTTCACGCCGTCCTTCCAGCCGATGCGCCGCAACTCCGCCACCACGGCGGACGTATTCTTGCGCCCGTCATCATCGCCGGTGAAATCAATCGTGCCGCTGTCCAGATACAGGCGCACCGATTTGCGCCGGCCCCGGTGCGCGCCGAGCACATCTTCCAGGAAATGTTTCTTCTCGATCTGGAAGGAGCCGGACAAGCTGGCCGCCAGCCCGAACGCGCGCGGATGCTCCCACGCCAGCGCCACGCTGCCAATCCCGCCCAGCGACGAACCGAGCACGCCCGTGTGCGCGGCGTCCTTCAACGTGCGATACTCGCGGTCAATCCTCGGTTTGAGTTCCTTGATGAGGAACGCGGCGTAGTTTTCAAACGCCGTGTCATCGCCGGCGGCGGGCGGCTTGCGCTTGAGCGCGGCGAGTTCCTTCTTCGTGTAGGGATGCGCCGGGCCGCGATACTCGGCGTAACGCGCGCGGCTGTTGTTCACCGCCACCAGGATGATCTCCGCCATCCGGTTCGAGGCCGTCAGCCCGTCAACGATCCGGTCCAGTTCCCAACTGCCCCAGCCGAAGCAGCAATCCGCGCCGGCGGAACTGAACACATTCTGGCCGTCGTGCAGGTAGAGCACCGGATAACGCCGCCGCGTTTCGCGTTCGTAGGAGGGCGGCAGGTAAATGCGAACCGTGCGGTTGCTTCCGAGGAAGCGCGACGGGATGGATTGTTCGGGCAGAAGTTTTCCCTGGCTCATGCAAATTTGAATCGTCAGCAGCAGCGACAGCGCGATTTGGATGCGGCACACGCGCGCCACGCTACCGGCGGGCGTCCGGCGAGGCAAGCGGTTCAGGGGCGCATCCCAGTTTCTTGCAAGGTGGGATTCCGTGGCCCTCCGCGTGAGTGGGTCAGGCTTCCAGCCTGACGGTTCGCGGGGCATCCGTGCCCCGCGTTCCCAGAGCCGCGCGGCTTTGGAACTGGCAGCAGGATGCTGCCAGAACCGGCAGACAGGATGTCTGCCCCACATCACTCGACGCGCATTGAACCGCATTTCCGCATTTCCGCCTTGCCCTCGCGGGTGAAAGCTGCCATGATGCCACCAATTCCATGAGAATCCTCTGCCATGCGCCGGGAGAAAACCCCGGTTCAACCCGACTCATCCCATGAAAACCATCCAGCCTCGTCGTTCCCACCTTCGCCATGTCGCGTATCTCACCGTGATCGCCCTCTCTTTCGCTGCAGGCCTGCCCGCCCACGCCGCGCCGCCCAGCCTGCAACCGCTTCGGGAAGGCAAGTGGCCCGCGGGGCCACAAGGCAACGCCAATGATGTCAAGGTGGTGGGCAACTACGCCTACGTTGCGCTCGGTGCAGGCGGCTTGGCGGTGTTCGACGTGACTAACCCGACCAACTGCGTGCAAGTAGGCGGCTACAACACCAGCGGGTCTGCCTTGGGCGTGGCCGTGTCGGGCAACTACGCCTACGTGGCGGACGGCGATGCCGGCTTGCAGATAATTGACGTGCGCAACCCGACCCACTGCGTGCGCGTGGGTGGCTATGACACCAGTGGACTTGCCTTCGTCGTGGCGGTGTCGGGGAACCACGCCTACGTGGCGGATTGGGTTTTCGGTTTGCAAGTGATTGACGTGCGCAACCCGACCAACTGCGTGCGCGTCGGCGGCTATGACACCAGCGGGATTGCCTTCGGCGTGGCAGTGGCGGGCAACTACGCCTACGTGGCGGATTTGGATATGGGCTTGCAGGTGATTGACGTGCGCGACCCGACCAACTGCGTGCGCGTGGGCAGCTATGACACCAGCGGGAATGCCCAAGGCGTGGCGGTGGCGGGGAACTACGCCTACGTCGCGGATTGGGTGGCTGGCTTGCAGGTTATTGACGTGCGCAACCCGTCCAACTGCGTGCGCGTGGGTGGTTTTGACACCAGCGGGGATGCCTACGGGGTGGCGGTGTCGGGGAATTACGCCTACATCGCGGATGGCTTTGCGGGCTTGCAGGTGATTGACGTGAGCAACCCCACCAACTGCGTGCGCGTGGGCGGTTACACCACTGTAAGCGGGTCTACCGTGGGCGTGGCGGTGTCGGGGAACTACGCCAACCTGGAGAACAACGAACTAGGCTTACATGTGAT
>JANNEF010000397.1:0-13002 GCA_031378375.1 Verrucomicrobiota bacterium | reverse complement strand
AGCAAAGCTAAAGCTTCCCGGGGTGCTGGTGTTGCGAATGACCGAAACAGTGTTGGCCTGGTGGTTGGCGGTGATCAGATCCAGTTTCCCATCTCCATCCACGTCCGCCGCCACCATCATGAAGGCCGAATAAGGATCGGGATTGGCCCCGGCAGCCAGCGTGGCAACCAGCGTCAACGAATTCTGGTCCAGACTGCCGCCCGTGCTGGTATTTTTGAAAATGGAGATCGTCGAATCGAACGTGTTGGCCACCGCCACGTCCGCCTTGCCGTCCCCATCCAGATCCGCCACGATCGTCTGAATCGGTCCCGCGCCCGTGCCAAAATCCAATCGCGCTCCCAAGGAGCCACAACCCAGCGGGCTTCCCGTAAACGTGACAGTAAACGGGGCCTGGGACCAAGCGGTCTGGCAATTGACCGTGACCGTGACCGGAGCGTAGGTCGATCCCACTGGCACGGTGACGGCAAGCGCAGTCGGGGTCGCAGTGACCACATTGGCCCTCACCGCGCCGAAATAAACAATGTTCTGGGAGGCAACGGAGCTAAAACCGCTCCCATTGATCGTTAGCGCCGCGCCGATCGGGCCACTGCTGGGGCTGAAGGAAATGATGCTCAACGAATCTTCGTCCGTAATAGTGACAGCGGCGCTGTTCGGACTTCCCACCCCATAAACGGAACTGATCGAAACGGCCAGCACCACGGTCTCGTCGCACTCAGTGGTTGAATCATTCACAGGGCTGATGGTTATATCCTTGAAGTCCAAACCGGTGGGAATCACCGCAGTGCCCGAGGATGTCCCAGAATTGTAGGTGACCCCGCTGCCGGTCACGACGGTGAAATCGGTCCCGTGAATGGCAGTGCCGTTCAGCGTGAATCCCACGGTCAATGGCTGAAGCGTATTCCCGCCGGAACGGGTGACTCGGAACACGCCGCTATTGGCCGGAACTGCGTCTTCCACGGCCATAGCATCAGGGGCTGAAGCGGTGACCGTCTGCTCGGTGAAGATCATGAGGTCCACACCAGTGATGACTCCTGCGTTTCCGTACTCGCCCGTGATCACTATCTTCATTCGTGCGTCCGCCGGATCCTCAAACAAATCGATGCCCTCAGCTTGCCGCCAGACAACGTTGCCAGGAAAACTGGGTAATGAGTAATCAGCGACGAGCATCCCGGAAGTAGTGAACCTCAGCACGCGAGCAAGGGGCGAGGCTTCTGAGCCGGAGCCTTCATGTGAAAGCAACCAAAGATGGGCACCGTCCGTGGCCATCCCTGAGATGTCGTTCACAAGGGTGGGCATGTTGAATGCAACGGTCGGAGTCACTGGAACAGTAACGGGACCACTCGACGGATTCGGCGTGGTCCACACACTCCAAACACGGCCCGCTGGCCCAGTCGGGGCCTTTTCGGTTGTAAAGTAAAAATTGGTGCCGACCACGGCGACAGCTTCGATTCCTTTGTTGGCCGTGGTGGTGAAGTATCCACCGAGGGTTAACCGGCGAATGGCGCCGCTGATGTTCATCGGCGTCGAATCGGTCGGCACGTCAATGACAACCAGTTCATCAACAGAACCTGAGTTAAACTCGTGAGAGATGACAAATCTATTGGGATACTGCGGGTCACCAAGCCAGTGGATGTCTTCGGGGTCGAGGAAGCCACCGAGAGCGATGGTGCGCACATAATTGTGGTTGCGAGAAAACTCGAGCAGGCGCCTGGGGTTGTTGTCGAGTAGCAAAAATGAGTTCCGTGCAGGCCAGTAGGCCACACCAGAGCCGGTCGAGTTGGGATTAGGCACTTGATTGGCCGGAACATTTTGTGGCGGCAAGTTTTGTAAATAGCTCGGAAACTGGTCCACAATGGGATAATACAACTCAAGACTGTCGGCTGCCCGAGTTGGTTCGACCGCTAATAACAGGAGCGCCAGCGGAACCATGCTGAGTGCGAACACGCGATGAGCGACGGATGGATGTGATTTCATGTGATCCCTGTTGGTATGCGCTGCCGCCTTTCCTGGGCCGGTGTAATCCCCATGCGTTTTACGCGAGAGGATTAAGCTGTTTGTTTGCTTCATATTCACTTTGGTTTTGGTTGCTGTTACTTGCCTTTTCGATCTTTTGTTTTACCACGAAGCCCGCCCGCCGTGGCTTTCCCGGCGCCATGCTGGGTGGAGTTCTCCTGCCACGTTTCACCTTCCCCGCCGCGTCGGCGCCGGGCGACGAGCATATCCATTGCATTCAAGCGTGATCCGCTCACGGCATGGGTGGATCAATGAAGTACCCGCTGAGCACAGAGTTGTAGGAGCCGCCCACGAAGATGAATCGGGCCGTCACATGACCGACGACATTGTATACCCGGTACTGGCCCGCCGAAAATGAGGAAATCGTGCTCGTGTGCAGCAACGCACCCGAGCCGGCATCCCGTAGCTCGAGTTCCTGCACGCGCGGCTCGGCCCCGTAATTCGCGTCGAAGTCGAAGACATAAAACGAGACCTTGTGCATCAAGCCGTCGGTAAAATTGAGATCAACATCAAAGTAGCCGTCGAGCTCGAAGTCAGGCGAATGCACGCAGTAGCGACCGGTTTGCGATGGATTGGAGGCCTTCTGCAATCCGTCCGGACCTCCGCAGTACCAACAGCCGTCACTCGCCTCCGGCCAGTCATACTGCAGGTCGGGGGTGATCCCGGAAGACTCGAACCCTTCAGGAAAGCACGACGTGTCGCCAAAGACATTGTAACCCTGGCTGCCATAATTACCAACCCACAGCGGACCGGTCGTGGTGTCAGTTCCCAAGAATTCGACCGCTGGCGTGGCCGAGGGGCTGGTCGTAAAGCTCCGCACCGGACTGCGCGCGGTGGTCGTGCCATCGCTGACCTCCACATACCACTGGTACGAAGTTCCAACCGCCAGGTCGTTCCACGCGACGCCGGCCTGAGTGCCGGACGGCACGCCGGTCTGGGTTCCGACCACGGTCCAACCGTAGTTTTGCATGTCATAATCGAGATCGAAACGACCGTCACGGGGCGGATAAGTAGGGGGGACGAAGAGCGGGTTATCGTCCCGGTAGGGATACTGGGCGTTGGCGGGGGAAAACGTCCTGACATAAATCTTGTTTTTGGCCGGTGAGAAGGTCATCACCCGCGTGTAGCCGCCTCCGCCACTGGGATCGGCCTGATAATCTGACATCAAGCTATGCACTTTGTTACCGCAATAAGCATCGATTCTTCTGGCTTCTCTCGGACTGGCGCGATGCCCGCTCAAGGTGAAGTGAAGGTTGGGATTCCCTCTCAAGGCATTGTAAATCGCCTGGCCTTGGGCCCCAAAGACGGCGGGGTTGACCAAGGTTGACCAGTTTCCCTGATTGTTCCAATCCGGCGGATTGAGAATGAAGTGGCTGACCACAATTCCCCTGCGATTGCTGTGAGTTTGCAGAAGCGTGTTCGCCCAGTCCAAAATGGGCTGATCCTGGGTCGTGTCATATTCAAAATAGATCACGATCCAGTCCATTCCACCGGCGCTGAACAGGTCGTAATGGTTGTCATTGTCAACCGTGCCATAGCGCCCGCCGTAATAAGGCCGCCCGTTGAAGTGACTAAAACCGAAGTACTGATTGTAATTGGTCGTCGTTCCGGTCGCGCTGCCACTGGGTGATTGGTCGTGATTGCCGACGGCAATCCCGTACGGAATGCCATACGGCAGACACGTAGTGGCTTGATTTTCAAGCCGGTACATCGCATTGGTGGCAACCTGCCACTCCGTCAGGGTGGTATCCCCGCTCTCCACGCAATCTCCGAGCTGGGCTACATAAACGATGTTGCTGGCTATGCGATGCTGCACGATCCAATCCGTCTGCGCGGCGAAGAGGTACTCATTCGCCGGAACGTCGGTGTAGTGCTGCGTGTCCGGCATGGGAATGATGGTAAAATCCGCCGGAGTGGGCCGGCCATAAAACGTCACGGTCAGGCTGCTGGCTTCCGGATCAGAAGCCGTGGCAGTCAACGTGGGCGACGTGGATACCCCGGTGGCTCCATCCGCCGGCGAACCCAGCACCG
Source organism: Verrucomicrobiota bacterium (assembly GCA_031378375.1). Taxonomy (GTDB): domain Bacteria; phylum Verrucomicrobiota; class Verrucomicrobiia; order Limisphaerales; family JANNEF01; genus JANNEF01. The sequence goes on along the minus strand of JANNEF010000397.1, from coordinate 8,958 downwards.
GCGTGTTCGGGAGTTGATTGATCGTAGGTCCCCCGCCAATCGACCAGGTGGGACTATTGATATTCGTGCCGGTGACTGCACTGCCACTGGAATCGTTGACGGTCGTCCCCGTCCCCTCGTTGAGCGCCCAACGGCCAATCAAACCGGGCGCGGACTGAATCTCCGTATTCATGCCCGCATTGATTTGAGCCGCCGAACGCGCGTAGTTCCAAATGCGGGCCTCATCCAATCTGCCCTTAAAATAGCCAGCCGCCGCGCCCGTGGTTGTAAGCGCCGAGGCCAGGGCCGCATGCTGGATGCTGCCCGACTGGGGTGTAGCTCCAATGGACCCAGACACTGCTTCGACTCCGTCCAGATACAATCGCCATTTGTCGCCATCGTAGGTCGCGGCGGCATGGTGCCAGACATTGGGTGTGATCGCCACGTTGTGCCAAAACGGATGGTTAAGGCCGGTGGCCGTGTCTTCAAAGTCAACCGCCAAAAAATTCCCATTCGTTCTGATACCAAGAAAAAAGTTCATGTTCGTCAGCCCCGCATCGTTTTCACCTCTTCCTTTGGTGACCAATGGGATTGCTGAATCCGTGCCGGTCAGTCCGCTGGAACCAGTGCTTGTCGCCACTCCTCCACTCTCCCTGTAGAACCACGTCTCAATCGTGAATCTCTCGGAGCCGAGGCATGGTGCCCGACCAAAAGTCACGTAGCTGCTGGTGCCATTAAAACTAAGCGCGTTATTGGCGGCTTGCAGGCTTGGCAGGAATCCTCCGCACAAGCTGACAAGCAGCCAACTCAGCACACACTTCCGGTCCTTAATGGCGGAAAAAATATGGCGTTTCATAATTCGTTGTGGTCCTTTCTTGCTGGTTTCGTTTGTTTTGCTATGCATTGCTGTCGTCCCTCATGTCGAATCGTTTGACACCGTCTCGCCAACGCAGAGGGATACTGCGTTTACCAGCGAACCTGTCGCTGGTCTGGCACCCGGATGGGGATTGAACTCTGTGGTAAGTCGCCCGGTGTCGCATTAAAATTAGGTTATCTGGGAGCGACATTTGTGATCGTACAGCGCCACCGGCCTTTTGCCAGGGACAGCGGGGCTGACGGTGAACGCGTTGGGCGGGGTTCCGCAATACCGCTTGAACTCCCGGCAAAAGTGCGATGTCTGCTTGAAACCCAGCGCCAGTGCCGTTTCCTTGACGGTCAACCCCTGTAGCAACCGCCGTTGGGCTTCCTGCAAACGCAGTTCGTTCAACCACCTCTGGGGCGAGCATCGGAACTTCTCCTGGCAGTAGCGTTCGAGCTGGCGCGGCGAAATGTTGCACGTCGCCGCCAGGGTTTTGGCGTTGAAGCATGACCACTGGGCGAGCGGCCTCCAATCTCCCATGCGCTCCAGTCTGCTGGCCATTGAGCATCCTCTCCTCTGGCTTCATTTCCGATCCTTAAACCCGAGATCCTTTTTGCGCATTGGCTGCGCTTTCAGGTTGAGGTTTCAAAAGTAACGCTCTCAATTTATCCTTCACCATAACTTTTCCTGTCCCTGGCTGTTGGTTGGCCTGTGTTGAAGACGCCCGGTCAGCCCGGCGGGCAGTCTTCATGGATAGATACGTAACCAGCTTCATGAACCTTACAGAATTCTAAGGATTCCTTTTGTGCGCAGTACTCGACTTCGATAGCCCCCACCATATTTGAGCCGGCTGCATCATTTTGCCCGCGACCTGAACTGGCTGCCCGCGTCGTTGATTCCACGCCGGCAGTGGCCTCGGATCGAGTTCAAGGAAAAGCGGGTCATCACCTTGGTTCGCCCGGCATCGAATTGAGAAGTAACACTGCCAGGTGGCCAAACTCCGGCGCGCGTAGCTATTCCACATCCATCAAATGCTTCCGCTCGATCCGGAGGACCGCTCGCATCTCGTGCGCAGGAATCAGATCGAGCAGGCGTTGGCCAGTGAAGGTCGCGGTCTATGAAGCCGACTTTGCCAGGGATGGACGGCATCAAACCCAGATTGAGAGCAGTCCACAGTAGGATAGATGGTGATGCACGACCGTCCGGCGGAAGGATGCTCGATTGCGCCGAACAAGTTTGTTTGCAGTTGACGTGAAGTGAACCGGTCTGGCTCCAGTGGGCCTGCCAGGCGAATCGTCGCACACCCCCCGGCTCCCCATTCTTGAGGGCCATTGATGCGCCTCGCTGTCGTGGAGGGTTGGTGAGAATTGTTTGCCGGCACAATCCACAAAGCCAAAACCTTCTGACAAAAACCGCAGCGCAGGAGCCGACCGGCTTTTGGGCCGGTCGGCTTTGCACTGTTCAGCCTTGCGGTTCGGCTGGCTCCTGGCTCTGCGCACAGATCCAGGAGTGGGCTTGGTCCGCCACTTTGGCCAGGACGAGCAGGTCATCACGCCCGAACGAGTCGGTGGATTTCCAGTCGTCGCCGTCCTTGTAGAGGCGGCTCAAGGTGGCGTTGTAACGCACGCCACTGGTGGTTTCGTTTTTCCAGACGGCCGCCTTGATGGCGCCGAACCGGACCTCATGGATGGGTTTTTGTTTTGTTTTTTGCATAGGAAATTCATCGAAACTCAACGCGTCCATTCTTCCTCCCTTAAAAAAGGCCCGACTCAACTCCAGGCCGCAGTCTTCGTCTGCTTTCTTAGCATGGGGCACCAAGAAAACCAATAGGCTTACGTTCAAAACGGGCGCACGCGAAAAAAGGCTGGCACCGTCAGTGGCCTTCGGGCAGCAAGACGGTGGCAACCGCGCGATTTGCTTGAGCAATCAGCCAGAACCTCAAGCCGCCCGCCGATGGCTGTGTTAAAATGATACCTTGGCCGATTCGTTACTTATGCGTGTTGTCACTGGCTTCGCGGCCTTCCTGATCGCATTACCTGTTCTGGCCGCGCCGCCGCCGGGCTACTACCAGACTGCCGAGGGCAAGGCGGGCGGTGAGTTGCGCGCCGCGCTGCACGCCATCATTCGTGCCCATCACGTCATTCCTTATTCCAGTTCTGGTTTTGACACGAGCGACGCGTTAAAAATCCTCGACCAAGACCCCGCCAACCCCGGCCATGTGCTTCTGATTTACGCCACGAACTCCGTGCCCGCGTCCACCTTTGGCAACGCCGGCTGGAATCGCGAGCACCTCTGGCCGCAAAGCTACGGCCTCGACGGCATCGAACCGTCCTACTCGGACCTCCACAACTTGCGCGCCTGCGATGCCAGCGTGAACAGTTCGCGCGGCAACAAGTATTACGACTTCAGCGACCCCAACGCCCCCGGTTACGCCTTCCCCGCGTATCCCGAAGCGCCGCTGTGCTCGACGGACTTTGATTCCTGGCAGCCGCCTGCCTTCCAACGCGGCGATATTGCCCGCGCAATGTTCTACCTGGCCACGCGCTACACGGGTGACAAGGCCAACGAACCGGCCCTCGGCCTCACGGATGCCACGGTGCTGATTTCCAGCACCACGAACCTGATGGGCAAACTCAGCACGCTGCTCGCGTGGCACCAGGCCGCCCCGGTGGACGCCGCCGAGCAATTCCGCAACGACCGTATCTACTGGCTCTACCAGACCAACCGCAATCCGTTCGTCGATCACCCGGAGTGGGTCAACCTCACCTTTGCGCCGACGTACACCAATCCGCCAACGTTGAATCTCACGCTTGCCAGCAATGGTATCGTCCTGACGTGGCTTGCCACCAACCAAAGTGCGCATCTCGAAGCCACCACCCATCTTCCAGACGGCTGGATGACCATGATGGCCACCACCACGCTGACCAACAGCCAGTTCCGCGTCTTCTGGACGAACCCCGCCACGTGCGCCTTCCGCCTGCGTTCGGAATAGCCCATCCGTCCACTACCGGCACTCCTCCCCTCTTCGTGGGTTGATCTTTCCGATTGTAGCGGAGCCAGTAGAACTGTTTTCACCGCGCGCGGAACTGGGAAATCGGGATTCACATTCCGTCAACCGCCATCCGCAACCGTACCATCGCCGTCGACACCCGTGCTACCCGCAGCTACATTCGAGCGACTGCCGCCGACCTTCAGGAAATACGGCAAACAGTGAAGAAATCACCCGTTACGACCCGGACAAAAACCGTAAGCAGGACGTTTTCACTCATTGTGCTCTGAAATCAGGGGTTTTGATGAAATGGAACTCCATCAACCTTTACTGGCAACCACCGTCACTTAAAAAATCAACATTTATGTAAGATTCACCCAGTTGCATACGTATCTATGGGAAATCGGCAACGTGTGGACGTTATGGCATTAGCCAAGTCACACAATGAATGACAAATAATTTCCGGCCATGAACAGCCGCCTTCAAGTCCAACTCAACATGGTGGGCGCGTGCATCACCGTCGCCCAAAGCTCCGATTACAAACCCGCCTGGAACGGCCAGCCGCCCCCAGACTTCGGCACGGACCTCGCGCAGCTTGCCACCGACAACGGCGCAGTCACCGGTTTCAGCACTGTGATGAGCATCCCGCGCGGCCAGATTGTGAACCGCAGCGCGCTTTTGAAAGAAGTGGAAACCGATGTGGCCGCCCTGCTCGAAAAAGTCAGCGACATGGACGACCTCGTGGTGCAATTCGACGGCACGGAAGCCGGCAAGCGATTCATCGAAGTGTGGAAACGCGCCTGCATCATCGTGGATTCCGGCGGTGGTGGTGGAACAACGCCAACGCCCCCGACTCCGCCCACGCCGCCAGCAGCGTAAGTATGGAAACGAACGTAAAATTTCAGATTTTCATAAGCTCGCCGTTCCGCGACCTGAAGGAGTGGCGAAAGGCGCTTATCGAGAAAATCCTCGAACACGACCATATTCCTTCAGGAATGGAGATGTTTTCCGCCGGGGACGAGGATGACTGGGAAGTGATTTGCAAGGCGATTGACCAGTGTGACATTTATGTCGTCATCGTTGGAGCGCGCTACGGTTCAGTGTTCAAGAAGAGCGGCCTGAGTTTTACGCAAAGAGAATTTCGCTATGCTCGCGACAAGGCGAAAAAGCCAATCCTCGCGTTTCTGGTAGAAGGTGACGCTTTCATCGCGGAGAGAGCCCAACTGGATGCCAACAAGCCCAAATTGGAAGCGGATGCAAAGTTAGCACAGCAGGAACGCGCCAATGAGCCAAAGCTGACCAAATTTCGTGAAGAGGTCAAAGGCTTGGATAAAAATGGGTCTCGTCGCCGGATTGTCAGAGCAGTCAACAGCCCATCCGATTTGAGTGCAGAGTTCTCAATCTCACTACTGAAGCTCCTTAAGGATAAAAAATTTGCTCTGGCCGGCTGGCGGCGCTTTTCTGCCGAGGTTGGAAGAAACCCATTCATCCAATCAGTCGTCAGTAAACTGAACGAGTTCGAGAAACTTTCACACCGGTGCGTTGAAGAAAGGGCAAATCTCAAGGAAGCGATGGGGCAGTATTTTTGGGATAATCTCGGATATGAGTTCGTTCTGAAACACGGAATTCGGAATCTTTACTTTGAGTCCGGTTCGACCATCGCGTATGTGTCGTCGGAATTCGGGAAATCCGATACCTTCAAGAACCACAGAGGCGAATGGCAAATTCGGACCAACAATATTTTGAGCTATTTGCAATTTGTTCTTTTTGAAGATGTCCAAGTAGACCTGTGCCCCCACGGGCCACCTGAGAACAAATACGGTGGCACATACGGCGTGCTCGCCAAATTGGACAAGCCAGGTTGGCCCGCCGAAAACAGGCCGTTGGCCGAGATTCAACCGAAAGCGATTGCCGCTATTCGTGAATTGGCGGCACAAATTGTTCCCAGCAGCGCCTCTGCCTTGATTCTTGGGGCGGCATCCGGTTTGGAGCTTGACCAAGACAGTAATTTTCCTGGCCCGCACGCAGCGACGTTTGTCAACAAGCTCGTAAAGCGAGCGCTCTTGGAGACGGGACATCCGATCGTAATGTTCCTTGATGAAGAGAAGATCTCGCCAGCGCATCCGGGCGGGAAGTTCCATGTTGGCAAGTGCCACCATGTGTGTGACCCGGATTTATCATGGAAGGATGTCTGCGCGAAATTTCCGATCGCCATTTGCGTCGGAGCTTCAAGCAAGGAGAAACTCGATGTCATTGTGTCGTCCCTCGCAGCGGCCGGGTTGACGAAGATTAGCCATTATCAGGAATGCGGGGAAAAAGGGCGGTCTTGGGTCACTGTAGTGCGGAACAATCCCTTCGACGAAGCTCTGGGAAAAACACCACCCACACCGCACACACCGCCACCGGCGTAAGAATCGGGGAACATTCCACGCAAGAACAAACCGAAAAGGAAAACGACTATGGCAACGAAACGCGTCTTTATAGCCTTCGCAATCGAGGATGAAAGATTCCGTACCTTCCTCGCCGCTCAGGCAAAGAACAAGAAATCACCATTTGAGTTTGTTGACATGTCGGCGAAAGAAGCGTGGGACGAACAGTGGAAAACCAATTGCCGCACGCGAGTCAAGGGCTGTGATGGCGTCATCGCATTGATTTCAAAGAATACAAAACATGCAGAAGGCCAGCTCTGGGAAATTCAATGCGCCTATGAGGAAGGAATCCCGGTCATGCTAATGTGGATTAACGATGAGCGCCCGGCACTTCCTGCCTTGATAAAAGACAAACAGCTCAACCTCTGGAGTTGGTCCAACCTTGAGACATTCATCGGCAATCTTTGACGAAATAACCGGACCATCATCGCTGACTGGGTCGCTAATTCCATGAGGAGAGAATAATGAGAAAAGCTCTTGTAGTTGGAATCAATGACTATCCGAACGCTCCGCTTCACGGATGCGTGAATGATGCCAATGCCATAGCCAATGTCTTCGGAACGCATGGGGACGGTTCACCCAATTTTGCAGTCGAACTTTTAACCTCCCCAAGCGAGTCAGTCACGCGAGGCAAACTTAAATCACAAATCGAGGCTCTTTTTTCGGGCGACCCCGATGTTGCCATGCTGTATTTTTCGGGGCATGGTTTCATCAATAGCCTCGGCGGCTACATCGTGACGACGGATTTCACGAACTATGACGAGGGCGTTTCAATGGATGACATTTTGAAACTCGCGAACCAATCTAAAGCGAGAGACAAGGTGGTAATTCTCGATTGCTGTCATTCAGGCGCGCTGGGGTCGCCAGCGATTTGTGGCGGAAATGTCGCTCAATTGTCGGAAGGTCTATCCGTGTTAACAGCTAGCCGCAGTTCGGAATCCGCGATTGAGATAAACGGTTGTGGCGTTTTTACGGCTCTTGTTGTGAATGCGCTGCAAGGAGGTGCTGCGGACATACGTGGACACATTACGCCTGGCAGCATCTATGCCTACGTTGATCAAGCTTTGGGAGCTTGGGATCAAAGACCCATATTCAAGACGAATGTTACGCGCTTCACTTCGTTAAGAACTATTTCGCCGCCAGTGCCACATGCAACGCTCAGAAAACTGGTCGATTATTTCCCGAAACCGCAGGACGAACATAAACTGGATTCTTCCTATGAATTCACGAATGTCCGTGACCAAAAAAGGGCAGAACCCCAAGAGCCTACCGCCAATCCAGAGAATGTGGTGATAATGAAAGACCTTCAAAAGTTCGTCAGCGTCGGTCTCGTTGTCCCAGTGGACGAAGAACATATGTATTTTGCGGCAATGAATTCCAAATCGTGCAGATTGACAGCGCTAGGGTTTCAATATTGGAGGCTGGTTAAGGAGAAGAAACTTTAACGCATATGAGGTTGAGATTACGAACTCAAAGTATGCTTGATGAAAAGAACTGGAACTGTTTCGTTTCGCACAAATGTACGTTGCAGACGCATGAGTTCATTCGTTCTATCTCGTCGGTTTTTGATTCGCATAGGATCAGATTGCAGGTGGATTTATTTGCTCCTGGGGAGGCAGTCCTCGCCAAGATCAAGAGTTTTGCTTGCGAGAGTCTGCTGTTTCTCTCCACGCCGGAAAGCATTGCATCGTACTACTGTCAGCAGGAACTTGAGGCCGCACAAAAACATGGGCTTCCCATATTCACCGTTCGCCTTGCCGGCGAAGTGCCAGATGGGTTGCGCCTACGTATCAACGTGGACGCTCGCGAGGCGTCGCCGGACCAACTGACCGAGCCCATGGACAGGTTGGCGGCGGTGGTGGAAGATCGGAGCTGCGTTGTGGCACTGCTCCGACAGCTTTGCGGCGGTAGTGCGGCGGAAGAACAGCGGGAAGCAGCGAGGGCGCTGATGGATCGGAACGATCCGTCCGCACTGGGGGAATTTCTACCGTATCTCGCAATCGCATATTCCCATGCGCTGGATCCAGTGGCTCTATTTGACTTGGCGTTGGCGGTGGGGGCCACTCGCCATCCAGAGGCCCGCGCGATGCTGGAGAGCTGGAGAACAAAGGCTGCTCACCCATATACGCAGGAGGGAATCGCACGCGGGATCGAATTGCTTTCTTTACCGCCGTAAGTCAACGAAGCCACCAGAAAACCATACTAACAGATAGGAGTAAGTATATGAATGCAATAAATAAACCGCGCAGAGTAACCACAAGACCCTCATGGGCAGATATGCGCAAGCGTATTCTCGCCGTGTTCGTGACTTTAACTTTCCTTAGCACCGGATGGGGTGCCACCATCACTCCACAAAATCTACGCACCGTGGCGGAAGATGTCGCCATACAGGTTGGGGAAGTCCGGGAAACCGCATCCCAAGGGAAGAATGGGCTGGTCTTCGTTTTCGAGGAGTATCACACATCGCGCATCGGGCGCATGGAGATCGCAACGATGTTACTTCGGCTGCAGGAGCGATACGGCCTGGCGCTGATCGGCTTAGAAGGTGCAATGCAGCGTGCCGCCCCGCTGGACGCTACTTGGTTCCATCATGCTGGCGGAGTTGAATCCAAGGCCATTCGCGAGGAGGCCGCTTTACGCATGTTGAGCGAGGGAGAGATCAATTCTGCTGAGTTTATCACGTTGGTGTGCCCACATGTGAA
>JANNEF010000422.1:0-10012 GCA_031378375.1 Verrucomicrobiota bacterium | reverse complement strand
CGCCGTGCGTGTGAGCGGAGCCATGCCCGGCTCCGGCGCGCGGCACGCGGGATGACTTCAGCCACGGCAGTTCGGTCCTCCCTTTTCACCCCGCCCCAACCAACCGTTCCCCAACCTCATCCTGCAAAATGAGAATTGCTGATTTCTACCACTGACTGTCACGGGGCCAACCAACAACTCCTTCTCGGACCCGATTCAGTGTGGCCAGACTGTCTGTTACGCAGTGACAGCTGTCGGAACCGGCGGTGAAAGTACCCCATCCACCGCCTGCATCTCTGGTCCCACTTGCCCGCCTCCGACGGGGTATCCGCCGCCTGGTTCCGGTGGCCGCATTTTCGTGAGATGGACCGGCTATCCAGGGGCAGTCTCGTATACCATAACCCGCAAGGGATACTCTGGAGCGCCTCCCATTACCTACCATACCGGGACGGCGCTCGAGTTTGCTTATGAGGTGGAGCCGGGGCTCACTGCGGCCATATTCCAGGTCGCTGCCATGATGGATGAGGGGACCAATGCCGAGGCGGTGGCCTATGCCGACCTGCCCGTTGACGTGGACATCAATCACAGTATCAATGCGGAATTCTCCACGGAAGCGAATCCCCCGGCCAATGGCCGTTGGACGCTGGGTTACTCGACGGTGGCGGGCGAGGATTTCACGCCAGTGACGTTCTTCTACCCGGACAGTCAGACGGATGACGGGACGACGGTGCCGGCGTGGCAGCTCGATTTGTGGCGCTCGCCCGCCTTCTGGCACAACAACTCGGGGCGCACCCTCACGACCGGGGGCGGGGCGGCGACCATGGAGCCGGGCACCCTGTTGTTCGTGGGGGGAGATGACGGTTTCCCCGAAAACTACGGTGTCATCCGCTACACAGTGCCGGCGGGCGAGGCCGGCAGTTATCAGGTAGCAGCGAGCGTGCAGGGTTTCTACACGATACCCGGCATGGGGGGCGACACGGATTTTCACATCCTCCACAATGGATGGGAACTCTACGGCAATTTCCTGGCGGGGGATGCCTCGGCAGCCATCGTGCGCCGGGTGGACCTGGCGGCGGGCGACACGATTGACTTCGTCGTGGGTCGCGGGGCGGATGGGAGCCAATACGCTTCGGTGCTCAAAATCTGGGCCACGCTGCAAAAGATAACCGACCCCGACCCGGCTGCCGGCACCTGGACGGCCGCCAGTTCGTTGCCCGCCGCGCGCTCCGAGCACACGGCGACGGCGTTGCCGAACGGCAAGGTGCTGGTCACAGGTGGCACGGGGACGGGCGGGGCACTGGCCAGCACGCTGCTTTACAATCCCGACAGCGACAGTTGGACAACGGTAGGCGCGCTGGCCACCGCACGGTATTATCATACGGCGACGTTGTTGCCCAACGGGAAGGTGCTGGTGGCGGGGGGCTACGGCACCAGCGGCCTTCTGGCCAGCGCGGAGTTGTATGATCCGGCCACGGGCGTTTGGACGACGACCGGCTCCCTGGCCACCCCGCGCCGTCTCTTCACGGCGACGTTACTGCCCGATGGCAAGGTGCTGACGGCGGGTGGCTATGGCGGCACCAGCGGTCAACTCACCAGCGCGGAGCTTTACGATCCGGCCACCGGCACCTGGTCGGCCACGGGTTCGCTCACCGTCAAGCGCGGCACTCACACCGCCAATTTGCTGCCCAACGGCAAGGTGCTGTTGGCGGGCGGATTCGGAACGGGCGGCTACCTGGCCAGCGCGAACTTGTATGATCCGGCGACCGGCACCTGGTCAGCGACAGGTTCGATGGGAACGGCACGCCGGCTGGGCCGGACGGCGGTGCTGCCCGACGGGAGAGTGCTCATGGCCGGCGGCAACGGAGCCAGTGGCGTGCTCGCGAGCGTCGAGCTGTACAATCCGGCGTCCGGGACTTGGACTCCGGGTGCTCCCATGAACAGCGCGCGCCGGGATCAAACGGCGACGGTGCTGGCCACCAGCGGCAAGGTTCTGGTCGCCGGTGGACTAACCGCTGGCAATGTGACTGTCAGTACGACGGAACTCTATGATCCGGGCACAGGCGCGTGGACTCCGGCCGCCCCGCTGGCCGTCGCTCGTTTCCTGCACACGGCCACGGTCCTGCCGAATAATGGGAAATTACTCGTGATCGGAGGCAAAAACAGCGGAGGCGCGCAAGCCAGCGCCGCGTTGTACACTCCTTGACACGAGCGGGTGCCGTGCGGTCGCGAGTCGTTCACTACGTCCGTGGAGGCCGGTGCTTCCACGGGCGGTTTGCTGTGGTCCGCCGACGATTTCGACCTCGCGGAGCGCTTGGAGTTCGCCGGTCCTTCCGCCTGCTCGGCGTGAACTTGGGCGCGAACGACAATGGTCAATTGGGAGATGGGGCTGATGCCGAGCGAACCTGCTCAACCAAGTGACGAGCATCGGCTCGGCAGTCGCGCTGGCGACAGGCCGCAGTCACTCGCTGATTCTGAAGGCGGACGGTCGCACTCTCCTGCCTGGCTGTCGCCAAACAAGGAAGATGGCAGACAACATAGGGCGCACCGGGGCACCGTGGTTGAAGACAACCGTACGATGGCGTAGCGGCCGGAGCGCGGCTGTGTGCGCGGAGCACCAGCCGCAGCCGGTGGCCGGTGCGGGCGCTCCCGGTTGGCGTTGGCCGCTGCGCTCGTTCTTCGCTGCTGCGGCTTTGGTCCTCGGCGGACACAGCCGCGCTCCGCGGCAACGGTGAAAAGATGCGCCCCATGCAAGGAGCCTTCGCAAGGCGCGCAACTACTCCGGCACGGCGAGGCGATAGAAGCGGCAGGGCCACCGCGCGGCGTCCGTGTCCTCGTAGGTGAGCACGCCGCTGTCGCCGGCCACCGTCGAGCCAATCGCCTCCCAGCGCGCCATGTCCGTGGTCGCTTCGATCAGGTAAACCTTCCCGGCGCTTCCGGTGCCGCTGAGTCGCATCGTGTGGCCCGGCAGGCAGACGCACGACCGGAGTTGCGCGGGTGCCGTGGGCGCGAACACGTCCATGATCCGCTGCGCGGCGCGGATGAAGTCTTCCGCCAGCGTGGGATTGGTCCGCGCCACCGTGGTGCGAACCTTGTCCTGAAACGCCAGCAGCTTCGTGACGCCCGCAGTCATTTTGGTGCGAACGAAATTATCGGCGGCGCTTTCGAGCGTGGACACGAGCGGGCGTTTGATCTTTTCCGTCAGGCCCGACGCCTGCACCAAGGCGATGATTTCCCGCGCGGCTTCGGCAGCGGTGATCACTGTCACTGGAAGCTGGTCCGTGTCCGTCATCATCCCGTCGCCGACGCGCAAGGTGACCGCGTGCGCGCCGACGGTCATCGTGGTGACGGCCACCATGCCGCGCGCGAATGGCGACGCGGCCCCCCCGTCCAGCCAGGCGAATTGCAGCGACTCGTCGTCCGGGTCGCGCGTGCGCGAGGCGTCGAGCACAACTTTCGCGTTGAGGTTGTTCGGCGAAATCACCCGCCGCAGCGGCGTCGCGCCGGCATCGGCCACGGGTGGATCGTTCACCGGCAACACCGACACGCGCACATTGGCGATCACGGAGTCGCTCTGCCCGTCGTGCGCCTGAAACGTGAACGTGTCCCAGCCGCGAAAGTCCGCCGCCGGGCGGTAGGTGAGGTGGGGCGGCGTGCCGCTCAACCTGCCGTGCGCGGGCGGGGTCACGGTGTAGGTCAGCGCGTCGCCATCCGGGTCGGACGCGCGCAGCATGATGGCCAGCGGGGTGTCTTCGAGGACGGAGAACCATTCCGAGTAGGCCAGCGGCGCGTCGTTCACGGGATTCACGGTGATGAAGATCTCCGCCTCGACGCTTTCCAGCGCGCCGTCGCTGGCCTTGACGGTGAAGCTGTCGGGACCGTGATAGCCCCGGTCGGGCAGATACATCAGGAACGGCGGCAGCGCGAATAGCGAGCCGTGACCGGGCGCGGAGGTGATGAAGAGCAGCGCATCGCCGTCCGCGTCGGTGGCGTCGGGCAAGAGGAGCAACGGCTGATCTTCATCCACCGACAGCGCCGACTCCGGTGGGAGAAACACCGGCGAGTCGTTGACGGAGATGACGGTGATTTCGACGGTGGCAACCACCGACGCGGACGCGCCATCATGCACGCGGAAGGTGAAACGGTCGGCTCCATGAAAGTTCGGCGCGGGCTGGTAAACCAAATCCGGCGCGACGCCCGTCAGAGTTCCATGCGAAGGCGGAGTGACCGCAAACGCAAGCGCGTGGTCCTCCGCGTCGAAGCCGGTCAACGCGATGGGAATGGACGTATCCTCCGCGAGACTGACGGCCTGTGAGTATGCCACGGGCGCGTCATTCACCGGGGCGACGGTGATGCTCACCATCTGCTCTGCTGAGTCCGCCTGGCCGTCGCTGACTTTGAAAGTGAAGCTGTCCGAACCGTGGTAATCGGCGTGGGGCCGGTAAGTGAGATTCGGCGGCGGGCCGGTCAACGTCCCGTGCACCGGCGCGGTGATCGTGTAAGTGAGCATGTCACCGTCAGGGTCGGCGACGGCGAGTGTGATGAGCCGGGGCGTGTCCTCGGCCACGGCAACCGTTTGAGCAAACGCCACGGGCGCGTCGTTCACGGGGTTGACGGCGATGACGATGACCGCCGCGCCGGAATCCAGCGCCCCGTCGTTGACCTTGAAGGTGAAACTGTCCGTGCCGTGGAAATCCGGATTGGGCCGGTAGGTCAGGTTGCTCAAACCGCCGAGCGGCGTGCCATTGGTGATCGGCGGATTCGCGCCGCCGCCCGTCACGCGGAGGACGCCGTTGGCCGGCGCGGTCAGAATGGTGAACGACAGCGGGTCGCCGTTCACGTCGGACGCACCGAGCGAGAGGGTGCGCGAGCCGTCTTCGTTCACCGCGATCTGGCCGGCAACGGCGAGCGGCGGGAAGTTCGGCGTCCGGACTTTGATCATCGAGAAGTAATCCTCCACCGCGCCGGTTTCACGGAGGAATTTCAAATCCAACCGTTCGCCCTGGATGTCGAGCACGAGCGAACCAAGCTGGCTGACTGCGTAAAACATCGCGGGGTGATTGAGCGGCGGGGAGTCCAGGCGGCCCGAGGATCCCGCCACGACATACACCGCGCCCCCGTGCCGCCACGCGACGTTCGTCTTGTAATAGATGCCGTCACCGTCGGGCCGGCCGTTTCCCGCCTGCCTGACGTGAGCCGGAGCAAACGTGGACGAAACTCCGTAATGGCCGTCCATGAGGAACGACCGTTCGTAATCATGACTGTGGCCGGTCAAAACCAGGTCCACGTCGTTGGCTTCCAGGATTGGAACAAAATTCACGCGCATGTCCGCCAGTTGCCCCGGCGTGTCGGAATTGTTCGCCCCCTTGGTGTAGGGCGGATGATGGAAGGTCACGACCGTCCACAAACTGGTGTTCGCCGCCAGATCGCGCCGGAGCCAGTTGGCCATCGGGCCGGTGGCCGAGCGGTCGGAGGTCTGCGAGTCCAGACTGACGAAGTGGATGTTCGCGTAATCGAACGAGTAGTAACGCTCCGTGCCGCTGGGCACGCCGCCAGCCTCGCTGTTGGTCGGCATCGTGAACGCGCGGAAGTAGGGGATGGTCTCCGTCACGTTGGTGAGGTTGGCGGTGTCGTGATTGCCGACGGTCGGCCAGAGCACGGATTGCCGGAGCATCGTCGGATACGCGTCGAACAGGCGCGCTTGATACTCCTCGTCCAGGCCGTTGTCGTACACGTTGTCGCCCAGCATCAGCCACAGGTCGGTGGGGCGCGGGCCGGTGAAGGAGTAATAGGCGTCGCGCACGGTGTATTGGCCGGGGAAGCCGGTGCCCGAATCGCCCAGCACCCAGACGCGCGTGGCCTTGGCCGTGCCCGGCGGCGGTGATGTGGTGAACGTGTGGTCCAGCCCGGCGGCGAGCGTCTCCGTGGCCGAAGCGACCGCATAATAATAGGTCGTGTCTGGTGCCAACCCCGTGAGCGTAACGCTGTGCTCGTTGGTGGGCGCGTCACTCCCGACGAGTTGCGTGAGGGCGTCCGGCGCCGACCCATAGAACACGCGGCTGGGCAGGGGCGCGCTCGTCCGCCAGCGCACGATGATGCTGGTGGGCGTGCCCAGTTGGAGATACGGCCCGCGCGTGATCGCAAGCGTGTCGCCGCCGCTCAAGTCCAGATCGAAGCTGATGTCCGAGCTTGTGGCGCTGGACTGATGTATCTCGACGGCCACCACGTTCGTCCCGTTGAGCAGCAGCGCCGGCGGCACGTTCGCCTGATAAAAGCTGGGGTCGTCAACATTGGCCGCCGCCGCTGTGGTAAACAGAATCTCCCCCGCCGGCAGGTTCTGGCGGAACACCTCCGCGCCGTTCAGGTAAACCACGCCGCCGTCGTCGCGGAGCAACCGCACCACGAGGCTGGAAAACTCCGCCGCGTTCGTAAGTTCAAATGCGCGCCGGAAATAAGTGGTGATGTATTTGGCCGAGGAGTTCGTGCCGAAGCTGACGACAGTTGCTTCATCGCCGTCGCCGTAGCCCAGTTGCGCGCGGCCCGACGACCACGCGCTGTCGTCGTAGTTCACCGCGCGCCAGGCGTTGCTCTGGTTGGAGCCGTTGTCGAGAAACTTCCACACCGAGCCGGCCGGCACGAGCGGGCGGCGGTTGTGGAGAGTGACGTTGACGGGCGCGGAGGTCACGGCGTCGCCGGAGTTGTCCACGGCGCGGGCGCGGAAGACGTAGGCGCCGGGGGTGAGATTGCTCAACGTCAGCATGTGCGGCGCGCTGAAGCTCTCGCCAATCTTCGCGTAACCCTGGAGAAACTCGACGCGCGCGATCGCGCCGTCGCTGTCCGCCGCCGTGGCGCGGAGCGTGAGCGGTTCGTACGCGCTCAAGAGCGCGTTGTTCGGCGGGTTGGTGATCGCCACTGTCGGCAGGAGGTTTGTCACCACCGTGATTTGCACCGGCGCGGAGGTCACGCCGGCGCCGGCGATGTCCGTCGCCACGGCGCGCAGCACATAGGCACCCGCCGCCAGCGGCACCGCCAGGCTGTACGGCGCGGTCGCGTCCTCGCCGAGCTTGTTGCCGTCCTCGTAAAACTCCACCAACCGCACGCCGCCGTCGTTGTCCGCCGCCGTCACGGTGATGACGACGTTGCTCTGGATGCTGATGAGCGCGTTGGTGCGCGGGTTCGTGATGCTGACGGTGGGCAGCGCGTTCGTGCGGATGCTGACGGCAACGGGCGCGGAGGTGCGCGCACCGCCGCTGTTGTCCGTCGCGATGGCGGTGAGGATGAAGTCGCCGAGCGCGACGCTGCTCCAGATCACGGTGAACGGCGCGTCGGCGTCATCGCCGATCTTGTTCGCGCCCTCAAAGAATTCCACCAGGCTCACCGTGCCGTCGCTGTCGGTCGCGGTCGCCATCACCATGATTTCCGCCGGGCCGCCGAGGGCCGCATTGTTCGTCGGCGCGGTGATGGCCACGGCGGGCGCGAAGTTGGTGACGACGAAAAGAGTCACCGGCGCGGACGTGCGGGTGTGGCCGGAGTTGTCCGTGGCCACGGCCGTCAGCGTGTAGTCGCCGAACGGCGCGTTGCTCCAGACCAGGCTGTAGGGGCTGTTGGTGTCCACGCCCACGCTGGCGTCGCTGGCGAAAAACTCGACCTGCCGGACGGACCCGTCGCTGTCGCTGGCGGTCGCGGTGAGCGTGAGATTCGTGCCGGCCTTGACGACGAGGTTGTTCGTTGGCGCGGTGAGATTCACCACCGGCAGGACGTTGCTACGAATGGTGACACTGACCGGAGCGGAGGTGCGCGCCGCGCCGAAGTTGTCCGTGGCGACAGCAGTGAGAATGAAGTCACCGAGCACCGCGTTGCTCCAGACAACGCTGAACGGCGCGTTGGGGTCGCCGCCAAGCCAGTTCGCGCCCTCGTAAAACTCCACCAGCACCACCGTGCCGTCGGGGTCCGACGCGGTGGCCGTGGCGGTGATGTCGAGCGGGCCGCCGAAGATGGCATTGTTCGTGGGGCTGGTGATGGCGACGTTGGGCGGGAGGTTGGTGACGACGAAAATGTTCACCGGCGCGGAGGTGGTGCCCGCGTAGGCGTTGTCCGTGGCCACGACCGTGAGCGCGTAAGTGCCGGCCGGCACGTTGCTCCACACGAGGCTGAACGGGCCGGTGAGATCCTGGCCAAGTTTGTTTGTGCCTTGAAAAAATTCCACCCGGCTGACCAGTCCGTCGTTGTCGGTGGCAGTGGCGTTGATGGTGAGATTGGTGCCTGCCTTGATGAATGCGCTGTTCGTCGGAGCCGTGATGCTGGCGGTGGGCGGCACATTGTTGATCACGGTGATGGTCAGCGGTGCGGACGTGCGCGACGCGCCGTTGTTGTCCGTCGCCACGGCGGTGAGCGTGTAGCTGCCGAGTGGCACGTTGCTCCAGATGAGGCTGTAGGGAGTGCTCGTGTCCTGGCCCAGCAAAGTCGCGCCCTCGAAAAACTCGACGCGCGCCACCGTCCCGTCCGCGTCCGTCGCGGTCGCGCGGAGGGTGATGTCGCCGGGGCCGCCGAGGAAAGGCGCGTTCGTCGGCGCGGTGAGCGCGACCGTCGGCAGGAGGTTCGTGGCGACGATGACATTGACCACCGCCGACGTGACACTCACGCCGTCGTTGTCAATGGCCACGGCGGTGAACTGATAACTGCCAACGACCACATTGCTTACGACGAAGCTGAACGGCGAATTGGTGTCCACCCCCAGACTCGTGTCGGCAACGAAAAATTCCACCCGGTCAACGCGCCCGTCCGCGTCGGTGGCGGTGGCGGCGAGGGTGACGTTCGTGCCGGCCTTCAACGCCGCTTTGTTCGTCGGGCTGGTGATGGCGACGAGCGGCGGCACGTTGGACACCACCATGATGTTCACCGGCGCGGACGTGCTCGCCGCGCCGAAGTTGTCCGTCGCCACGACGCGAAAGTTGTAGGCGCCCAGCGCCACATTGCTCCAGACCAGACTGAACGGGCTGCTCGTGTCCTCGCCCAACCGGTTCTCGCCTTCAAAAAACTCCACCCGCGCCACCGTGCCGCCCGGATCGGTCGCGCTGGCGCCGAGGGTCACGTTGGTGCCGGCGCGAAACAGCGCATTGTTCGGCGGATTCGTAAGACTCACGACGGGCGCGGTGTTGGCCAGGTTCGCCAGCAGTTCCAGATCGAAGCTCAAGTCCGAACTGCCGACGCCGTTCTGGTGAATCTCCGCCGCGATCACATTCGTGCCAGCGAGCAGCAGCGCGACGCTCACGTTGGTCTGATAAAAATTCGTCGTCTCATCCGCCGCCGGAACGCTGGCCGGTGCCAGCGTGGTGTAGGTGATCGCGCCGCCGGGCATGTTGCTGCGGAAGATTTCCACGCCGTTCAGGTAAACGACGCCGCCATCGTCGCGCAGCAGGCGGACGAAGAGGTTCGTGAAAATGGAAGCGTCCTCGATCAGGAAGGCGCGGCGGAAATAGATCGTGATGAACCGCGCGGTCGACGGGCCGCCGTTGATGACACGCGCCTCGTCGCCGTCGCCGAAGCCCAGTTGCGCCGGGCCGTTGGTCCACGCGCTGTCGTCGAAGTCCACCGCGCGCCAGGCGTTGCTCTGGTTGGAGCCGTTGTCCAGATACTTCCAAACCGCGCCGGTGGAGATCAACGTATCGGCCCGCCCGCTCCACGCCGCCAGGAGCAGGCCGAGCACCACCAACCGCGCCGCGCCACCCGACCGGGCACGCAGCCCACCGGAGCGAGGTTTGAAGTTACGCATAAGTTTCGCGGGCTTTCTCTTCTGAACGACGGGTTTTCACAAAAGCATCTGTCACGCGAGTGTGACGAAATGGTGCCTTATTCGCGGCGGGAAAGCAATCCGATAATCCCGGCGAGCGGCCCGCGAGTTGACTCAGATTAAATGTTACCGGGGCGTGGAGTTGGACGAGGCGTCTGACCATACGTTGACTCACATTCGTGGTTACCCAAGTCACGAACATGAGCCTGTCTGCCAAACGCGAGTCGCTCGCACGTATTCACGGCC
>JANNEF010000359.1:0-33076 GCA_031378375.1 Verrucomicrobiota bacterium | reverse complement strand
TGGGCAGGCGAAGCATCTGCCGGCCTGCCCATGCACCCGCGCTACTCGCGGATGCTCGTCGAAGGCAGCCAGCGTCACTGCGTCCCCGCCGCCGCGTTGTGCGCCGCGCTGGTGAGCGGGCGCGACCTGCTGCAACGCCTGCGCCGCGAGGACAAGGACATTGCGGAAGCGCGCGAACTGTTTGAAGCCAGCCAGGACTCGGACTTCTTCACGCTCATGCGGGGCTATCAGTTCGCCAAGAACGGCAACTTCAACGTCGAGCAGTGTCGCCGCTACGGCATCCACGCGCAATCGGCGCGGCAGGTGGAGCAGACCTTCGATCAAATCATGCAAATCGCGAAGCAGCAACGCCTGCTGGTACGCGCGGAGGGGGAATCGAAAGTTGGGGAAGGTCAGGCCGCGTCGGGCGGTCCACGCCGCAGCCCCTCGGACGATGCCCTCCTGCGCTGTCTCATGGCGGGCTTTATTGACCAGCTCTGCCTCCGCCGTGACCAGGGTTCCCTCGACTGCGACCTCACCGAAGGCCGCCACGGCACGCTTATGCGCGAGAGCGTCGTGCAAAATTCGCCACTGCTCGTCACCGCCAGCATCCGCGAAGTGCCGGGACGCGGCTCCGAGAATCTCACGCTGCTCGGCCTGGCCACCGCCGTGAAGCGCGAGTGGATCGAGGAAATGTTCCCGCAGCATGTCACCGGGTGCGTCGAGCACCTCTTCGACCGCACGCACAAACGCGTCGCCGCCGTGAAACTCGTTCGCTTTGGCGACCTGGTGATTCACCACGAACACCAGCGCGAGGTGGACCCCGCCGCGTCCGGCCGCTGCCTGGCCGAGGCGTTTGCGAAAAATTATTTTGAACTGCCGCTGTTCAACCACGAGGTCAAACAATTCGTCGCCCGCGTGAACCTCCTCTGTGCCGCCGCGCCGGGACTGGACTTCCCGCCGTTCGATGACGCGGCAATCACCGGCTGTCTCGCCCGCGCCTTTGCCGGCCTGACGCTGGTGAAGGAGGCGCAGGCCACGCACGTCCGCGAAGAATTTCAGAAGCACCTCGCACCTGAGCAACTCGGCTGGCTGGACGAACTGGCGCCGCTGCACGTCAGCTGGCACGACGGCAAGAAAGTGAAATTGCTCTATGCCGAATCCGCCTGTGACGAGGACGGCGAGCCGAACGCGCCGGAGTTGCAGGTGAAGCTTCACGAGTGTTTCCAAGTCAAAACGCACCCGCACATCTGCGAAGGGAAACTGCCGGTGAAACTCTGGCTCTGCGCTCCCGACGGCAAGCGTCTCGAAGCCACCTTCAACTGGCCTGCGTTCAAGGCCAGCACCTATCCCAAGCTCAAGTCCGCGCTTCTCAAAAAATATCCCGGGGTGCTGTGGCTTTGAGCTTGAACCACTTTTCGCTTTTTCCTCCCACTCATTGCCGCCATTCTCCCGCCCATGAATTTGCTGCCTTTCGGCCAGTTACCACCCCACACGCCGCGGAAGTTTGTACCGACCAAGATTGATTTGGGAAGCTGGGACGAGATCACGCCGCTGTTCGATCAGTTGGAGCAACGCGCGCCACTGTGCCGTTCACTCCCGGAGTTTGAGCGGTGGTTGCTCGACGGCGGTGAACTGACCGCCGCGCTGGACGAGGAATCCTCCCGCCGCTACATCGCCATGACCTGTCACACGGACAGCGCGGAGGCGGAGCGGGCGTATCTGGATTTCGTCGAGCAGGTCGAACCGCAACTCAAGCCGCGCCAGTTCAAATTGTCGGAGCTTTACCTCGCACACCCGCTGCGCCCGCAACTGCCCAAGGCGCGCTACGAGGTGTTCGACCAAAACATGCGCGTCCACGTCGAGTTGTTCCGTCCGGAAAATGTGCCGCTGGAAACCGAAGAGGCCCGGCTCGGCCAGCAATACCAGAAGCTGGCTGGATCGCTCACGGTGCAGTTCCGCGGCGAGGAGCGGACGCTCGCGCGGATGGCCCGCCATCTGGAGGAGCCGGATCGCGCGCTGCGTCAGGAGGCGTGGACGCTCGTAGCGCAGCGTCGCTTGCAGGAAGCCGAGCAGTTCGAGGACATCTTCGATCAACTGGTAAACCTGCGGGAACAAATCGCCGCCAACGCCGGGTTCAAGAATTACCGCGATTACGCCTTTCGCTCAATGCGGCGGTTTGATTACACGCCGGAGAATTGCTTTCAGTTCCACGACGCCGTCGAAAAGGAAATCATGCCGGCGCTGCGGGAGCTTCAAAGTGCCCGCCGCGAGCAGCTCAAACTCCCGGCGTTGCGCCCGTGGGATCTGGCGGTGGACCCGCTGAGTCGCCCGGCACTGCGGCCGTTCGAGCAGGTGGAACAGATGGTCGGCAAGACGCAGAAAATTTTCGACCAGCTTGATGGCGGACTGGCCGCCGGTTTCCGCACGATGCAGGAGCGTGGTCTGCTCGACCTCGACAACCGCAAAGGCAAGGCACCGGGCGGCTATCAGTCCACGCTTAACGAGGCACGGCTGCCGTTCATCTTCATGAACGCGGTGGGCGTGCAACGCGACGTGGAGACGATGTTGCACGAGGCGGGACATGCCTTTCACGCGCTGGCGACCCGCGGCGAGGATTTGTATTTTTACCGTCACGCGCCGATTGAGTTTTGCGAAGTGGCCTCGATGAGCATGGAACTGCTGGGCAACGAATTCCTGGAGGAGTTCTACGCCGCCCCGGAAGCCAACCGCGCGCGACGCGATCACCTCGAAGGCATCGTGAAGTTCTTCCCGTGGATGGCCACGATTGACGCCTTCCAGCACTGGGTTTACACGCATCCCGGCCACACCCGCGCGGAACGGAAGACGGCCTGGCTGGCACTGATGGACCGCTTCGGCGACGACGTGGACTGGGCCGGCCACGAAGCGGTGCGCGCGAACTTGTGGCACCGGCAACTGCATGTGTTCCTGCACCCGTTTTATTACGTCGAATACGGCATCGCGCAACTCGGCGCGTTGCAGGTGTGGGCGAACTCGCGGCGCGACCGCGTGCAGTCGCTCGCGGCGTATCAAGCGGCGCTGGCGTTGGGCGGTTCGCGACCGTTGCCGGAGTTGTTCGCGGCGGCAGGCTGCCGGTTCGCCTTCGACGCGGAGACAGTGAGGCCGCTGGTGGGATTGGTGCGGGCGGGGTTGGGGAAGTTGGGTTGAGGAAGGGCGCATGAAGCGCGAATCTTTTCGCGTCTCACGAGTTCACGCGCCCAGCAGCCACACCCGCAGTTTCTCCAACGCCTTCGCCCGGTGGCTGAGTTGGTTTTTCACGTCCTCACCCAACTCGGCGAAGGACTGGTGGTGGCCCAGCGGCACAAAGAGCGGATCATAGCCAAAGCCGCCTTGACCACCCGGCGATAAACTAATCCCGCCTTCGCACACGCCATCGAATAATTGACAATTGGCCATCGGCAATTGGCTGTTGAACTCTGCCAGCGCGAGAACGCAGCGGAAACGGGCGGCGCGTTTGGCCAGCGGAACTTTTTCCAGCAAGCGCAGAAGCTTGACGTTGTTCGCGGCGTCGGGGGAATTGCCCGCCGCGCCCGCGCT
This sequence comes from Verrucomicrobiota bacterium, assembly GCA_031378375.1. Classification (GTDB taxonomy): domain Bacteria; phylum Verrucomicrobiota; class Verrucomicrobiia; order Limisphaerales; family JANNEF01; genus JANNEF01. The sequence continues at coordinate 29,518 of JANNEF010000359.1, read as the reverse complement.
CCGTTCGTCCAGCGCGGCGAAACGGGCGGAGTGGACGCCGGGGGCGCCGTTCAGCGCGTCCACTTCCAGACCAGAGTCGTCGGCGAGGACGTGGAGTTGATTCCGGATTTCAAATTTGAGACTCGAGATTGGAGATTGGGCCAGCCACTCCGCAAGTTGCACCGCCTTTTTCTCCGCGTTCCCCGCGAACGTAGCGGCGTCCTCCACCACGACTGGCGCGTCGGGAAAATCATTCAGCGTGAGATACCGGAACTGTTCGCCAAGGATGGCGCGAATTTCCTGAACCTTGTGCGCGTTGCGCGTGGCGAGGACGAGCGTCGTCATCGGCCCAGACTAGGGCCGGACCGCGCGCCAGTAAAGAATGGGCGGCAGGCCGGCGCGCGGGCGGGTGACGGTGACGCGATTGGTATTGGGCGCGGGCGTGAAGGAACCGTCGGGCATCCAGCTTGTTGGGGGCAGGTTGGTCGCCTTCTCGAGCATGTGCAGCAAGCCGGGCGTGGCGCTGAAAGTGAGGGTCACATCGGTGGCGCTGAGAACGGGTGCGTTGAAAACGATGTCCACGGGCGTCACGACTGTGATGTTCACCGGCGCAGAGGTAGCCATCGCGCCGCGGTTGTCGGCGGCGCGGGCGGTGAGGCTGTAGCTGCCCGCTGTCAGTCCAATGACGTTGAATTGAAACGGCGGCGCCGGGACGGAACCTATCGAAGTCGTGCCCGTGAAGAACTGCACATTGGTCACGGTGCCGTCGGAGTCCATGGCCGTCGCTTGAAGCAGGAAAGTTGCGAGCGCGGCGAAGCGGGCGTTGTTCGTTGGATTGGCGATGGTAACGGTGGGCGCAATGTTCGGCGGCAGGAGCAAGCCTTGCTGGCCGGCGAAGTTGCGTGGGGAATTGGTAGCCGTGACACCGGTGCGGTCAACGGAGAGCGAGACGTTCGCCGGCAGGCTGGGATAGTCGTTGGTGTCGGCACTCACCAGACTCAGCCGCCCCCCGGTTCGGAATAGAAAATTCGATGGCATGACGTAATCGGGAGTGATGCCGCCGGGCGCGCTGGCAAAGCCCGGCGTCGCCACCAGAAAGAACCGGTTCGCTGTCGAGGTTGGTGGCAGGTTCGTTGGCAAGGTGAATGTGTTGGTCAAGGTGACGGCGGCATTGCGGCAAGTCAGAACGTGAGTGCCCAGGACATTCTGGCTGGCAGAAGTCGTGAAAAATTCGACGAACTGCACCGAGCCGTCGGTGTTGGAATAAATCTCGTTGATGTCCCAGAGGTGAAAGTTGGCCTGCACCGGGCTGGGCAACAACCCGACCGCAAGCAACAACCAACTGAAGTAGTGAAGGGGGTTGCTCATTTATTGCTCTTGTGCAGCCTAACTAAAGCGCATCAGGTTCCAAAAATCAAACTTAAGGTTTGTGCAGTGTGGCGGCGGTTGGTGAAACCGCCGGAGGGAATTTGAACGCATGCTTCCGCCAGCCTCTACTGAAACTGCAGCTCGTAGAGCCGCTGGTAATGGCCGCGCTGCTTCAACAGGTCTTCGTGCGTGTCCATTTCCACGATGCGTCCCTGGCTCAGAACAACGATGACGTCGGCCTTCTGAATGGTCGAGAGCCGGTGGGCGATGCAGATGGTGGTACGGCCCACCATGAGTTCCTCCAGCGCCGCCTGCACTGCCCGCTCGGATTCGGTGTCGAGCGCGCTGGTGGCTTCGTCAAGGATGAGAATGGGCGCGTCCTTCAAGATGGCGCGCGCGATGGCGAGGCGCTGGCGCTGGCCGCCGGAAAGGGCCACGCCCCGCTCGCCAATTTCCGTCTCGTAGCCGTTCGGCTTCTCCATGATGAACTCGTGCGCATGGGCGTGGCGCGCGGCAGCTTCAACCTCGGCGTTGGTCGCGCCGGGCCGGCCGAGGAGGATGTTGTTGCGAATGGTGTCGTTGAACAAAATCGTCTCCTGGGTGACCACGGAAATCTGGCCGCGCAGATCGCGCGAAACCACGTCGCGGATGTCCGTCCCACCGATGCGCACGGCACCCTGGCACGGGTCATAAAAGCGCAGCAACAGACTGGTAAGCGTGGTCTTGCCGGCACCGCTGCTGCCGACGAGGGCGACGAGCTGGCCGGCCTTGACGGTGAGGTTGATGTCGCGCAGCACCGGCTTGTCGCCGTAGTCGAAATTGATTTGATCGAAGTGGATGTCCGCGTTCTGGGCGCGCAACGGCTTGGGCCGGGCGGGTTCTGTCAGTTCATTCTTGGTGGCCAGGAGATCGAAAACCGTCTGTGTGGCCACCTGGGCCTGCTCGAGCTGGCTGTGCAGCCGGATGAGCATCTTGATCGGCTGGTAAACCATGAAGATGCACCCGACAAACTGGAACAGGTCGCCGGGCGTCAGTTTCACCGGCGCCAGGAAGGCGATGTAAGCGAAAAACGAAGCGACCCCGACCGCGCCGAGGAATTCGATGAGCGGCCCCGGAATCTCCGCAGCGCGCAGCACCCGCATCTGGTGGCTCATTGACTGGCGCGAGGTGGCGGCGAACTCGGATGTCACTTTGTCTTCCAGATTGTAGGCCTTGATGATGCGGTAGCCGGTGAGCGCCTCGTGGATCAGCTTGCTTTGATCCTCCGCTTGATGCGTCACGGCGGCGGTCGAACGGCGGACCTTGCGGGAATAAATCACGAACGGAATCATCGTCAGCGGCAGCACCACCATGGCCACCATCGTCAGCCGCGGCTGCTGCCAGAACAGGAGGAACACGAGGCTCCCGATGGTGATTGGCTCCTTGATCATCGTCACCAGACAGTTGCCGAGCGCGCTTTGCACCGCGCCGGCGGCCTGCAAGCGGGCCATCAAAGTTCCCGTGCTGGTCTTGCTGAAGAAACCCGGCGGCAGACTTTGTAAATGGCCGAACAGCCGGACCCGCAGATCCATGACCGTGCGGATGGAAACCCAGTTCATCAGATAAAAATTCAGATACGACAGCAAACCTCGCAACAGCATGGACAACGGGATCAATGAAATCAGCAGCAACACCGCCACCTTGGAGCCTTGTGCATCCGGCCGGGGCAGCCAGGGCAAAACCTGATCGAGCAACGGGCGCAACACCGCCGGCGCCTTCTCCAACTGCGTCGCCAGCGACGGCGCACCCGGCTGCGGAAACACCGTTTCCACCACGACCTTGACGCTGACCATCAACAACGGATTGCACAGGCCCGCCAGAAAACCACACACAATCCCCGTGGCCAGCCGGACCCGGTAAGGTTTGGCCAGACGCAACACCTTCAGGATGAAAGCAGCCGTGTTCACGCTGGTGAGTGTGCCCGAAACCCGCACGCAGCGGAAAGCTCATTTCTTTCCCAAGAGCGGAAATCTCACAAACCGCACCGACGCGACCAGGGCGCTTCCTCGCTCCAGTTCCGCCCTCTCGCCCGGTCAATCAAGCGGCGCGGAACGGTTCTGTGCGCGGCATTCGATGGGCGGGCAGGCCCATTATGGCAAACACTGACGCCGCTCGTCCGGCTGCGCGCGGCACAATTTGCCCGGTCCACGCGATTACTTCCGCTGGAAGCGGCATTATTTGCACTGTTCGTCCCATTATACGGCCTGTTCGTGGCATTTCCTGCCGTTTTTGAAACGCTAGTGGAACTTTTTGCTGACTTCGGAGCGCTGGCCGCCCGGATTGGGGAGGCGCGCGAAGGGGGCGAAGGCGCGTCTTGCAGGGACGACCGCGCTCCAGTGGTTGCGTTCTTCCCCTCCTTCGCGTGGCCCCCAATCCGGCATCCATGCTGCTACGCATTCCTTGGCTGGTGCGTCATAAGCCCGCCGCTACGAAATCATAGTTCACTCACATCTTAACTCATCAAATAAATGCCCATCACCGGCAACGCCTCCTACATCCCGACCATGAACGAGTTCATCGCGCACTGGGCGCAATGCAACGAGGCCACCGCGCCGCAAGCCCTGGTCGTGCGCCTGCCCGACACCGACACGACCTGCGCCCAGCCGCAATTCGTCGCGTTGCGCGACACACTCCAGACCCAGCAAAACACCGTGCAAGGCTGCCTCATCCGCCAGCACATCGCCCGGAGCGGCATCACCCTCCGAAAGACCGTGCTGCTCGCACAGTTGAACCTCTTCACCAGCCTGCTCGACGGTTACTACCGCAACACGGAATTTTACGATGCCCGCCCGCTGGCCCCGGCCCTGGGCGACGGCCAGGATAGATTCACCGCCCCCCTGCTGGACGCGCTGACACTCTGGGAAAAAATCAACGCCGGCCCGGCGCCCGCCGGAGTGACGCTGCCGCTGGTGCTGGGCGATGGCACGGATCGCGCCACCTTCGCCAGCGCGGCCGCGGCGCTGCAATCCGCCTACGCCGAAGAACGCCGCAAGGCGCAGGACGTGACACTGGCCCGCGCCAAACGCAACCGCATCCAAGCCCAAGCCTACGCGGTGATGAAAACCTATCGCGAAGCGGTGCCGGCCATGCTGCCCGGCCACCCCGACCTGGTGCAGACGATGCCGCGCCTGACACCCCTGCCCGGCCACACACCCGCGCCGGTACGAGCCACCGCCGCCTACGAAGCGCCGGACACGGCGAAAGTGGTGCATGAAGCCTCGCCCGATCCGTTGCTGGCAGGCTACCAACTGCGCGGCAACGCAGGCGACGAGTACAGCGAGGAAGACGCGGTGGTGATCGCCACGCACAGTCCAGAGGAGCTGCGAGAATTCACGACCCGCTTTGGCCTGACACAACCGGGCGCGCAAGTGGCGCTCAAGCTGTTCGTCCTCCTCAGCACCGGCAACGAATGTGGCAGCGCCGTGATGCGAGTGGAACACCCCGCCAGCGAGCGGCTGGCGGCGACGTAGGGGCGCGGGCGAATCGGCGGCTCATTGATCAGCAGAACTGGACACCCCGTCTAGGAAAGCATTCTTCTTCTTGAGGCAAATCGCGCGCCTGCATCGGAAGTCGAGTCGCTTGACAATGCAAGACGAGGCTGGCAGTCTCGTTCAACAACGCGGTTGAAGTCTGCGGCAGACGGGTGACCTGCCATGCAATCACACCCGCCACCAGGCACTTGCACAAAACAAATGAAGACACCAATCGCTGAATCCATTACGAAACGGCTTGCTTCAGTTCCTTACACCGTATGTCCGGTGTGCAAAGGCCGCGATTGCGGAGTGTGGTTGCAAGGGCGTGACCGGCTGCTCCGGGTGTCAGACTCCACGTTTGTTTACGTGCGCTGCCAGTCATGCGGTGCAGCTTTCCAATCCGCGCCACCATCGCCAAAGGAGATCGGGAAATATTATCCGACCGACTACGGTCCATACACCAACGTGCAGACAGTGGTCAAACCGCCAGGTTTTTGGAATAAAACTGTCAAGAAATTATTGCGCGCCGGTTCGCGCTCGGTCCAGCGCCGGCTTAATTCCCTTTATCAACCATCAGCGCCCGGTTCGACTCTGCTCGATTACGGCTGCGGTTCGGACAAGGTGCTGACGGAATCAAAACGGAAAGGGTGGCAAACCTTGGGAGTGGATTTTTCCCCGGATGTCGTCAATAAAGTGCAAGCCGCCGGGCACGCCGCATATCTGGCTACGGAAGACGTGTGGAAGAAAATTCCTGATGATTCGATTACACTCATCCGCATGAACCACGTCATCGAGCATCTCTACGATCCAGAGGAGGTGCTCCGCCATCTTCTCCGAAAACTTAAACCCGGTGGCAAACTGCACCTCGCGACTCCCAACCCGGCGGGCTTGAGTGCCCGGATGTTTCGAAGCCGCTGGCTGGGTCTGGATTGTCCGAGGCATATCGTGCTGTTCCCGCCGCAACCTCTCGTCCGGCATTTGAAAGAGATCGGTTTCGGCCCGGTCGAGTTGCTGCCCGAATTCGTCACGAAAGACGTTGCGCGTAGTGCCGGTTTTTTCCTGATTGACTTGGATTGGATGAAGCATGATCGGAATGCCGCGCTCGTGGACCAGCCCTTCGTGTCCGCGATACTGGCCCTGCCTTGTTTTCTGGCGACCAAAATCGGGTGGTGTGATCGTTACCATGTCATCGCACATAAAACTTGACACTGGAATTTGTTGTTAGCAGAAATACTGCAAAGCACAATTAACCAACTTGGCACCCAGCAATGAAACCGACAGTTTTTATCCACACAAACCCGGTGCAAATGATCGGGGCAAAAATGGCGGAATACTCTTTGCGCAAGGCGTCGAAGCACAGCGACAAGTTCGACGTGCGAATTCTCAACTTGGTGGACTACCCGCATTTGACCAAACGCGAAGGCAAGACTTACGTCCGCAAGGGCGCGGTCGTGACGTGGAACAACCGGGACCTTCAATCCTTCAGTTTGTTACGCTTTCTGCCGCCGCAGGAAATGGGTTTTAAGGGGCGCGCGTTGGTCATTGACCCCGACGTCTTCGCCGTGGGAGACGTATGGGAGTTGCTCAATCGCAACCTGGCTGGCAAGAGCATCCTCTGCCGGCGGGTCACGCCACCCAACGGCAAGTCGTTCTATGCGACGAGTGTCATGCTTCTCGATTGCGAAAGGCTCAAGCACTGGCAATGGAACCAGAAGATCGATCGCATGTTCGATCACAAACTCGATTACGGCGATTGGATTTTTCTGCGCGATGAAGACCCTGCGACCATCCACGAGTTGGAGGAGGAATGGAATCACTTCGACACGCTTAACGAGAAGACGCGGCTGCTGCACAACACGGAACGCTCCACGCAGCCTTGGAAAACCGGGTTGCCCGTGGACTACAACATGAACTATCGCGCCACGGCTGCGCCGAGCGGCTTCTGGCCGCGACTGCGAGCTCGGTTTGCAGGTTCCCCGGCGGCACCCACATCGGAAAGCCAAAGCCGATACCTCCAGCACCCGGATACGAACCAGGAACGTTTCTGCATCAGTCTGGTAAAGGAGTGCCTACAAATGGGGGTGTTCACCAGCGACTTTCTGAAGGGAGAAATGCAAAAGCAACATGTGCGGTCCGATATGTTGGACTTGGTGCGCCGCGCGGAATGAGCAACTCCCGATGAATTACGTCTCTCAACTCTACAACACCCATCCCGGCGCGGACATTTACGTCGTGGGAACAGGCGCAAGCTTGCGGGTGTTCCCGCTCTCGTTCCTGGAGAATAAGATTGCGATCGGCCTCAACCAAGCGTGGAAGCTCCTGCCCGTTAAGTATTCGATCACCATTCGTCCGGAGTTGAATATCCCGGAGTTCATGGCTGGCGAAGCGCCCCGGGAGGGAATTACCTGGATAACCAAGTTTATCAAGTTCACCACGCCAGAACAAAAGGAATTCGCCAAAGCCCACGCCGAAAGGTTTTACTATTTCGAATCCGTCCCAACGGATAACAAGGAGAGGCTGATCCAGGGACAATCTAGTTTGGCGGGGCGCAATCTGGAATGGGTACGAAAGCCGACCGAAAACTATTTGTACGTTTGGAGTTCGATTTCTCAGGCGGCCGTCAACCTGGCTGCCAACATGGGCGCCAGGAACATCATACTGGTGGGTTGCGACAACGCCGCCGTGATGAACAACCACCATGCCCATGGCCAGCACACAATGTGGGCTGGCAACGATCCGCAAGCGCGTTATCAAGAGTATTACCAGGGACTGTGCGAAATCCGCGCCGTCCTTCGCCAACGCGGCATCACCCTGATAAGCGCGACCCCGTTCCTGCGCGTGGGGGATTGTGAAGCTGAGTTCCTGGATCTCTGCCAGCAATTAACCCAGCCAGCCTTCATTGAAAACCGTGACATCTCGAGGCGAGTTGGCGTAGCGAAAAAGCAAAAGTCGTCACTTTTTAGAACGCTTCGGAAGTTGATGGCGTCAACGCCTGCCATTTCCGAGGGTAAAGCGGATCAGCCGCCGCGCCCAACTCGCTGATCCAAATATTCAAATGGGAGGTGCAGGCGGCGCGCAGGCAGCTTGAGCCCGTTTGATGCCGACGAGATTAATCATCGCCGGCGCGAGCAGATACTTGAACGAACGCCGTTGCGCGGACAAGCCGCCGGTGCCCGGTGGAGTTTGCGTTTGGACTGTGAAGGGGTTGGGATCTTCTTTCAAGCTGGCGTCGTCGTTGGCCACATTTGAGCATATGTTGCTGCCTTCCAGCGGAAAGTCAAAATCGGGGAACAGATATTTCAATCCGGCGGGCGTGAACCGCCAGAAGTCGTTCGGATAACCGTGAAACCGCCAGGCAAACGGAGCAGAAACGAATAGCGCGCCTCCTGGTTTGACTATGCGAGAGAGATTCTGGGCGAACTTGAAAATGTTATTAACATGCTCCATGACACTGCAACACACCACGGTGCCAAATTCCTGGCCCAGCGCAGAGCGAATGACCTCGTAATCGGACGTGAAGTCGAGCACGCGGTCCACGTTTTTGCCAGGCGACATGTCCACTCCCAAATATTCCACGCCTTTGAACAGCGATCGGTAATCAATGTCCGACGCGGCAGCATAGTGGCGCGATCCGACTTCCAAAACTGGCGCTTTGGAGAAGTGAATGTTGCGCCGAATCCACTCAAGTTGATTGAGATTGCCCATCAGGCTTTGGCTTTCATTGCGGTTTGCAGACTGTTAAATAATGCCGCCCATTGCTCGGTGACCCGATCCGGGGAGTGCCGGTTTCGGATGTAGCGTTGGGCTTCAGAGACATGCATGCGCCCCAGATTATTGTTCCGCGCATATTGAAGCAAAGAGTTTCTCCAATCACCGAACAGCAAATACGGGGCGAATTCTTCGTAACTGGGGATACGATCTGCCACAACCGGCACACCCAGCAGAAGCGAGAGCAACACCCGGTTGCTCGTCTTGCAAACGGTGAATGGGTTCTGGGCAATCGGCAGCACGCACATGTCATGCTGTTGGAAGACAGCCCGGAACGTCCGCCGATCCCACTCAAAGTAGCGCACTGGGAATTCGGCGGCGTGTGTGTGTGTTTCAAAAGAATTTCTGGAGTTGCTGATGACGCTCAAAGCTATGCCCAAGGTGCGGTTCAATTGGTTCAGTTCGGGGATAATGGCTGCCAAGTTCACCAGCCCGAATGGAGGATTCTCCGTGCCGGCATTGCCGAACCAAACCAGCCGGGTTTTGGATGAACGCAGCCGGCGTGACCACTCCTGCATTTGGACCAGCGCGCTTCGCCATCCTTCTTCCGAATAGTCATCCACTGCGTCATCAACAACGACCGTTGGCTTGCCCTCAATCAACTTGGCCAGTTGGGGCGTCGAGACGGAAACCACGTCTGCCAAGTCGATCATTTTCTCCAGACGGCTCAGTTGGGCATTGTCGCCTGCCTTGCAGCGCAATTTGTAAAAGTGATTATCACAAAGGTCGAAGACGACCTTGGCCTGGCGTCGTTTGAGCTGCACCGCCAAGTCCACGTCCTCTTCAGTGTAAGCCTTCTGGAAAACACCGATTTCGTAATCTTTGAGTCGGGCCGTTTGAAAGATTTCAGCCGGCCAACCCTGTTGCCGGAGCCATTTGCATGGCAGAAAACTGCGCAAGCGCGCACTGCCGACGTTCCAATCCGCAGAAAATGGTTTCCACCCGATCATTGCAGTCGGGCCAACTTATGGACAGCCGACGTGAAATTCGTCGAGACAAAAATCACCCTCGACAGAACGGACTTTGCCGCTTGCGAAAGCCTCCAAGTGTTGGCATTAACGCCTTGATGATTAGCTTGACCGACCAGCAGTTGCACGACTTCCAGGGCGCCGTGCAATGGAAAACCGGGATGTTGCTGCCGGACGGTCGAGTGCTGGGCGTGCCGGGCAAGCGCGGCGGCATCACCCAACGCATTGACTTCCGTGTAGCCGAAGTGGCCCGAAGAATGGATCCCGCCACCAAAACCATCCTTGAAGTCGGCTGCTGTGAAGGCATCCACACCGTCCAGCTTGCGCAGATTTGCCGACGGGTTGTGGCGCTTGAAGTCCGGCCCAAAAACATCGTAGCCACTCTGACCAGACTCTTCGTGCATGGCGTGGAAAACGCAAAAGTCGTGCTCGCCGATGTGCGCGATCTCGATTCGTCTTTCGGATCGTTCGACGTGGTGTTTCACGTCGGCGTGCTCTACCACTTGATGCAGCCGGTCGAACATGTCCATCGTCTGAGTCGCCTTGCGGACACACTATTGCTGGACACTCATTACTGTCGTGACGACACGAAGTTCCGGCGTTCGGATGAGCAATTCGACGGCAAAGACTACCGGGCGTTTCTTTACACCGGAGAAGGCGGTTGGGCCGATATGTTTTCCGGCGTGGAAAACACTTCTCGCTGGCTGCATCAGCAGGCACTCTTGGACGCGGTTCGAGACGCGGGCTACGATGCATTAGAAATCATTTCGGATCGAATCGAGCGGAACGGCCCAAGAATGACTTTGCTGGCCCGACGGACCTCTCCGATACTGGGATTCAGCGGGCCAGGCTCACAGTCGAGGTTATGAAAGAGCTTACTCAATGGTGGTCGGAAATTAACGGCAACGACGGCGCGTGGCTGATCCTGGGCAAAGGCCCTTCGCTACAACGGCGCAAGGAATTTGATCTGGCGGCGTTCCGCAAGCTGTCCCTCAACCATGTCGTGCGCGAAATGCCCGTCGAAGCGGCCAGCATCATAGACATTGATGTCGTCCCTGATTGCGCGGATCAGATTGATCGCAACGCCAGGTTCCTGTTGATGCCGCGCTATCCCCACGTCAAACACAACGCGGCGGATCGTCCATTGGAAACGTTCTTCGACCAGCATCCGATCTTGAAAAAGCTGGATCAGGAAGGCCGCCTGGTGTGGTACAATCTTGCCACCTCCAAGAAACAGGATCCCGGTTCTCCGCGCATCCCGGCCGGCTATTTCAGCGCCGAAGTGGTAGTGAACCTCCTGGCGGAAGCAGGTGCCAAACGCATCCGCACGCTGGGCGTGGACGGCGGTACGGCCTACGCGCCACAATTCAAAGATTTAGACGAGAGGACCCGCCTCGCCAACGGCCACGCCAGCTTCGACATTCAGTTCGCCGGTATTATCGCCACCGTGCGGCGGCACGGGATCAACTTCGCCCCCCTCACCAGCGAAACCCCGGTGCGCATCTTCATCGGCACGGACAAAAGCCAGTTGATCGGTGCCCGCGTGCTCGAATTCTCCGTGCGGAAACATTGTGCGCTACCGGTTGTGTTCGACCACATGCTCCATGTGAAAACGCAGATGCCGAAGAACCCAAAGAACCAGCCGCGCACCGGCTTTTCGTTCAACCGTTTTGCCATTCCGAAGCTGGCGGGCAATCGCGGGCGTGCCGTTTACCTCGACGCCGACATGCTGGTGCTCCGCAATTTCCAGGACTTGTGGGACCGCCCGTTCGACGGCGCTACGGTGCTGCACTGCGCCACATCCGATCCGAAGCGGCCCAAACAATTCAGCGTGTTGCTGCTCGACTGTTCCCGCCTCAAGTGGGATCTGGACGAAGTCGTGCGCGGGCTGGACGAGGGCCGTTACGACTACGACCTGCTGATGAAGGAAATGTGCATTGAGCCGACCAACGCCGTACGCGCCGCCCTGCCGCCGGAATGGAACTCGCTCGAAAATTACACGCCGGGACAGACGGGGCTAATCCACTACACAGACATGCAAACTCAGCCCTGGGTGCACCGCAATAACCGCAACGGCAAACTGTGGGTCGAGCACTTGCGCGAAGCGGTGGCGTCCGGCTACATCCAGCCCGAGGAAGTGCATCAGGCCATAGACGCTGGATACATTCGCCCGTCGTTGCTGTGGGAGTTGAAACCCTCCCGCCGCTTCTGGCCTGTGCTGATGCCCGTGGTCGCCACGCTTGCCGACACCCGTTTCAAACCGCACAAAAAACTAAACGAGCGCCTTGGTCAGCATCACACAGTCGGAGCCAAAAGTGATGCATCCAGCGCGCGTCCGGCATGACATGTCAAACGACCGGCTGCCCAAGGATGTGTTTGAAAACAAAGCGGCGCAAATTGCTGACAAGTTTGGTCGTTTTGTGATGCAACCACAGCAAATAATACCATTTACCCCCCAGTGCAGCAGTCATCTTCTGCTCTATTTCCTGGTTCAGAGCGTTCTGTGACCGCACTTTGCGCAGTGCATAAACTTGTGTGAAGAGCAGGTGGCGCGATGCGCTCGTGCGCAGCCAAGGCCGACTGTAATACTCAGCCAGCAAGATGGCGTTTTCCTGTTCATCCAGTCGCTGCGGCCGGTTAAGCTCGGTCTGCTGCAAACCATGTTTACGGAAGGAGCAAAGAGGTTCTATCGTGTACGCGGCATCCCCTTTCTCAAGCAGATGGAACCACATCTCCAAATCGGGTAATTGGCGGTAGCGGAGATCAAAACCCCGACATGCCTGTGTTTTGCGGAACATAACCACAGTCGGTTCGCCGATAAGATTCACGTTCTTTTCCAGGCAACGAACCAAGACGTCTCGTCCCCGATGAACCCCGGGTTTGCCCAGATTGTTCCGTATGCGGAGGCGCTGCGAATGTTCGTCAATGATGTTGCGCGCAGAGACAGCAAGTGACACGGACAAGTTGGCATCGAGCATCGCGACGAATTTTCTCAAGGTCTGCCGGCTGGAAAGCTTGTCGTCGCCGAAAACATACTTGATGTATTCCCCTCGCGCCTGTTCCAAACACCAGTTCCAGTTCTCAACCATTCCCAGCCGCGTCGGGTGTATCTGAACCCGAATGCGTTTGTCTCTGGCCGCGTATCGGCGAATCACTTCGGCGGAGTTGTCGGTCGAAGCGTCGTCGCTGATCAGGAGTTCGAAGTCCGTGAAATCTTGTTCCAACACCGATTCAATTGTCTCCGGCAGAAATCGCGCGTAATTATACGTTGGAACGAGGACACTGACTTTTGGGTTATTCACTTGGGTTCATTCCTTAAGACCAATTTAGTGGAATTGCAGCCGGCCCACCAGCCATTTTTCGTTCATGGAATGACCGTGAACGCAGCGTTCTGCAAGCCGCCATCGGGTAGCGATGATCTTGGCTGTCAATTTACCCCAACGCCGCCGCCCCCAGTTCAGCCCCCACTTCCGGCGGAAATACGCGCGGTTCTCCGCCTCGTAGGGGCGGGCGGTTTGCTTCCGTTGGAGGTCCTTTTGCGTCACGGAGCCGAAGTGGTGGATGAACGCGCGTCCGGTGGTTCCCAGTTTGAACCCCGCCCGCCGCGCCCGCAGGAAAAAATCGGCATCCTCAAACTGGCCGATGCGAAAATTCTCGTCGAACAGCCCGATGGCTTCAAAAACCCTTCGCCGCACGGTGAAACAAACACCGTTGGCCACGCCCCGGCGGGTCACTTGCCGCATTTCCTGAGTGAACGCCCGCGCATAGGAGGCCAGATCATAGTTCAAGGGACCCTCGCGGATGGCGGGGCTGATGATGTCCACCCCGTGTTCCTCGGCATATTGGATTTGCTCCGTGAGCCAGCCGTCAGTTACCAGCGTGTCGTTGTTGAGGAGCACCACCCACTCGGCGCTGGCAGTTTGCACGCCCTGGTTCCAGGCGGCGGCACAGCCCCGGTTGGTGGCATTGCGAATCACCGTGACCTCCGCGCCGGCCGCAAGGAATTCCGTAGTACTGTCATCGGAACCATTGTCAATTACCACAACGCGGACACCCCGCGCGAGGTCAGGCCCCAGGCTGGCCAGGCAGGCGCGGGTGTAGTCCAACTGATTGAGCACCGGTATGACGACGGAGATGTTCACAGCCTGGGCAAGAGGCTACTGAAGGGCGGTTTTTGTTGGACAGTCTGAATCTGGATGTCATACGTAGAAAATGAGTGCTGCGTCAATCGAAGTTTTTCCGGGATGCGTGCGCTTCTTTAAGGAAGGAGCGCGGTTGGCGGAATGACGCGCATGACTTTTACCGGGCGGATTAAGACGGCGCTCTACCGCGTGGCGGTGCCGGTGGCGGTTCGGCGTCTGCACGCTGCGGCGCGGGCGGCAGCTTCGGTGGAGGCGCTGGTGGATTTGACGTTTCGGTTTCGTTGTCTGGGCCTGAGTCTCAAACCCGCGCAGGTGCGGTCGGAAATCCTGGCCCTGGCTCAGTTGGTCGCGCAACGGCGGCCCGCGACGGTCTTGGAGATCGGCACGGCACGGGGCGGCACCTTGTTCTTGTTTTCGCAGTTGGCGGCCAAGTCGGCCCGGTTGGTCAGCGTGGATTTGCCGGAGGGTCCGTTCGGCGGCGGGTATCCAGAGCGGCGCAACCCTTTTTACGAGGGTTTCAAGGGACCGGCACAGTCCTTGACCTTGGTGCGGGCCGACTCGCATTCGCCGGACACCCTTGCCCGTGTCAGGGGTTTGCTGGGCGGGCAACCGGTGGATTTTCTCTTCATAGACGGCGATCACTCGCTGGCGGGGGTGCGGCAGGATTTTGAAATGTATTCGCCGTTGCTCAGGCCGGGCGGTCTGCTGGCGTTCCATGACATTGTTCCCGGGCGACCAGAGTTGGTGGGCGGGGTTCCCGATTTCTGGCAGGAGATCAAGGGGCGGTACCAGACTCAGGAGTTGGTCGCGGACTGGCGGCAGGGCGGTTATGGCATTGGCGTGGTCACGCTTTGAGCGGGTCCGGCGGGACGGAGGCCCCAACCGTCCGGGCAGCCCAGGAAATGCCAGCACAGCAGGCGGGTGTAAACGGCCAGGCGACGGCGCGCGCCGCGCAGGAGGCCAAGCGTCAACAGGCAGATCATCAAGTTTCCCGTCGCGTTGAAAAGAAACCGGAGCGCCATCCGGCGTTGACACCGGCGGAAGGCGGCCGGCGACATTTCCTTGCGCCAGGAGTGATAGAGACTGGCGTGGAATTCCACGCGCGTGCGCGGGTTGAACTTGCCGGAACTGCCTCCGCCATGATGCAGAATGCGAACGCGCGGACTCCAGCAAACCCGCGCGCCTGCCCGGCTGGCCCGCTGGCACAAGTCGGTTTCCTCGAAGTAAAAGAAAAAGCCTTCATCCATGCCGCCAAGCGCGCGCCACAGGTCGTTCCGCACGACCATGAAGGCGCCGACAATGCCGGCCACGTCGAGGATTTCCTCGTTCTGGTGCGCCGCCTCGAATTGCGAGACTGGCTTCGCGAGGAGGAGGGAGGTCTGCAAGCTCCCGTCGGAGTTGAGCAATTGTCCGCCCAGAACGCCGACCGTGGGATGCTCGCGCAGGAGGGCTTCCAACTGAGCCATCGTGTCCGGCAGGATTTCGGCGTCGGAGTTCATGAGAACGAGCCACTCGCCGGTGGCCAGCCGGGCGCCAGCATTGTTGGCCGCCGCGAAGCCGCGGTTTTCTTCCAGGCAAACCACCCGCACATCGGGGAATTGGGTTCGCACCAACGACGGAGTTCCATCCGTCGAGCCGTTGTCCACGAGAATCACCTCGCATGTGGGAACTCCACCGAAACGGCGAATGGAACTCAACGCCGCGGCGGTCAGACGCGCCGTGTTATAGGACACGAGGATGAAGGAGCAGCGTCCGGGTGGCATTGTGTTTCAGGATGAAAATCGCGGCGTTCCACCGTGCCGGGGGACGGTTCGCGGTCCCGGCTCGCGCGGAGGTTGACGAAGATGTTGACTCGACGCTCCGGCGGATGTCAAGGTGTCGCCGACATTGTCAGGGCTGGCTCTGCAAGCAGAGCGCCCAACCATCACGTAGCACATGCATTCCGCGCCGCCGATCACGGCCTACATCCTTTCGTTCAACGAAGCCCGGCAAATCCGGGCCGTGCTGGAAAGCGTCCGGTGGGCGGATGAAATCCTCCTGGTGGATTCGTTCAGCACGGATGGCACGGTGGAGATCGCGCGCGAATACGGCGCGCGCATCCTGAGCGAAAAGTTCTGCGGGTTCGGGAAACTGCGCAACATCGCTTTGGATGCTGCGCAGCATGATTGGGTTCTGAGCATTGACGCCGACGAGCGATGCACGCCCGAACTGGCTGCCGAGATTCGCCAGGAACTGGCCGAGCCGCGCTTTGACGCCTACAACGTGCCGCGCAAAAGCCATTTCATGGGCCGTTGGATGCGGCATTCCGGGTGGTATCCGGACTTCCGGCAGCCGCAGTTGTTTCACCGGAAGAAGTTGCGTTACGTCGAGAGCATCGTGCATGAGACCTACGAACTGGACGGACGGCTGGGGCGTTTGCGCGAGCACGCCCTGCAGTATCCCTGGCCCACCATGGAAATTGCCACGGCCAAACTCCAGCGCTATTCAACGCTGATGGCGGCGCGGTATCATGAGGCCGGAAAAAAAGCCTCCGTGGGCAAACTGCTGCTTCGGCCGCTGGCGATGTTCGCCAAGGTGTATCTCGTGAAGCAGGGTTTTCGGGACGGTCGTCACGGCTTGATTCTCGCGGGACTTTACGCCTACTACACCTTCCTGAAATACGCCAAACTGTGGGAATGCCGGCACACCGCGCCCGGAACGAAGCCTTAATCCGGTGAACGTCCACCTGACGACACGGGAACTTCCTGAGCGCGCTGCGGATTCACTGCGCGTTCTCCAGGTCAATTCGAGCTTCAGCGGCGGCGGCGCGGACAGCCAGACACTTGAACTGGCTCTGGGCCTGCGCGAGCTGGGCCACGCCGTGACTTTGGGGATCGGTCAGCCATGCCGGTGGGAGCCGCGGGCGCGCGAAATGGGATTTGACGTGGCTGACTTCCCGGCCCGGAGCGGGTTGCAACACGGCATGATTCGCGGATTGGCGGCGATCATCCGCGCCCGAAAAATCCAAATCGTTCATGCTCACCAGGGGCGCGACTATTGGCCCGCCATCATTGCGGCGTGTCTCGCCGGGGTCGGCGCGCGAGTGGTCATCACCCGCCATCTCATGACGCGGCCCCGCGGATTCAGCCGGTGGCTGCTGCTGGCCTGCGGCGATGTGATCGCCGTTTCGGGCGCCGTGGAGGCCGTTTTGCGGCGGGAACTGCGCGGGTCGTCGGCGCGCGTGCATCAGGCTTACTGCGGCATTGATACGAACAAGTTCCAGCCGCTCCGCAGCGTGGCCGCCGAACAATGGCGGCGCGAGCGGGGATGGGGGCCGGATGAAATCGCCTTCGGTGTCGTCGGTGTCTATAATCTGCCGCGCGGCAAAGGCCAGTTGGAGTTCATGGAGGCGGCGGCGCGGTTGCGCGCGAGGTTTCCCGCCGCGCGTTTTGTGGTGGTGGGTTACGGCACCATGCGCGGGCTGTTGGAGCAGCGCCACCGCGAACTGGGGCTGGGCACAGTCTGCCAGATTGCCTCTCCCTCTGACGACATGCCCGCCGTGATGGGCGCGCTCGACGTGCTGGTGCATCCGGCGGTGGGATCGGACGCGTTCCCGCTGGTCGTGCTCGAAGCTCTCGCGAGTGGCAAACCGGTGATCGCTTCCCGACTCGACGGCATCCAGGAACAATTCCGCCACGACGAACACGGCGTGTTCGTGCCTCCCGGCGATGTGCCGGCGCTCGTGGACGCGATGCGCGCTCTGCTGCTCCAGCCCGCCACCCGCGCGCGGATGGGTGAGGCGGGCCGGCGGCGCGTGGCGGAAAACTTCACCCGCGCCCAGCTCGCTCGGAACACCCAGCGGATTTATTTCCAGTTGCTGGCCCGGTGAGGGCCGTCCACCCCATCATGTCGAAAACCGCCGCCCCTCGCTCCGAAATTTACTCCTCGCTGGAACCGTTCCGCCGCTGGTTCCAGACCGGCGTTCCCGTTTTGATGTACCACAAGCTCGGCCCCCGCCCGCCGCGTGTCCGGCTCAAAGGGCTTTACGTGAGCGCGCGTCTCTTTGAGCGGCAATTGATGGAACTGCGCGCGGCGAGTTTCACCCCCGCGACCATGCTCGAAGCCGCCCGGGCGCAGGATAATGCCGCGGCGAATATCGTCCTGTCGTTTGACGACGGCTTCCGCAACGTCCTGCGCCACGGCATCGAGCCGATGGCGCGACATGGCTTTCGCGCCATCCAGTTCATCGTTGCCAATCTCATCGGGCGTACCAACGAGTGGGAGCAACAATTCGGCGAAGCCCGGGAACCGCTCATGGACGCGCCGGAACTGCGCGAATGGTTCGCGGCAGGGCACGAAATCGGCGCCCATACGCTCACGCATCCGTTTCTGACGCGCATCCCGCCACGGGAAATGCGCGAGGAGATTTTCGGCAGCAAAAAAAAGCTGGAGGACATGTTCGGCCGCGCCGTCGAGCACTTTTGTTACCCCTACGGCGATTGGAACCCGTCCGTGCGGGACACAGTGGTTGAAGCCGGCTACCGCACCGCCTGCACAGTGGGCTATGGAGTAAACACGAAGACCACACCGCCCTTCGAATTGAACCGCATCATCGCGCGGCACCAGACCCGGAATCTGCGGACACTCAAGGAGAGGTTCTTGGCGTGGGCCGGCTAATTCAGGAACCCGACGCCAGCGGAATTCCATAGCGCCGCCCTGGCAGTCGGGTCGGCTGCCGGGGATTGTTTCCCGGCAACGACCAGATCGGTGTTTGTCCAACGAGTTTTCAACGCACGATGACCCCGCGCTGCCGCGCCCAGGCCTTGCCCAATTTGGTCAGCGTTTCGGCACGCAACACCCCCTCCGCCATCGGAAAAATGATGCGCTCCTCCAGGTCGAATTCGTGCCGCGCCAGTTGGATGACCCGATGGAGATGCCGCTGCGCCTCGGCGCGGGTGCGCGCGGTCTGGATGCGCGACAAACTGTCGAGTATCGCATCGTGATCGTGGTGCACAGTTTCGAGCTTGCCCATCTGATCGAGGCAATGTTCGAGCGCGGCGAACAACAGATCATCCTCCAGACCGGCATGGGTCTGGAGTGCGGCGGCCAGCAGCGCGGACACCGCCTTGAGTTCGCCCAGGGTCTGGTGCGCTCCCATCATTTTTTCGAGCTGGTCAAGTTGGGCGAAGAAGACCGCGTGTTCGGCCGTCAGCGCTTCGGTGATTTTCATGATTTACGATTGTGGCATTTTTGAGCGCAGTCAAACGGAAAGGAGTTGGACGCAGTTTTCCCAACGCGGCAGGTAAGGGAATCCCTTATACCCGGTAATTGTTTGCCACCATGGAGGATCAGGACTCACCCCAATTGTTCGACCGGTGCTTTGCCCCTATTTTGCTTTCGCCAGAACAAATATTGGCGAACCGAGAAAGCAAAAGATTATGAACAACCCTCAATGCCTTGTGACCGTGCTGAGCAACTCAAAAATCTACCAGGATTACGAGCGGGCCTTCTCCGAAACCACGGGTCTGCCGGTGACGATTCGTTCGGTGGAATCCTGGCAGTTGCCGTTCCATGGCAAACGGAAGGAAAATCCTTTCTGCGCGCTGATGGCGGCCAAGAGCCGCGCTTGCTCGGCGTGTCTCCAGGTGCAGCAGCAACTTTCCGAATCGGCCCGCCACGAGGCGCAAACCGTCACCTGCCCACACGGATTGTGCGATTCCGCCGTGCCCGTCCGGCTGGGTGAAAAGGTGGTCGGCTTTTTGCAAACCGGCCAGGTCTTCCGCAGCAAGCCAACTATGGCGCGATTCAACCGTTCCGCGCAACTGGCCGCGCAGTGGGGGGTGGAAACCTCCCGCGCGCAATTGAAGCAGGCTTACTTTGCGACCCCCGTGCTGCCGCCCAAACGCTACGAGTCCATGATCCGGTTGCTGACCATTTTCGCGGATCACCTTTCGATGGTGAGCAATCAAGTGATGGTGCGGACGGCAAACGCCGAGCCGCCCGTCATCACCCGCGCCAGGGAATACATTCGCGAACACCAGACCGAAGATCTTTCCCTGGGCCAGGTGGCCCAGGCGGTTCACACCAGCACGTTTTATTTCTGCAAACTGTTCAAGAAGGCCACGGGCATCAATTTTACCGATTACCTGTCGCGCATCCGCATCGAGAAGGCGAAAAACCTCCTGCTCAATCCCAATCTGCGCATCAGTGAAATCGCCTACGAAGTCGGCTTTCAATCCCTGACCCATTTCAACCGCGTCTTCAAGCGAATCGTTGGTCAGGCGCCGACGGAATATCGGCTTCAACTGGCAGCGTGACGCGCCAACTGGTCCGCGCGACCGGCTACCGTGCCGGCTCGCGGAGGGTCAGCAGACTGTCTGCGGGTAGATCGTCCGTGACCACCTGCTTGCGGCCGGATGGCCAGGAGACTTCCACGCGTTCCGCTTTCGTCGCGGCGCCCAGGCCGAAGTAGAGTGGCAGGGAACTCTGGGCGAGATAGCCGGACTTGCCGTCGTGGAGTTGAGTCTGCACCAGCGTGCCCGCGTGAACTTTCACCATCGCGCCAAGGCCGTCGCGGTTGCTGACGGCTCCCACCAGTTTGATTTTGAGGAAGTGCGGCTTCCGTTTCGCGGTCAGATTGCTGATGAGCATCTGCGGACGGTCGTTGAACTCGGCGGTCACGATGTCGAGGTCGCCGTCGTCATCCAGATCAAACACGGCCGCGGAGCGCGTGCTCAGGGCGCCTTTGAACACGGAGCGTCCGGACTTCCCTTCGCACAGCGGGTGCCCCTTGTCCGCGCCGGAGCAGTCCAGCCGGAAAAAATTCTTTTCAATCCGCCCGCCCGTGCGCGGCTCGACGCCCAGCAGAAATTCGCTGTCGAAAAACTTGCGCCCGCCTTCATTTAACAACACCGAATTGATCGCGTAGCGGAACGGGTAGCCCATGCCCGCTGTGACAAAAACGTCCGCGAACCCATCCGCATTCAGATCGCCCACGCTCGGCCCCCACGGCCAGTAAGTTTCGGCGTTGATCGCATCGGACACTTCCGCGAACTGGCCGGCGCCCTTGTTTTCATAAAAGGCGTTGCCGAAAATGTTGTTCGACGCCCCCTGCAAGAACGCGTCCGGGTTGGCCGCCGTGCAGTAAGACTCGCTTTTGACCTTTTCCAGATTGAGCGGCAGGTTGCGCGCCGCCTTCGTCTGGATGCTGGTCATGTCCGAGTGCATGTCGGTCACGTAGAGATCGAGGCGGCCGTCGTTGTTGTAGTCAAAAAACTTTGCGCCCATCGCACCCCACGGAGTTTTTGGAAACAGCGCGGCGGTTTTTTCCACGAACTTCCGGCCCGCCAGGTTTTCGTAGTAATGATTGTCTCCTTGCATGTTGAGCACGTAGAGGTCGGGGAAGCCGTCGCCATTCAAGTCGGCGAACACCGCGTCGCCGCTCCAACTGCCGTCGAGCAAGTTCAACCGGGCGGACACATTCTCAAATTTTCGGTCACCCAGGTTCCGGTAAAGGATGCTGTATTCCGTCCGCTCCGGCACCAGATGCGCGCCGAAGGCGTTCGTCCACGCGAGGTAAAAGCCGCCCCGCCCCTTTTCTTCGATGGTGAAACGCCCGACGTTGGCGACGAACAAGTCCAGCCGCCCATCGTTGTCGAAGTCGAAGAAGGTCGCGCCCGACGAATGCCCCACGTAATCCACGCCCGCAGCCTGGCTGATGTCCCGGAAACGTCCGCCGCCCAGGTTCTCGAACAGATGATTCCCGTGCCGCACCGTGGTCACGAACAGGTCCGGATCGCCGTCGTTGTCAATGTCCGCGAAGGAAGCGGCCACGCAGATTTGATCCGTCAGGCCGACGCCCGCGCGGGCGGTGATGTTCTCGAATTTGCCGCCGCCCCGGTTGCGCCACAGCTCGTTGGATCCCAGTTGCGTGACGAAATAGAGGTCGTAAAGCCCGTCACCATCCACATCCGCCACGGCGAGACCGTTGCCGTGGTCATAGTGGGCCGCCTTCCAGTTCTTGCCCGCATCATCCACCATCTGGTGATCGAAGGTGATGCCGCTCTCCGCGACGCGGTCAGCAAATTGAAAAACATGGAACGCCTTGAGCGACGCGGACGCTTCGATCTGCTGCTGTTTGCGCACGGCGAGCAAACTGGAGACGCGGGTGTCGTTGGTGCTTTCCTGTGCCGGCAGCAACGGCGCAAAAAATACCAGCGTCAACGCCGCCACCAGAATCAGCCTGACCAGCGAGGCGCGACGATTGGGAACGAAATCTTCCGGCAGTTCATAATTCACCCGCCAACACTGGCCGCACCTGCCGGATATGGCAAACGGTTTTGCCCGCTTGGGCCAGCCAGCTTCAATTATGCGTCAGCAATTCGATCAAGCGCATCCCCTGATTGGCCAGTTCCCAGCGCGCGCCCTTTTTTGTGACGAGCCGGCGGCAGGGATTGCGATGATACTCCGCCTCGTTCACGGAGAGCAGTTGCACCCGCGCGGAACTTTTGATCTCCGACGCGGCCCGCGGCGTGAGCTGGAAGGGCAGCCCGTTGAAATTCAAAACCAGCTCGTAGCCCGCGATGCCTTCGCGGGCCGCAACCGGATTGGGCCGCACGAGCGAGGCGTGGCGCGCGGCCCACGGAATCCGCGTGTCGCGCACGAGCACGCGGCACAGCTCGGTTTGATTGCGGACGAAATCCAGCAGGCTGAACGCCGCGCCGCGCTGGCGTTGCTCCAGCAACACCTGGCGCGGGTCCAGGCCGAGCAGGTTCTGTCCGTTCCACGCGCCGTGGTCGTTGCGCTGCCCGGGGGATGCTTTCTTATACCACTCGGCGAACCGCTCGTTTACCACGAAGGCCAGCTCGAAGTGAACGTGCGCCCGCTCAGGCGAAATCTTCTCGCGCGTGTTCGTCGTGCGACCCATCACCGCGATTTGTTCACCGGCGCGCACGGCCGTGCCGATTCGCAGGCCGGCGCGCACCTCGCGCAGATGCGCGTAGAGCGAATGAATCTCCAGCCCGTCAATCCGATGCCGCAGCACGAGATAATTCCCATAGTTGGAGAGCGACGGGCGCGTGTTGATGTAGGCGACCACGCCGTCGGCGGTGGCGAGCACGGGATCGGCCGGCTCGCCGCGCGTGTCGCGCTGGAGGCAGCGGATGTCCAAGCCCTCGTGCATCTGCCAGCCGGCGGTGCGCACGCAGCCGAACGCCCCGGTCGTCCAGGGTTTGCCGATGGTGCCGACGAAAAACTTTTCCTCGCCGCCCGCCGTGAAGATCGCGCGGTTGGCCGTGGGCAGGTGAAACGGTTGCGCGACGGCGCGCAGGGTGAACAGCGCGAGCAGCAGGAGCGCGAGCGGGGCGGTCACTGCTTTTTCTTTTTCTTCGTGACCTTCGCGACGTTGTTCAAGCCGCGCACGATGCGCTCGGCCTCCGCGCGCGTCGCGTCCGGGGTGAACACGAACCGCCCATCGCTGATGTTGCGGTTGAGGATGGGCGCGGCCAGCCAGCGGGCGTCGCTGAACTGGCTGAAGATGGCCGCGCGACGGCCCTTGCCGGAAACGGTGTATTGCTCCAGCAGCCAGGTGCCGCGCCGGTCGAACTGGAGCGCGATGGCGAAGCTGCCCAGCTCGTCCTCCACCACCCATGCCTCGGCGACATCGCCTTCGTGCAGGAACGTCTGCTTCTCCACGTTGACGAGGAACGGCTCGGATCGGTTGACGGACACCGGGCTGTTGTGGTCGGTGCCGTCGGCGTTGACCTCGAAGTGGAACCGCAACGTGCTGGCCTCCTTCTTCATCATGCCGCCAGATTTGCAGCCCGCGCCACCCGCCAGCGGCAGCGCCGCCAGCAGCGCGAGCAAATAGGTGTTGAACCGGGGCCGCGGAAACTTCATGATGCACTTAAGCAAACGAATCGCGTTCGCAATGTAAAGATACTTATGGGCAAACAATACAACCGGGTCGAGAAACGCCGTCGCCGCGACGCGCTCAACAAGCGCAAAACCATCGCCGTCAAAGCCAAGAAGGCCAAGGGCAAGTCCGCCGCCTGAACGCCGCCCTCGACTGACCGAAGACCACCCGTGGCGGGTGGTCTTTTTTTTACTCCGCAACGGGCCAGGTGCAAGCGGGCCTGGAGTTTTTAACCCGAAATCCGAAGTTCGAAATCCGAGCACCGAAAGAGAGCCGAAGCCCGAAGCCCGAAAGGCCGCGTTCCAGAGGGTGTCCGCGCAACACTTTTTCCAACGCAGGGACGACGTCCGATTTGGCCTTCGGATTTCGGATTTCGGGCTTCCTTCGGATTTCGGATTTCGGAATTCCGCCTTTGCGCATCCCGCGGGTTCGGTCGTGGAAGCGGGCTGAAGCCCGCGCACCCCGCCGCGCGCCATCCCCCTACCACTTCATCCCCTTGACCGTCCCGTAATTCGCGCTCGCCTGCCCGTACTGCCCCTTCACCGCCGCCTTGATCAACTGGAACCGCTCCGCCAGCCCGTTCCCGCCGTAGTAAAGAATCACCCGCTGCTGCTGCGCCGTCGTCAACTGCGCCTCCAGCGTGGAGAGAAATTCATTGGCCGAGCGCAGTTGCGAGATCAAGCCGTTGAGCGACGGCAGCGTGATCTCCGGCGCGGGCGGCGCGTAACCCGCGCACCCCGCGCACACGCCGATGAACTGGCCCAAATGCGCCGCCAGCTCCACGAACGCCTGCTGGCCCTGGTTGCGCTTCTTCGTCTCGGCGGGCGTGGGCGCGCCCCCGACCGGTGGCGCGGGCGGCTTGGGCTTGGGCGGATGCACGCCGCGCAATTTGTCCGCCGCCATCTTCGCCGCCTTGCAATTGCTTTTCCACGCCTTGTTGCTCTTGAGATACGACAGCGCCTGCGTCACCGCCGCGCGGATCGCCAGGATCGCCGTGGCGCGCGCGTCTGCGTTGGTGGTGTATTGGCCGGAGAGCGTCTCGACGGTGTCGTTGAGCGACGCGGCCTGCCCCACCAGCGCGGTGAACGAGGCGATGCTCAGGTCGGCGTCCGCCGGAGCGTAGGCGGGTGTGAAGCCCTCGAGCGCATTGCCCAAATCCTGCGACTTGCCCTCGCGGTCGCGAAATGAACGTTCTGAATCAGCCATAATAAGTATGTGTCAAGGTGAACCGGGTGCCCGTTGTGGCGCATTTCCATGCGATTCCGACGGCACAACCAGCGTCTGCAAGGAAACAAATCACATTTATGTGGAAACACAAGTCATTTATCAAAACACAAATGCACTTTGTAACGACTCAAATGCCATTTATCACGACGCAAATGCATTTTGTAACGACTCAAATGACAGTTATCACGACACAAATGCACTTTGTAACGACACAAATGCACTTCACCACTGATAAATGACATTTGTGTCCAGTAAAAATATCGAAGAAATTACAATAATGAAAACCATGGCAACGCAATAGGATTAAAAATTGTAAAAGTTTTCTGACATTTTGCATTATGATGCCAGGTTGCCGATTATCCGTGTAATGGTGAAAGCGAAAGAAGACTGAAGTCGTTAAAACATCCAAGGCACTTCACAATGATTTTCCATGTGCCCTTCATGCCGCGGCCGGCGCCCCCACAACAGACGGCGTCCGCCGCGCCCCCCGCCATCGCTGCCGCGCGGCAGCGGCGTGGGCTGGGCCAACACCCCGGCAGCGCGACCGAAGCGCCAAAGGCGCGGGCCATGTCAGCCTGGGCCAACGGCCCAGGGAAAGCGGCGGCGGGGACATGAGGGCTGAAAGCCCGATCCAAACCACCCGGCGAACACCTGGCTGGCACGGGCCTTCAGCCCTTGGCGGTTGATTGGACGGCGACCCGGGCCGTTGGCCCGGGCTGGCATGGGTCGGGCCTTCGGCCCTGCGAAGGCCACCCCGCCCGGCTCGCGCGCAAGGTAATGGGACAACGGGCGCCCTCCAATCCGTCGCTGAGCATCGCGGAAAACAAAAAACCCCTTCCGGTTTTGCCGGAAGGGGCTGGAGAAGCTGTTAAGTCAGCTTAGAACTTGTAGATGACGTTCGCGGAAACGGTGTAGTTGTTCCGTCTGCTGCCAACGCCGCCAGTCGTTGAGTTGTTGCCATAGGCTTTGCCACTTCCATCCGCCTGATGATCCCAGCGGAGTTCGAGACGGCTGATGACGTTCGCCCACAGATCATACTGGATGGTTTCGGTGAGGGCCAACACCTTGGTTGGATTACCCGCCGTTGCACCGACAACCGGCGCGGCAGCTGCACCACCAGGACCAGCACTAATCTTTGAGCGTGAAAAATACTCACCGCGGGTGTGCAGGCTAAGTTTTTCAGTGGCTTGATAGGAAGCATACAACGCGGCGGCGTTGGCATAGAGGCCCGCGTTCGGACCGCCACCCACGATACTATTCTTATGAATGGCGACGTAATCGTACGAGGCACCCACTTTCAAACCTTTGACCGGGGTGTTCAACGTGGAACCCACATAGATGCTGCTCTGGTTCGCACCAACACCGGCAGTCGTCGCAGCATTAAAGCCGTTGATCGCGCCGATGTAGAGCGTGGAACCCGCGGCGAACCCGAAGGATTCCGGAGCCGTCAAGGCGATGGACGCCATGTAGGTCTTGTAGCTCTCGTTCACCGTGTTGACGCCTAAGACGACTGCTTGGTTAAACGCCCGCCCACCGATGCCGGGGCCGAACGTGTTGGCGATACCGAACGAGGCCGTGACCAAGTCACTGAACTGGTAGGACGCCAGCACACCGGTATGTTGCGTCGGCTCGATGGAGTTGCCGTAGGAGCGGCTGTAGTTGGGGTTGTTGCCCGCGTGGTAGCTCTCGTAGCCGATGATGGTGTCAAACAAACCCATCTTGAAGTCCAAGCCGTTGCCCACGGGCGCACGCAATTGAACGTAGGCTTGCGAAAGCGGAGCCTGGCCAATTGCGCCCGCGTCCGCACCATACAGCAAGTCCACCGTGTAACCGGCGGCCCACTGGGCTTCATCCAGCGGCTTGGAAATACGCACCAAGACGGCATCCATGTTGAATCCGTCCGCTTTGCCACCGCCGTAAACGTAAGCCGGGGCGTTGGGGTTGTTACCGCTGCCGGGAGTCCTGCTGCCAGTGCCCAAGTCCCACCGTGCGGACGTGCTGACGTAGCCGCTGATGGTGGTCGAGGACAGTGCTGTCCCCAACGGGCTGACTTTTTCTTCCGCCTGACTGATCGAGGGCAAGGTGACCAAACCGACGGCCGCCAGACCCAGTGTCCATGTATTTATTTTCATTCTAATGTTCCTCCGGAACTCTGTTGTTGTTGTTTCGTTTTATGCGTTGTTAATGGGCAAATTCAGTTTGCCCGCGCACCAAAACGGTGCATTTGCGGTGATGGTTAGGGAAACTCCGCGCGTTTGACAACAAATATTTTCATTTTTTTTGAGGGCGTGGGATCGGCGCCTAAGGCAGACCGCACCGCCCGTGACGGCGCGAGGGGCGGCGATCAGGAAAGCCACCCCCACGATCAGGCTTGCGTGCCACGCCCGCAATTGTCCGGGACGCCGGGCGGGCGCGCACTGCTCTCGGACGAAGTCGGCCTCGGCAAAACCATCGAGGCCGGCCTCGTGCTCAAGGAATGGCTCACGCGTGGCATGGTGAAAAACTTCCTCGTGCTCACCGTGCCGTCGCTCGTCGATCAATGGGAGGAGGAGTTGAGCGACAAGTTCAACCTCACCACCGTCACGACCAATCACGCCGCCGCCCGCATGGACACGGCGGAGTTCTGGCGCGGGAACGCGGGCATCGTCGCCAGCCTGCACACGCTCAAGCAGCCCGCGCAGTTGGAGATCGCGCGCACGGTGCATTGGGATCTCGTCATCGTGGATGAGGCGCACTACCTGCGGAACCGCGAGTCGCAGGCCTGGCAGGCGGTCAACGCGCTGCCGCGCCAGTTCCTCCTGCTGCTCACCGCGACTCCTGTGCAGAACTCCATCGAGGATCTCTACAACCTCGTCACCCTGCTCCAGCCCGGCCAGCTCCCCACGCCGAAGGAATTTCGCGCACGCTTCATCGACCCGAAACGTCCACGTCAGCGGCGCGCAAGTGAGCCTTCAGGCGAGCTCTGATACCAACTACGTTAATAGAGTAGTTGGTATAACACCAATGCTTTGGGTGAGGAAATGGCAAGATAGGTGGAGTCTGCCAGATTTCATCGCCCGATGCTCTCGGCACTTTATGAAATGCACCGGCCCCAGCCGACTGACGAGGTGGCGTGATTTTGCCATGACTGTGGCCACGGCCCGCGCTCGATTCATGGCGCTGCCACCCATTCCACTTTGCCGACGCTGAAACCAACCGCAGAAACCAACAACAAAAAGGAAACTACCATGGCTCGTTACATCACACTCATCCGCTTCACCGATCAGGGCGCTCGCGCCATCCAGAAAAGCGCGGCTCGCGCCGCCGGCTTCCGCAAGGCCGCCGAGAAGGCTGGCATCACCGTCGAAGCCCAGTATTGGACCACCGGCGCGCATGACGGGGTGCTCGTCCTCAGCGGGGACGAAACCAAGGTTCTCCATTGCCTGACCGAGCTGGCGGCGGCGGGGAACGTCCGGCCCGAAACCATGCGGGCCTTCGACGCGACAGAATTTGGCGACATCACCGGCCGGTGACCTGTCGGGCCGATGGCATTCTGTTGACGCAAATCAAATCCATCCGGCCGCCCGTCGGTTAAGCATGAACACGATGATTCGAACAGACCATGACCCCTCCATGAAGGACTGACCTATGAATGAACCTGAACGCAAACATTGGATTCAAAAACTGATGGACAACCCGTGGCTGTTGCTCGCCCTCGGCGTGATCATCCCGTCGGTGTCGTACACGCTGTGGGGCTGGCTGGAACTTCTCTTCCTCAAGACCGCCCAACTCCCCTGATACCCAAGGAACTTTATGAGCGAGGAATCTTCTTCCAGTTTGCAGTGCCCCGCACCCGGATGGTTTCAGGCCCCGAGCGGCAACGAGCGCACTTGGATCGGCATGGCGGTGGTCTGGTGCCTGATCCTTTCACTGATGATGCCCTACTGGCATTTCCGCGGGAAACAGAACAGCACCGGCGAAGCCTACAAGGTCACACCCGCCGACTTCATCAAACGCGTCGAGAAATTCGTGCTGGCCAACACGGGCGTGGAATCGCTGGTCGAGGATGGCATCGCGCCCATCGTGCCTGCGCCGCCCGGCGAGATTTATCTCCTGGCCAAGCAGTTCGCCTGGTTCCCCATCCTCAAGCTGCGCGCCGGCGAAACCTACCGGCTGCACATTTCGTCCTCCGATTTCCAGCACGGGTTCTCGCTCCTGCCCATGAACATGAACTTCCAGATCGTGCCCGGCTACGACCACGTCCTCACGATCACCCCGCAGGCGCCCGGCACGTATCACATCGTCTGCAATGAGTTCTGCGGCATCGGCCATCAGAACATGGTCGGAAAAATCATCGTTGAATAAGAACCCCCCTCTCATGAACCCCAAACCAGACTCCGCAGACTCCGGACAACGCACCTGCCTGACCACCGGCTTGACCATCTGCCGCCAGGCGGAATTCTTCGTCAAGGCCAACGCCGTTCTCGCCGTCGTGTTCCTTCTCATCGGCGGCATCGGCGCGCTCCTGCTCGCGCTCACCCGCTGGCAGACCGTCCACTTGCTGCCGGTGGATTGGTTCTACCGCATCATCACGCTGCACGGGATCAACATGCTCATCTTCTGGATCCTGTTCTTCGAGATCGCGATCCTCTACTTCGTTGTCACCACGTTGCTGAAGGTGCG
>JANNEF010000345.1:0-20413 GCA_031378375.1 Verrucomicrobiota bacterium | reverse complement strand
AGCCTGGCTGGCCGAACGCAACCGCCAACCGCAGCGCTACGTCTGGCGTGCCGAAGGTGCCGCCATCCTGGAAAAAATCACCCGCGCACGCGCTAAACTCGAAGAAATAATGGCAGACACTTCAAGGACAGCAGACTAGCTTCCGGCGGGGAAAAGACAAACCAAAGTTCCGGGCGCACGGGGGTTGCAGAGACTTACTGAAACAGCGACACGCTCGCAGCAGCATTTCGCGCGATGAACGGATGCTGACGGTCCCGCCACAAGCCGCGCGTTCTTCGTCTCCGCGACAATCCGGTTGCCCGGCAACAGAAATCATTGACGCACCCGGTCTTTACCGGCTTCCGCCGCAGCCGGTAATTTTCTGAAAGGGCCGTCAAGCGTGAGCTTCTGAATCCAGGCATTTCGGAACCGCACCGGGTTGTGGTGTCCCTGAAGCTTGATGGGACGAGGCTCCGGTCCTTCCTTCTCCCCCACCCCAGTCTTGCCGGTGATGGAATAGTCGTCGTGGATCAATTCACCGTTTTGATAAACGGTGATGCGGGCGTTCTCCGTCTTCCTCGCGCCGTCGAAGCGGGCCGCCCGGAAGACGATGTCGTAGCTCTGCCACTCTCCTGCCTGCTTGCAGACGAGCCGATCCGGTTTCTTCTGGCGGTAAATGCTCCCGCAGTAGCTGGGCTTGTAGTCTTTTTCCGCCACGCCGAAGGAGTTGAGAATTTGAAGCTCGTAGCGTTGTTGGATGTAAACCCCGGAGTTGCCATTCTTTTCCGGATCGGTGGGATCCTTGACTTCGTTGACGTTGAATTCCACGTGCATACGGAAGTCGCGATACGCTTCCTTGGTCACGACACTATCCCATCCTGGCGATGCGGTGAGGACGCCGCCCTCGAAGACCCACCGTGTGGGGGTCTCTGTCTCCGGAACCAACTCGTACCCGGCCGCACCGATCAGTTGGACCGCGTCAGCCGGACGGCCCACCTTGTTGATGTCAATAATTCCCCGGGTCGAGCCCGGATCCGTCACTGCGCCGGTCGAACCGAATGCCATCAGGCAAAGGACGAGGGAGGCGATTCCTGTTGGGACATTGCTTTTGACGCTGCGCGGTTCCGGGGGGAATTGCTTCTGTATCGGGCTCATTTCAAATGAGAGTCTGCTGGTGAGCGCGGGTGTCAATGGTGTTTTCCGGACTTGCTCGCTGTATCGGCAAGCGTGTGGCCGTTGAATGGAAACGAGCGACACCCTCCGCAACACGCGGCTTGGGCGGCGGCGAAATTGACGATTGCGCCCGGTCGCATTTTCCCCGCGCATTTTCCGTTTGCCTTGGCCATGTGGTTGGCCCGATTCTCTGGCGCATGACAAATCTCCTTTCCTTCCGTTCCCTGGCGGTGGTGGTTTTGCTGCAACTGGCGCTGGTGTCCGCGCACGCGCACAACGTGGCGGCGGAAATGGCGGCGGCGGCGGACAAATTTTTGGCGGCGCTCACGCCGGAGCAACGCGCCAGGGCGACGTTCGATTTCAAAAATGACGAGCGGCTGAACTGGCACTTCATTCCCAAGGAGCGAAAAGGCCTGACGATCAAGGAAATGTCGCCCGCGCAACGGTTGCTGGCGCACGGGCTGTTGCGGTCGGGCTTGAGCGCGCACGGTTATGACAAGGCAACGAACATCATGAGCCTGGAGCCGATCCTGTTCGAACTGGAGGGCGCGGGGCGAAAGTTTCCGCGCGACCCGGAACTCTATCACTTCTTCATTTTCGGCAAACCGGGCGTGAAAGAGACGTGGGGCTGGCGCGTGGAGGGACATCATATCTCGGTGAACGTGACGCTGGCCAAGGGGCAGGACATTTCCGTGACGCCGTCGTTCTTTGGCTCGAATCCGGCGGAGGTGCGGCAGGGGCCCCGCAAAGGGCTGCGCGTGCTGGCGGAGGAGGAGGATCTGGCGCGGCAACTGTTGAAATCGCTGGATGCGGATCAGAAGCAGGCGGCCTTGGTCGAGACCACGGCGCCGAAGGACATTTTCACCGTGGCCGACCGCAAGGTAAAGCCGCTGCTGCCGCCGGGACTCCTCAGTTCCAAGATGAACAAGAAACAGACGACGACGTTGATGAGACTGATCAAGGCTTACGTGGAGCGCTACCGCCCGGAGCTGGCGGAAGATGATTTGCGGAAGATTACCAAGGCGGGTTTGGACAAGATTCAGTTCGCGTGGTACGGCGGGGTCGAGAAAGGCGAAGGCCACTATTACCGCGTGCAGGGGCCGACGTTCCTGATGGAGTACGACAACACGCAGAACAACAACAACCACATCCACGCGGTGTGGCGCGATTTCGACGGCGACTTTGGCGAGGACATCCTCAAGAAGCATTACGAGACGACGCCGCACGCCAACTGAGTCGTTCGGGCGACTGGACCGAAAGTGCACCGAAAGTGCAGAGCAAAGCCGTTGCCCGAAGGAGGATTTCTCGCTCCCGATCCACGGGGTCTGCCCTCGAAAATGGTGAAAGCCGTGATTGACCGCCCCCCGGGTTTCCGCTAGGGTTCCAACCATGACTCAGCGCCCCGCAACGGAAAAGTTTCTCCGTGCCGCCGTAAAGGCGGGCTTGCGCATGCAGGATGTTTCGGCGGCGGGTACGCCCCGGAGCCACGGCGTGGCCGTCCTGCAACGAATCAAGCAATCGCTGCGTCGGCGAACCTCCAACTCCACAACCCAATCGTGAACCTCTTTCAAATCCAATGGCTCGGAGCCGTCTCCTGGGACGTCGTGCTGGCGCTCAATCAGGCGCTCTGCCAGGCCAAACAACTTGCGCCCCAGAACAACCCCGCCGGCTACGAACCCGCGCGGCAACTGTGGGAAAAGTCCATCCCGCGCCGGATGACACTCACGGAGGTGCTGGACGTTTGCCACCAATGCCACGAACTGGCGCCCTTCGTTTTCAACAACGGCAACACCTTCGCGGCCATTGCCCGGACGCTGCTGGAAGAGTTGTTGAAAACCATGCCGCCGGTGGAGGCGCAAATCATCCGCACCACCGTCTGCCATTACGTCGTGGGCCTGGTGGATCGGAAGGAGTTCCTGCAGGTGTTGCGGCATTTCGAGAACAGAATGCAAAAAATGGAGGACTCGCATCGGATGCCGCCGCCCACCCCTCCGGCCGCGCCGCCACGCGCTTCGGCATAGCCGTTCCGCCGTCATGGCCAATTTCCAGATCGCGCAACTTGATGCACTCCCGGCCGTGCGCTGCCCGTGCGGGATCACGCGCCGCGCCTTCGCCGGCTTCGCGGACAACGTCGCCAGCCTGCACGTCGTGGACATCCAGCAGGATTCCCGCACGCACTATCACAAGCGGATGACGGAGATTTACCTCGTGCTGGAAGGCGAGGGACACATCGAACTCGACGGGCAATTGTTCCCGGTGAAGCCGATGACGGCGATCTACATCCGGCCCGGCTGCCGGCACCGGGCGATTGGCAACTTGAAACTCGTGAACCTGCCCGTGCCGGCGTTCGACGAGGCCGATGAGTGGTTTGATTGAGGCGGTTGCCGCCTTGCAACCCGCTCAGGCCTTCCCGCCACAAAATTTTTCGAACGCCCCGCCGAAGAGATTCTTCACATCGCGCTCGATTTCCGCCGTCGTCGGTTCCCAACCAGTGGCCGCAAGGTCGGTGTACTTGTCCGCCAGCACCCGCCCGATGAGGCGGCGCGAGTGCTGCCACTTGTAAATGAGCTGGTCGAGCACGCGCGCGTCGGAATGCTGTGGCGTCATGCTCAGGCCGATCAGTTCCAGCCGCATGCGCGTCATCTCCTCGATCACATGCGGGACGTTCGTGAACCACCAGCAGCCGAAGACGTGCAGGTTGCGGAACTTCCGCGCCAGCACGCACAACTCGTGCTGATTCTCACGCGCCAGCACCGTCACGAGAAACTTGTTCTCCGGAAACCGCGCGCACAACTGTTCCAGCGCGCTCAACCGGGTCAGGCCCACGCCGTCGCCAGCGAGCTTCAACTGCGGGTTCACGGCGCGCTTGACGCCGAACATCAGCGCCATCGGCAGACCCGCTTCGCGACAGTGCGGCAGCACCGCCTTCTCCAGCAGCCGGGAGGCGAACGTGTCCGCCGGAAAATCAAACTCCGGCCCCAACGACACCATCAGGTAGCGCGCCTGGATTTTTTTCGTCCACTCCGTCAGGAAACGCCGCACCTCCTTGATGGTGTTTTCCGTCAGACTCACGCCCACTCTATATCCCCAGGCCGTGAGCGTCGGCACCGTGTCGCCCCACGCCACGAGCAGCGGGTCAATGCGCAGCGCCGCCGTGAACCGTTCGTCGCGCGCGAAGCCTTTTTCCCACACCGGCCGCTCCACAGGATCGAACGGCGAGTTAGTCATGCAAATCGTTTTCACGCCCGCCAGTTCCATGCAGCGCCCGACATAATCCGCCGGCTTCCATTGCGCGAACCACTTCCGCAGCGACGGCAGATCGCGCTGTTTTACGTCGAGGCCGAGCGCGTTGAGCGTCGTCAGCACTCCGCGGCAGGCTTCGGACAGGGGCGAGTTTTGGAGAAACAGTTTCTCCCAGATCAGATCCGCCTGCTGGGTCTTGGTCAACGCCCAGAATTTCTCGTAAGGCACGTCGAGATATCGAAACGCCTCCGCCACAAGGTAATGATAGACCAGCAGGTCATCCACTCCCCACAGCAACAACTCGCCGAACGCCGGGTCGTAGAGATGCGTGTGGATGTCCGTGATGGGCGTGGACGCGACGATGCGTTCCACGCGTGCGGCGAGATCGGGCTGGGAGCGATTCCCGTTTGCGGACTTCATGGGGAGTGACACTACAAAAAGCCTCCGGTGGCAGCCACCCTTTTCTCCTCCAGGCAGTTTTTCCGCGCGAGCGACGGCGAAGGGCGCGGTGTTTTGCGCGCGCGGCGACAAGTTTTCTATGGCTTTCCAACGTCCGTC
The DNA here is from genome assembly GCA_031378375.1 of Verrucomicrobiota bacterium. GTDB lineage: Bacteria > Verrucomicrobiota > Verrucomicrobiia > Limisphaerales > JANNEF01 > JANNEF01. The sequence continues at coordinate 15,460 of JANNEF010000345.1, read as the reverse complement.
TTCCAATATCCACCACACATGCCCGGCTTGAATCATGGATTTAATTCGGTGAGTCAAACAATGCGGCGGCGGCGCGACGAATCCCAGACCGGTCGCCTGCGACGGGAAGGTGTCCGATGAATCTGCCTGTCTTCGCACCGCCTCGCCGCGGCCGTTTCGTCTGGCGGTCCCTCGCGCCCTACGCGCTGGCCACGGTGGCCAGCGTCGTGGCGTTGGGACTCATGCTGGCCCTGGAACCTTCGTTGGATCGCGCCCCGTTTCCATTTTTCTTCGCGGCGGTCTTTGTCACCGCCTGGTACGGCGGGTTGGTCCCGGGCATCTATGCCACGGCGCTGACAACGGTGCTGGTGAACTATTTCATTCTGCCGCCGCGCTTTCATTTCTGGGACGAGGCGAGGGACATGGTGCCGCTGTCGGCGTTCGTGGCGGTGTCGCTGATGACAAGTCTGATCCTAGCCAAGCTGCGCACGACGATGACCCAACTGCGCGCGCGCGACGAGCAGTTGACGGACTTGATCGAGAACGCGCCGCTCGGCATCCATTGGGTCGGGGAGGACGGGCGAATTCTCTGGGCGAACAAGGCGGAGTTGCGGCTGCTGGGCTACACGGAGGCGGAATATTTCGGACGCCGGCTGACGGATTTTCACGCGACCCCGCCGTTCATCGAGGGAATCCTCCAGCGGCTGAAGACCGACACGACGATCAGAGATTACGAGACCGTGCTGCGCGCCCGGGACGGTTCGTTGAAAGAGGTGATCATCAGCTCGAACGTCTTTCGCCGGGACGGGCAACTGGTTTACACGCGCAGTTTCACGCGCGACATCAGCCTGCGCAAACGGGCCGAGCACGCACTCCGGGAGAGCGAGGTGATGTTCCGCGCCGTTTTCGAGGAGTCGCTGGACGCGATTGTCGTCACCCGGCAGGGGTGCTTCGTGTTGATCAACCCGGCCTTTGTGAAATTATTCCGCTGCCCACGGCCCGGTGAACTGGCGGGCCAGCCAATCTACAGCCTGTTCGCCGAAGCCGAGCGCCCGCGCGTGGAAGAGTTTGTGCAGCGGCGCGCGCGGGGAGAGGCGGTCCCGGATCGTTATGAAACCCGCGCGCGGCGGGCGGATGGGACGGAGTTCGACATGGAGGTGGACGTGTCGGTGTTCGAATTGCGCGGCGAACGGCACACCCTGGCCATCGTGCGCGACATCACTGAACGCAAGCGGGCAGGTGAGGAAATCCAGCGGCTCAACCTGGAACTGGAGCAGCGCGTGCGGCGACGCACGGCGCAGTTGGAAGCGGCCAACGAAGAACTCGAATCGTTCGCTTATTCCGTCTCGCACGATTTGAGCGCCCCGCTGCGCGCGATTGAGGGTTTCGCAAACATGCTCCGGGAAGACTATGCGCCCAGACTGGACGACCGGGGCGGGCGGTTGTGCGAAGTGATTTCCGCGAACACCCGCAAGATGGGGCAACTAATTGAAGATCTGCTGGGATTTTCACGCTTGAACCGGAACGAACTCGATCATGGCGTGGTGGACATGGCGGGCCTGGTGGACGGCGTGACGCGCGACCTGCAGCCAGCCGGGTCGGCGGATCGGACAAAGATTTTGGTGCAACCATTGCCGCCAGTGCGGGGGGACGCGGCCATGTTGCGACAGGTGTTCGTCAATCTGCTCGCCAACGCGCTAAAGTTTAGCCGCGCCGCGGTGGCGCCGGCCATTGAAGTTGGCGCGCTGCGAAAGGACGGCGAGACCACTTATTTCGTGCGGGACAACGGCGTCGGCTTCGACATGAAGTACGCGCCCAAGCTGTTCCAAGTGTTTCAACGGCTGCATCGGGCGGAGGAGTTCGAGGGGACGGGCGTGGGATTGGCGATTGTCCACCGCATCGTCCAGCGACACGGCGGGCGGATTTGGGCCGAGAGCGCCGTGAATCACGGCGCCTGTTTTTATTTCGCGCTGCCGGACGGAGAACGGAAGGAGCATGACCAATGAATCCAGCCGGAACTTCGTGCATGGCGGAGACGCTTTTTGCCGGCCGGCCATCGGTGGAACCGCTTTTGCTTCGTTGAACCAGAATAAGTGTTGCCCTCATGTGCGCGGTGCGGCACATAATTTCGTTCAGGTAGCAGACAGCACGGATCGCGGATTGGGCTGATTCAGTTATGGAACAACAACTAAACCTCCTGCTCATTGAGGACGTGGCCTTCGACGCTGAGTTGATCCACCGCGAATTGGACAAGGCGGGCATGCAGTTCGCCACCCGCCGCGTGGAGACGCGTGAGGACTTTCTCGCCGCCCTGAGCGAGTTTCACCCGGACATCATCCTCGCCGATTACACCCTCCCCCAGTTCAGCGCGGTGGAAGCCCTGCGCCTGCTCAAGGAAATGAAGGCCGACGTGCCGCTCATCCTCGTCACCGGCTCCCACTCGGAGGAAGTGGCCGTCGAGTGCATGAAGGAAGGCGCCGACGATTACATCCTCAAAGCCAGCCTGCGCCGCCTGCCCAGCGCACTGCAAAATCTGCTCAAGAAAAAATCCGCCGAACGCGACCAGGCTGCGGCGGCAGGCGCTTTCCGCCGCCGCGAGGAACAGTACCGCCTCATCACCGAGAATACGCGCGACCTCATCTGCCTGTTGGGGCTGAAGCTGAACTTCATCTACGCCAGCCCCTCCTGCCAGCGCGTGCTCGGCTACGCTCCGGAGGATCTGCTGGGACGCGACTGGCTGGAGATCATTCACGAGGACGACGCGCCCCTGCTCAAGAACACCCTTGATGAGGCGCTGTTCTTCCGGGAAGGCCGCACCGCGGAATTGCGTTTCCGCCACACCGACGGCCGTTGGCAGATTTTTGAATCCGCGATCAGCCACATCTTCGATGGCCAGGGCCGGCCGGAGCGCGCCCTCGTCGTCGCGCGCGACACTTCCGACCGCAAACTCGCCGAGAAGGAAATCCGCAAGCTGGCGGCGTTTCCCCGCTTCAATCCCAATCCCGTCCTGGAGTTTTCCGCCGAGGGCGCGCTCACCTACTTCAATGACGCCGCGATGGCGATGGCCCGTTCCCTCAGACAAAACCACCCGCAAGCCATCCTTCCGCTCACCACCGCCACCATCGTCAGAATGTGTCTGGCCACCGGCCAGGAAAAGCTGCACCAGGACAGCGCGATGGGCGGGCGCACGCTTTCCTGGTCATTCTTCCCCATCCTCACCAACCAGGTCGTCCACTGTTACTGCCAGGATGTCACCGAGCGGCTCAACCTGGAGGCCCAACTGCGCCAGGCGCAGCGGATGGATTCCATCGGCCAGTTGGCCGCCGGCGTGGCGCATGACTTCAACAACATCCTCACCATCATTCAGGGCCACGCCGGCCTGATCCTCGCCGCCGCGTCGCTGGACCCGGACCTGGGCGAAAGCGCCAAACAGATTTCCCAGGCCGCCGAGCGCGCCGCCAACCTCACCCGCCAGTTGCTCACGTTCAGCCGCAAACAAGTCATGCAGCCGCAACTGCTCGACTTGAACGAAGTCATCAGCGATGTCTCCCGCATGTTGCGCACCCTGATCGGGGACCAGATCACGCTGCGCCGCGACACCCTGGCTGATCTACCCGCCATCCATGCCGACCCCGGCATGTTGGAGCAAATCCTGGTGAACTTCGCGGTCAACGCGCGCGACGCCATGCCCAGGGGCGGAACGCTCGTCATCCGCACCTACGCCTTTGAAGTGGACGAAGGCTACACCCTCCGTCACCCGGAAGCCCGCCCTGGATACTTTGTCTGTTTGAGCGTCGCCGACACCGGCCACGGCATGGAAGCAGAAACCCTGGCCCGCATCTTCGAACCCTTCTTCACCACCAAGGAAATCGGCCAGGGCACCGGCCTGGGGCTGGCCACCGTCTATGGCATCGTCAAACAGCACCAGGGATGGATCGAAGTCGAAAGCGAAGTTGGCAAAGGCACCACCTTTCGCGTCCTCTTCCCGGTGGTATCGAAGGCGCACAAGTCACGGGAAACCCGCGTGCCCCGGATCGCCCCCGGCGGCGCCGAAACCATCCTCATCGCCGAGGATGAAACGCCGTTGCGCGACCTGGTGAAAGAAATCCTGGAGACCAAAGGCTACACCGTCCTGGCGGCGCCCAGCGGCCCGCACGCGATAAAGATCTGGCACGACCGCAAGAATGACATTGATCTGCTGCTCACCGACATGATGATGCCCGGCGGCATGTCCGGCCGCGAACTGGCGGACCAAATCCTGGCGGACAACCCCCGGCTGAAGGTCATTTACACCAGCGGCCACAGTGTGGATTTGATCAGCCCCGGTTTTCCCTTCGAGGAAGGCCTCAATTTTCTGCAAAAGCCCTACCACCCGGAGACGCTCGCGCAAACCGTCCGCAATCGCCTCGATGCGAATTAGTAGTTAAGCACCGCCACCTGATCGCGCTTCACCCACCCGCTGCGGCCCGCAGCCTCCTGCACCTTCAGCCACGTCTCCGTGCTGGACACTTCCTTCTGCTCCAGCACCGTCATCTCGCTGCCGTCGCGCAACTGGAAAAACACCTGCGACTCCGCCAGCGGCCCGTATCTCACCACGGCGTCGCGCACCACCACGACCGCGCTGACAGCCTGCGCCTGCCGCCGCGCCAGTAGCAAACCGGCCCCCAGCATCACCGCCGCGCCGCTCGTGAGTAAAACGTAATTCCGCAACCCCCGGCGCCAGGCCGGCCGGACTTCCCCCAGACCCAGCAGCACGCAACACCCCCACAACGCGCCACTCGCCAGCAACGTCCATTCGTTGAGCGTGAGCGCCCGCAACCACCGCTCCCAGCCCACGCTCACCGGCGCGTCGCTGCCCGTCACCTTCTGGCGGACGAAGCGCAGGTTGAATCGCACGCTCGGATCGCGCGGCGCCAGCCGCTCCGCGCTGCGATACGCGGCGATGGCCCGGCCGAGCTGCCCGGCCTTGTAACGGGCGTTGCCCAGATTGAAGTAGAGCGAGGCCGACGGCGCGTTCGAGTGCAGCAGCGCCTGATAAGCCGCGGCGGCGTCCACGAACTTGCCTTCCTCGTAAAGCTTGTTCGCCGCGTCAAACGCGGCGGGCGGAATCGCCGCCAGGCAGGTCGCGGCCCAGCCCCCCGCCAGCACGGCGAAGATCCAACGAACGAGTGAGCTGGGGCGGGTCACGCGCATGAAATTCCGAGGAGCAACATTTCCAGGCCAACTCTCATGCGTCCTGTGGCAACTGCTGCAACTCGCGCAGCACTCCCTCCAGCCGCGGAATGAGCGCGGCCAGTTCCTGGCTGGATTTGTGCGGCGCGTAACGCGCCAGGTTGCACACTTGGAAAAGGTCGTGCAACTCGCGCACCGCCGGCTTGGGCAGGTGGCTCCCGCGCAACCGTTCCTCAATCACCGCCTCGGTGATCGCCGACGCCGGCAGATCCAGCCGCTCGCCCAGTTGCTCCTGCAACAGCCGGAACAGCGTGGCGAAGAACGCCTCCGCCTGCTGCGCCTCCGCCTGCCGCCGCAATTCCACCAGGCCCTCCCGCAGCCGTTGCGCCACCTGCCGCTGCCGGCGCAGCCTCGGGTTGTTCGCCAGCGCCTCCGTCCGTTTGCGCCAGTAGCGCAGCGCCAGCCAGCCCAGCAACGGCACCCCTTGCAGCCCGAAGAACCACGGCTGCTGCGCCAGCAACGGCGCGGGCGGGCGGGACACCGCCAGCCGATCATGGATGTGTACGATGTCATCCACCGGCGCCGGGGCGCCGGGCGCGCCGTTGGTGAGCGACGGCAATGGCGTCGGCGTGGTCGCGCTGGGGCGCACCGTCAAGGCGATGGGCCGGTTGCTCAAGGTGCGATACGCCTTCTGGTTGGGATCAAAAAAACTGAACTGAAACGACGGCAGCGCCTGCACCTCGTGGTTCTGCGGAATGACCACCTGCTCGAAGCTCTTCTGCCCGCTCAACCCCAGTGGATCGGTCGTGTCCACCTTGCTCGTGGGCGGATACGTCTTGAACTCGCGCCACTGCGGCTGGGCCGGCAGCGCCAGCGCATCCAGCAAACCATTGCCGATGATTTGCACCTTGACGGTGATCGGGTCGCCCACCGCCACGTTCGTCGGCCCTGCGGTGACCTGCAATTGGTAACTGCCCACCGCGCCGCTGAAGCCAGGCGGCACGTTCTGCGCCGGCAGCGGCAGCACCCGCAATACGTGCGAGTCGCTGGCCAGCACCGTCGGCCGCGCCTGGGCCGGGGCGCCGAAGAAGTTCGCGAACGGATCGCGCGAGCGCTGGTTGGTCACCGGCACCAGCACCGTGAGACTGCACTCCGCCGGCCCGAGCGTCAGGTTGCCGGCCCGCGCCGCCGTCGCGGACATCTTGAACACCGCCAGGTTGTAGCCCACGTTGCCCACCTGCGTCTGCGTCTGCGACGGCTTGGCGGACTGCCCGAGCGAGAACCCCGCCGCCTTCAACTGCGGCATCTGCACATCGCGCACGCTCTGGAAGTAGAGATGTATTTCCACCGGGAACGGTTCGCCCACGTACACCTCCGTCTTGGGCACGATCAATTTCATGAACGCATACTGCGCCAGTCCGCCGGCGGCGTTGGCCGCGGCTGCCGCCGGGACGATCTTCAACGCCAGCGGCTGACTCACCACCGCGCGCCCGCCCACGTTGACCTGCAATCCGGGGATCACCACGTCGCCCGGTTGGGTGGCCACCAGTGTGTAGTTGAAAGTCACCCGCGACGTTTGCTGCCCGTTGACGATGGTGACCTCCTTGGACTGGGCGACGGCCTGAACGCTGAGGTTGGGTAGCGCGGGCAGGGTGAGCGCGGCGTCGGGCGCGGCGCCTTCAAAGGTCAGCGACAGCGTCACGCTTTCGCCGACCGGCATGACGTTGCGATCCAACGCCGCCGTCAGGCCCGGCGCGGCCACCGCGGCCGCCGCCAGCCAGAAAAAGCCAAACGCCGCCACCAGCCCGCGCGCCGCCGCCGGCCCCGCGAACTTTCCTTTCTGTCGTTGGAAGCACATCGCCTTCAAATACTGCGCCGGAAGTTTTGCCTGCCCCGCGCAGCGGCGCAAGTGCGGAGAGAAATCCGGACGTGGTACTCCCGCCCGGAATTGAACCGGGATCAACGGTTTAGGAAACCGCTGCTCTATCCATTTGAGCTACGGGAGCCGCGCGCTTGTTCGCGAGAATAACTTAAGGCGGTCGCGTGTAAATGCCGATTGTCAGGGACGGTGCGCGGTTCGTCTGATTCGCTGCGGTCGATCGTAAACATTTTTTTGCGTTTGACCCGGAATCCTCGGGCCAGTTAAGGTGCGCGCTCTTTAATAAAAGTTACAACTTATGTTTGCGAGTTTTCGCCGCTATCAAAAATGGATCTGGATCCTTGGGGTCATCGTCATCATTCCAAGCTTCGTCATTTTCTTTTCGCCGGATGTCTCTTTCTCAGGGACGAACTCCGACCAGCCCAATCTCGGCTCGATTGCCGGCAAGCCCATCACGGTCGAGGAGTTTCGCGCGGCGTACGCGGAGACGCGCCTCAGCCATTTCTTCCGTAACAACGGCACCTGGCCCAACAATGACGAGAACAGCCAGACGAGCCTTCAGCGTGACACCGTGTTCCGCGTCTTCCTCGTCCACAAACTCAAGGAGATGGACATTCACGTCAGCGACAAGGCCGTGGGCCGGCTCACGCGCGAACGCATCGGCGATTATCCGTATGACAATTTTGTGAAGGAGATGTTGTTCCCGGGCGGGGTGACGGCTGCGGACTTCGAGCGGTTCATCCATAACGAAGCGGGCATCCAGCAACTGGTCGGCGCGGCGGCCGTCAGTGCGCGATTGCTGAACCCGCGCGAAGCCGAGGATCTTTACCGCAAGGAGAACCAGGAAATCGTCACCGAAGCGGCGGTGTTCTGGGCGGTCAACAATCTGGACCAGATCAACCCGACCCCGGAGGCGGTCGCCCAATTTTACACCAATCGCATGGCGCTCTACCGCGTGCCGGAGCGGTTGGTCGTCAGCTACGTCGAGTTTCCGGTCACCAACTTTTTCGCGGAAGCCGACAAGCAGATGGCCCAACGCACCAACCTCAACAGCTTCATTGACGAGCAGTATTTCAAAGGCGGCACCAACGCGTTCAAGGACACCAATGGCATCGTGCTGAGCGAGGCGGCGGCCAAGGCGAGGCTTCGCGAGGACGTGCGCAAGGACTTCAGTCGTCTCGCCGCCCGGCGCGCGGCCAACGATTTCGGCACCGAACTGTCCAACCAGCAGCAGCCCAGCGTGGACAAACTTGCCGCCGCCAAGGGGCTGCCGGTGAAATTCACACCGCCGTTTGACCGGATGCACGGCCTGGATGAGCTGAATTTCCCGCCGGACTTCCGACAAAAGGCGTTAAGCCTGTCCGAACAAGTGCCGGTGATCTTCGCGCCCATCGTCGGCGAGGATGCCGTGTTTGTGGTCGGCTACAAGAGCAAGACGCCCTCGGAGATGCCGCCGCTCGAAAAGATCAAAGAGCGGGTGACGGCGGATTTCAAATATTCCCAGGCGCTGGACATGGCGCGCACCAACGGCGCTGCTTTCCAGAACACGCTGACCAACGGGCTGGCGCAAAAAAAATCCTTCACCGAACTTTGCGCCGCCGCCAAGGTCAAGACCGTGCCCCTGCCGACGTTCTCGCCGAGTACCCGAGAGCTGCCGGGACTCGATGAGCGCATCAGCCTCCGGACCCTGCAAGGCATCGCCTTCGATCTGGCGCCGGGCGAGGCCAGCCACTACCTGTCGGCGGGCACCAATGGCGGGTTCATCCTCTATGCCCGCGCCCGACTGCCGCTGGATGACGCGAAGGTAAAGACGGAGCTGCCGGACTACATCAACCGCCTCCGCCAATACCGCTTGAGCGAAGCGTTCAACCAGTGGTTCCGCAAGCAGGCCGAAACGGCGCAACTGGTCGTCCCGCAGAAAGAGCCGGCTGTGGCTCCGCCGGCGCCCTCCGCTGCGCCGAAACCCGCCGCACCGCCGGCTCCAAAGCCGGCGTCAAAGTAGCGACCCGCGCGGCAGCGTGGCTGTGCGGGTGGCCGCTCACCGTTCGCGCCTCGCAATGCCTGGCCTATGAGCGCGGTCATCAAGCTTTCTTCCCCCGCCACCGGCGAGTTTTGGGAAATCGCCGTCCTCTTCGAGGATGAACATCTGCTGGCGCTCGACAAACCGTCGCGCCTGCTCACCTCGCCGGATCGCTACGATGCTGAGCGTCCGAATCTGATGAAGCTGCTCCATCATGGCATCATCCGCGGCACTCCGTGGGCGGCGACACGCGGCCTCACCTACCTGATGAACGCGCACCGGCTGGATTTTGAAACCAGCGGCGTCATTCTCCTCGCCAAGAACAAGCCCGCCCTGGTCGCGCTGGCGAATCTCTTTGGTGCCGAAAAGCCGCTCAAAACCTACGTCGCCCTCGTGCATGGCGGTTCGTCACATGCCACCTTCACCGTCAACGCCAAACTGGCGCCGCATCCGGCGCAACCCGGCGTGATTCGCGTGGACGAGAAGCACGGCAAACGTTCGCAAACCAATTTCACCCTGCGCGAACGGTTCGCCCACTGCACCCTGCTGCAATGTCAGCCGCTTACGGGCCGCACGCACCAGATTCGCGTCCATTTGCAGCACGCCGGCTGGCCGATCGTCGGCGACGCGACCTATGGCGGACACCCGCTGCTCCTTTCCCGCCTCAAGACCGGCTACCGGCTGAAGCCCAACCGCACCGAGCGCCCGTTGCTGGATCGCACGGCACTACATGCCGAACAGCTTTCGCTGGCTCATCCCGTGACCGGCGCGACCGTGACCATCACCGCGCCCTGGCCGAAGGATTTGATGGTGGCGGTGAAATATCTGCGGCGTTACGCGAACGAGGGCGGCAGTACAGTTGCGGAATAGCGGCGAGGCCAAGCCGACTGGTTTCGCGGGCCTTCCCGCCGCCGGCGGTTCAACTGTGGATGACCAGTTGGATGTTCTCCGGCAGGTTGTTCGCCACTTCCGTCACCACGCTGCCCTTGAGGAGGCTCACCAGCGTGCGCCGATGCGACGCGCCGAGCATCAGGATGTCCACTCCCAGCGTCGCCGCCAGATCGAGAATCGTGCCGGCGGGATTTTCGCTCACGGCGTAAAGGGGCACCACGGGCACGTCGTTCTGCCGGCCCAGCTCCAGCATGGCGTACATGATGGCGCTGGCCGCGCGGTCGTCCTGCCAGCGCGGGCGCTCCACTACGTCCACCGGACCGGAGAAACTCACGGCTAGTTCCTTGACGTAGAGGACGTAGAGGGAGCTTTGCCGCAGCCGCGCCTCTTCGAGTGCGAAGCGCAGCACCGGCGTCAGCCCGCGCGCGGCCACCAGGATGGTCTGCCCGGGTTCCAGTTTGAGTTGGAAATGCGCCAGCGCCTCCGGCGACACGGCTGCCGCCACCTCCTGGCTCACCGTCATCGTGCGCAACCCCGCCCGCCGTTGCGAGTAACCGCGCAGCGCCAGTCCCACGCCCACCACGCACACGGCGAAGAACAGGGCATCCGGCTTGGTGCGCGCGATGGTGATCTCGGCGGCGAACATCAGCACAAACGTGAATCCCATCACCGCCCGCTCATGCCAGCGCAGGCGGAGTTGCCGGTTGAAGGTGCAGGAACCCAGATTCACCGTGATCGCGCCGACCACACCGATGGCGTAAAGCCCCATCAACGTGCCCAGACTCGAGGAAAACATCACCACCAGCACCGGCAGCACCACCGCGATCACCAGCGGCCACCACGGCACCCCGTGTTTGTTGAGCCGTGTGAAGGGGCGCGGCATTTCCCCATCACGCGCCATCATGTAAGACACGCCGATGAGCGCCCCCACGGCCGTGTTCACGGCGCTCAAGAGCAGCAGGCCCACGATGATGCCCACGCCGACCCCGAACCACGCCCCCGGCGTCGGTCCCCACGCCAGCGTGGCGTATTGCTGGCCCAGCAGGCTTAACATGTCTTCCCACCGGTCGTGCAACAGCGCGCTCAATTCCGGACCTTTGCCCGGCAACGACAACATCGCCCAGCCCAGCAACGCCGTGCCCAGCACCACTTCAGCCGCCACGACCCAGATCGCCTTGCGCGCCGTGCGGAGGATGCGCGGCTCCGCCATCGTGGCGCCGACATCCAGCTTCATCACTCCGGTCAAATTGGCGATGGCCTCCACGCCGCTCAACGCCAGGATCATGGTGACAAACGAAAGCCAGTTCGCCTTGAAGCCAGCCTGGGGCGGCTCCAGGTTTTGCGCCGACAGGCCAGACCCGGTCGCCATGCTCAAGCCGATGATGACCACGACGACGATCACCATTGGCACCGCCAGGGAAAGCGCGAAACTTCCGCTGTGCTTCGGTCCGAAGTAATTGATGACCCCCACCGCCGCGATGACCGCGATGGTCGCCGCCGCGATGCACCACTCCGGCACGCGGAAGTAACTCATCGCCGCCCAACCGCTCATCGCGGCGGTTACCGTGAAATTCGCCACCAGCAACAACGCCCCGAGCACCGCCAGAAACCGGCTTTGCAGCCGCGCCGCCGAATACACCCCGCCCCCGTCCGGGTAATGTTTGCAGACGATGACGTAGTTGTAGGCCACCAGCGCCGTGAGGATGCAGACCGCGAGGATGATCGGCATCGAGGCGTAACCCGCCGCGCCCGCCAGCCCGCTGAACGCCACGCCGATGACGTAGGCTTTGCTGGTGCCCCAATCGCCGTAAAGCAGGGCCGCCGCGCGCTTCCAATCCACATTGCGCGGACGGTGATGGCCGACGCTATCCATGGCGGGTGGTCAAAGCTATTTCCTCGACAGCCAGCCAGGGGCAGACGTTCCGCCAGCGGCTAGAGCACAGTTTAAGCATCGTTAAGGGGTGACATACTGCGTGCAAAGGAGTCGGAGCGTCAAACAAACTCTAATGAGGAGTACGCTCAAGGTTGGTGGAGTGCGGAATCCGGCCGCGTCAGTGCCGTGGCACCCCGTTACTCACTGCGGCCGGATGAGTATCTCCTCCACCACGGCCCGCCCCGGCAGGTTGACGGCCAGCATCACGCATTCGGCCACGTCCTCGGGGCGCATCATCCGGGCGCGCGCCTCGGCGGGCGGCGGGGCGGGGCGCTTGTCCAGCAGCGGCGTGTCAATGTCGCCGGGGAAAATGGCGCAGGCGCGGATGCCATTGGGCCGCTCCTCCGCGTTGATGGACTGGGTGAGGCCCGCCAGACCGAACTTGCTCATCACGTAGGCCGGGCCTGCCTTGGGGCTGGCCTGCTTGCCCGCGTCGGAGACGATGTTGACGATGGTGCCGCGCTTGCGCTCGCGCATCCCGGGGAGAAACGCCTGCACGCAGTAGTAGGCGCCGTGGAGGTTGGCGTCCATCATCGCGCGGTAATCCACCAGCGAAAGAACGGCGAGCGAGCGGCGCGGGGCGTTGGTGCCGGCGGCGTTGACGAGCACTTCGACTTCCTTGAACTCCGCCAAAACGGTTTTCGCCATCGCCTCGACGGCGTCCGCGTCGCCGATGTCGCATGGGCAAACCAGGAGTTGCTTCGCCAGCGGGCCGGCGAGTTTGACGGTTTCCTGGAGCGCCCCGGCACGGCGCCCGACCAGCGCGACGCGCCAGCCTTGCCGGGCCAGCGCCAGCGCGGTGGCCTGGCCCACGCCGCTGCCGGCTCCGGTGATGACTGCTGTCTTGATCATAATGCTTTTGGTTTCCGGCGTTGTTCTATTCCCCAGCGCCGGGTGGCTCCAGAAAAAAACAAACCCGCCGGAGAAATTCCCCGGCGGGTTGGATCGACGCTGCGCGGCAGTGCTATTTGGCCGCCGGGACGTTGGTGCTCACGCTGATGCTGACGACAGGAGCATTGGTGTCGGAGACGGTCTTTACCACGCGAGGGTTGCCCACTTTTCCGCCCGTCAAACTGTGGATGACGCCAAAGTGATTCAGCAGGCTGACGAGGAAGCACACCACGACAATGCTGAAGATGAACTTTGGCAGCGCGGTCGGCGCTTCGGGATATTTGACGGCGAACGACGGTTGCGCGCCCGGTGGCAGCGAGGCCGTCTCGGTGAGCGAGCCGCCGAAGGGCACGTTCATCTTCACGCGGCCGTTAATGGCCCAGCCATTGGCGTCGAGGATGGGGCCGAGGTTGCGCTGGCGGAGTTTGAGCCACGCGATGAGCATCGAGGGCGTGGAGATGAGCAGCAGGATCGCGGCAAAGGCCAGGCACACTTGCCAGAAGGGCAGTGTGAGAATGCCCGAGAGGTAACCGGCCAGCGTGGCGAGCAAGGTGCCAACCGCCCCGAACGCGACCCCCAATGCGGCAACGGTGCCCACGTCCACTTTCTTCGGCTCGGCGGGCTTGGCCTTGTCCGCGTTCGCGGTGGCGGTCGCGGCGGCGGCGACCTTGGCGTTGGACTCGGCTTCCGCGGCGGAGGCGCGCTTGGCGACCTGCTCTTCGATCATGCGGACGAGTTTTTTGTAGGGCGCCCAGAACGCCTGGGCGATGCTGATGGGGTTGTCAATCACCTTGGTGATGGTCGCGTCCCAGTCGCGGCCTTTGCGGTCGTAGAAGAGGCCGTTGCGCCCGACCATGAGGAAGTCGGAGTCGCCGCCGGTGTAGGCCGCCGCGATGGTCATTTTCTCGCCGCCGGGCCGCGTGCAATCGCAATAGGCCAGATAGGTCTTGGCCATGCCGGCGAGCGCGGCGTGCTTGCCGCCGTCCGCCACGGGCACGCACAGGTCGCAACTGCGCCCGTCGAGATAAAGGGTGCCGATTTGGAAAATGGCCTTGCGCGCGCGCGAGTAGAAGTCCTCGAAGGAAACGAAATTGACGAGCAGTTGTTTGAGGTCGCGATTGTAGCGGGCGAGCTTTTCGACGGCGACGATGGAATTGGCTTCGGGTTCAAGCGCCTTGTCCTTGCCGATCAGGGCGGTGAGCGTGTCCTTGGTCTTGCCGGCGAGGATTTCGCGGACGCGCTTGAGGCCGAGTTTTTCGACGGACACGCCGGCCTTGCCCGCCAGCCAGGCTTCGTAGGCGGAGAGCTTGCCGGAGACAGACGCCCATTCCGCTTCGGTGAGCGCGGTCTTGTCGCCGAGCATGGGCTTGATGACGGTGGCGTTGAGGTTGGCCAGGGCGGCGGCCCACGCGGGGTTCACGCCGTCCTTGAGCGGAAGGGTCTTGCCCGCCTCGACGTGCGCGAGCGGGAATCCGCAGACTTCGGCGGCCGTGATGGACATATCCTTGGCGGCCAGCGTCAGGTATTCGGACTCCTGGCGGTTCACGGCGGCGAGGGCGCGCGGGTCGAAAGCGGCGAGCCGGCAGCGGGTGAAGTAATCGTCCACCTTCGCCTTGATCGCCTTGAAAGCGCCGAGCGCGTCGGCGGTCTTGTCGCCGAGCGGCAGGATGGTGGCGGCGTCGGACTCGGATTTTTTGGCCCACTCGGAATGAGCGAGGGCGTCGGCGAAAAACTGGTCCACCTTCGCCTGCGAGACGCCGGGCCTGGCGCTGCGGTCGGTGTCGGCGCCGAGGCAGGCGATGATGTCGGCGATGACGGCCTTGGTGGCGTCGTCATCGGCGGCGTCGGCGGGGATGATGCCGTCGCCGTTGAACTTGGTTTGGGCGAAAATCTTCGGAGTGTCGGAGGCGTCCTCGACGGAGACGCTGGTGGCGTCTTTCTTGCCGAGGTTGGCGAGGATTTGGCGGGCGGACGCAAGCAGTTGCTTGCCTTCCGGGGTGGCGTCGTTGATGGCGCTCAATTCGAGTGAGTCGGAGCCGCGCAGCAGGCCGTCGGGGTTCTTGACCATCGAGCAGGCCCAACCTACGGCGGCGAGGATTTCGGGCACACGCACCCGTCCGTCCTTGTCGAGGTCAATCAGGTCGAGTGTCTTGGTGTCGAACTCAACGCCGCGCGTGGGGCAACTGAGCGCGGCCCAGAGTTTTTGGTTGAGTTGGGGAAGATTGACGAGGTCGGCGCCGGTCTCGAAGCGGACCTGGTCGAAGCCGCCTGCACGGAAAAATTTCCAAATGTGTTTGTTTGATGATGTCGTGTTCATGTTCGTTTTATTAAATTGTTAATCGGTCGTGTGCCCAAGCCATTTCCCCACCGCCGCCCGCGCGGAATGTGCGGGCGAAGCTATCAAGCGCGTGGCAAAAGGCTATCCGTACCTTCCGGTATTTCCAACGTGGTAACGGACGGTAGTCACGCCCACGCTCTCAGGGGCGGTGCGCACGGTCCGCTCAAACCTGCGGCTCCACCCACTGCCGCGTCTCGGCGCTGCGCACCGCCGCATCCGTCACCGCTTGCGCCCGCGCGCCGTCGTGAAAGCTCGGCACGCATGGCCGCCCGCTGCGGATGGCGTCCACGAATTCCCACGCCTGATCGTAGCGGAACGTCACCAGCGGATCGCCCTGCTTCGGGTCGCGCGGGCTGC
>JANNEF010000344.1:0-5504 GCA_031378375.1 Verrucomicrobiota bacterium | reverse complement strand
CCCGGAGCGGCGTGATGTCGCCGATGAACGGCAGATGAATCGTGAACCCCGCCAGCGGGCCACCCAACTCCGGGAAATTGGCGTGAAAGGCGTGGCTGCCGCGCTGATTGTTCTGCTGACGGTGGTGAACTATCTGGGCGTGAAGTTTGGCGGCGTGGTGCAGAACATTTTCACCATCGCCAAGAGCGCCGCGATGCTGCTGCTGGTGCTGGCGGCTTTTCTCCTGCCGGGGGTCGGTCACGGCGCGAACCTGACGCAAGCCAGCGCCACGATTCATCCCACGGGACTGGCACTGTGGGCCGCCATGGCGGCGGCGTTGCAAGGGGCGTTCTGGGCTTACGATGGCTGGAACAAAATCACCTACATCGCCGGTGAAGTTAAGGTGCCGCAACGCAATCTGCCGCGCAGCCTGCTGCTTGGCATGTTGGCGGTGACGGTGCTCTATCTCCTGATGAACCTCGCCTATGCCTACGTGCTGCCGATTGACGAGATGGCCAAATCGAAACTCGTTGCGGCGGACGTGGCGGAGAAATGTTTTCCCGGCGGTGGCCGGTGGATCGCCGCCGCCGTGATGGTGTCCACGCTCGGCGCGGCCAATGCGATCATTCTGGCGAGCGCGCGGGTTTATTTTTCGATGGCGCGGCGGAATGTGTTTCCGCAATTCCTTGGCGTGGTGCATCCACGGTTCCACACGCCGGGCGCGTCGCTGGTGGTGCAGGGCGGGTGGAGCGTGCTGCTGCTCTTGAGCGGCACGTTCGACATGCTGACGGACACGTTGATCTTCGTGAGCTGGATTTTCTACGCGGCAGGGGCTTACGGCGTGTTTGTGCTCCGGCGCAAAGAGCCGCATGTGCCGCGTCCTTACAAGGTGCCCGGTTATCCGGTGGTGCCGTGGGTGTTCATCGTGTTCGCCGTGCTCTATCTGGGCTTCACCATCTACAACGACGTGGCCAGTTACCGCGCCGCCATCGCGGCGGGCACACCGGCGATGATCAATTCCGCGCTGGGGCTGTTTCTGGTTTTGGTCGGCACGCCGATCTACTGGTTCTTCCGGACGCGGAAAGCGGGCGCGGCCTAAGCCAGAACTTTCCTCAGCTCGGCACCGCGACTGGCTTGATGCCGGTAGTCAGAAAATCCAGGTAATACGCCAGCCGTTCCTTCATCTCCTTGCGCGGCACGATGGCGTCAATCAAACCGTGGTCGACCAGGAACTCGGCAGTCTGGAAGCCGGGCGGCAGTTCGCCTTGAGTGGTGTCTTTGATGACGCGCGGGCCGGCGAAGCCAATCATCGCGTTCGGTTCGGCGATGATCAAGTCGCCCACACTGGCGTAGCTGGCCATCACGCCGGCGGTGGTGGGATGTGTGAGCACGCTGATGTAAGGCAGCTTGCTCTTCGCGTGATAAGCCAGCGCGGCGCACGTCTTGGCCATCTGCATGAGGCTGAACATGCCTTCATACATGCGCGCTCCCCCGCTGCTGGAAATGATGATGACGGGCAGCCCCTTGTCCGTGCCGGCTTCGATCAAGCGTGTCAACTTCTCGCCGACCACCGAACCCATCGAGCCGCCGAGAAACGAAAAATCCATCACGCCGAGCGCCACGCGGTACTCACCGATCTTGCCGATGCCGGTGTGCACCGCGTCCTTCTGACCGGTGGATTTCTGGTAGGCTTCGAGTTTGTCCTTGTAGGACGAAACGCCGGTGAAGCCCAGCACGTCCACGCTGGTCATGTCGGCGTCCATTTCCTCAAACGAACACGTCTCCACCAGCGAGTGGATGCGCTCGCGGGCGCCGATGGGAAAATGGTGCTCGCACTTGGGGCAGACCTTGAGGTTCTCGTCCAGTTCCTTGTCGAACACCATCGCCTCGCACTTGGGGCACTTGGTCCAAAGCCCCTCCGGGATCTCGCGCTTGCGGGATTTGCCGCCGAGCTTGGGTTTCTTGGCGAACGCAGTGTCGCCGGCGACCGGCGGCGGCGGGGGCGTGACCGCCGGTTCCACCGTGGTTTCAAAGCTGGCGTTCTTCTTCGTGAAAGAGGTTGTACCCATATCAAGTATCGGCCTTCAGTCTAATAAACCGCGCGCCACCGTCCAGACACAAACTTCGCCCGCGCCGGCGGTTCGCAACACCTGCGCGCAGGCGCTGGTCGTCGCGCCGGTGGTGAACACGTCATCCACCAGCACCACGCGAGGGCCTTCGAGCGCGACGGGCCGCCGCAGGGCGAAGGCGCGGCGCACGTTCTCGGCGCGCTCGGCGCGCGAGAGCAGCGTCTGCGTGCGCGTGGGTTCGACCCGGCGCAACAGACGCGCGTTCAACGGAATCTTCGTCGCGTCGCTCAGACGGCGGGCCAGCCGCTCGGCCTGGTTGAACTCCCGCTCGCTTTCCTTCAGCCGGTGCAAGGGTACCGGCACAATCAAGTCCCACGCTTCGCGTTGCAACAACGGCGCGGCCTCGCGCACGAGCAGACCCGCCAGAAACGGCTCGAACCACAGCGCCTGCTGATATTTGTAACGGTGGATGATCTCCAGCACCACGCCGCGCGCGGCGACGGCCGAGCGGGCGGATTGAAAGTGCAACTCCATCTCCTTGCAATTCGCGCACTCGAACGGCCCGGTGATGTCGCCCGCGAACGGCAGGCCGCAACGATCGCAAAACGGCGCGCGGATAAACCGCGCCTCCGCCCGGCACCGCTCGCCGACGAAACCCTCCGCCGCAGTCGCGTGCTCTTCGCGGCAAGACTGGCAGACTTCCGGGTAGAAGAATCTCAAACCCGCTTCCAGCCAGCGTTTGCCACCGTTCCAAAACCTAGCGGACATGTGGCACCTTTTTGATCCCCCGAAACACGAAAGCCATGAAGCCTAGAACGGACGCCAGGACCAGCAGCGCCAGCCACCCATCAATCATTTTTGCCGTGCCCCAGAACCACACGTTCGCGCCCGGCTGCGCCACCGTGACGGCCCCGTAAAACTTCAGCCAGAAAATCCATCCCGCGTGCAGGCCGATGGAAGTGTAAAGATTCCCCGTGCGCTGATACGCCAGCGCAAGGATCGCGCCCGCGAGCGTGAGCGTGAAAAACCCTGGCACCAGCATCTCCACTTCGACGAAGCCGCGCATCATGCGTGGCAAGACTGCCAATCCCGTGAGCCAGGTGATGTCCGTGGGCGGCGGCGGTTTCTGGAAAAAGTGGACCAGGGCATACACGGCGCTGCTGGTGAGCAACGCCTTCATCCAGCCATGCGCCTGGCGCAGCGCGCCGAACAACGCTCCGCGAAATAACACCTCCTCCAGCACGCTGACGACGGCGGCGGTCAAACTCGCTTTGCCCAACAGCGTCACCCAGACCGACGCTGACTCCGGCGCGGAAAACTTCCGCGCGCCCAACCCCACCGCCAGCACCGCCACCACGGCCAGCGAACCGAAGCCCAGCGCGAAGCCCGCAGCGAGCCGTCCCCCATGCCCCGCCGGGTGCACCAATCCCACCGCCGCCCACGAGTTCGCACCCAGTCCCCGCAGGAACGGCCACAGCCCGGCCAGCGCCAGTCCCAGCACCGAGCGGTTCACGTACCGATGAAACGGTTGTCCCGCCAGATTCGTGAAAGCCGGAGATTGTTCTGCCGCCCATTGCGCCAGCCAGTAAAGCCATGGCGCGAGCAACGCCCCGCCGAGCAAGACTGCTCCCACATAGATTAGGAGGGAACGCATTGGCCGCATGGCGCGCAAAGTAGAAAACCCTACGCGCACTGCCAAGTCCATTCGCTGCAGCCCCGCTGAAGATCCGCGCCTCCGGACCTGGGCGATGACGGTGGAAAAGCGAAATCCGTCCGTCCGCTCAAACACTCAGCAAGCGGGCCAGCGTTCGATCTGATTTCAGTGGGCTGACCACCGCGAGGCTCATCCGTTCCGGGCGGAAGAATTTCCGTGCCACCTGCCGCACCTGCGCCGCCCGGACTCCACTGATGCCCCGCTTCACCGCCGCAGCGGTGATGGGTTTGCCGTAGGCCAGCAGTTGCTCGCCCAGCCACATCATCTGGTTCTCGGTGCTCTCCAGTCCGAGGTCAATCTGGCCAATCAGATAATCGCGCGCCCGCCGCATCTCGCCGGCACCGGGCGGCGTCTCGGTGAAACGCCGCAACTCCGCCATCATCAGTTTGAGCGCGCGCGCCAGTTGACCAGTGTCGAGTCCGGCGGCAATGACGAGCGTGCCGACGTCGTCGAACAGACTCAACTGGCTGTGTACTGAGTAGGCCAGCCCCCGATCCTCGCGCAGCACCTGGAACAGCCGCGAACTCATGTTCTCGCCCAGCATGGTGCTGAGCATCCGCAGCGCGTAACGCCGTTCATCATGCCGCGAACAGGCGCTGATGCCCAATGCCAGTTGTGTCTGCGCGGTGTCCTTGGTGAACAGGCGCACGCGCGGCGCGTCCTGCTGATCCCGCACCGGCTCGAACGACGGCAGTCGCCCTTGGGGAAACCCGCGGGCAAATCGCCCCACCGCCTTCACGACCTGCTCATGCCGCAAATTGCCAGCCGCGCACACCAGCGTATCGGACGCCACGTAGTTCGCGCGCTGGTAGCCGACCAGTTGTGCACGACTCATCGTATCAATGGTTTTCTCCGTGCCGGTCAACGAACGGCCCAGTGGATGATCGGGCCACTGCGTTGCGTTGAGCAACTCCTCGACGTGCTGCGCCGGTTGGTCCAGATACATAGCGAGTTCTTCCTTGATCACGCCGCGCTCCTTCTCGATCTCCCCCCGCTCGAAGGTGGAATGGAGAAACATGTCCATCAACACCCCAAGCAATTCCTCGAAGCGATCCGCCCGCGCTTTGGAATAGAAACAGGTGTTCTCCTCGCCGGTGAACGCGTTCAAGTAACCGCCGATGCCCTCCACGTCCTGCGAAATCTGTTTGGCCGAGCGATGGCGCGTGCCCTTGAACAGCATGTGTTCGATGAAGTGCGACACGCCATTGAGCGCCGCCGGCTCGTGCCGCCCGCCCACGCCGACCCACACGCCCAGGCTCACGCTGGCCATGTGCGGCATCGCGGCGGTGGCGACGGTGAGGCCGTTTTGGAGTTTGGAGACTTGATACATTGCTCCTTCCAAGGCTAGCCGCCGGCGGCAAGGGAGTGCGAGGTTTCAATTCAAAGTTCAACTTGCAGCGCGCGATCAGGCACAGTCTCGTTCCGGTCTTTCCGTTCGATTTTGAAACCGGACTGTCAGAGACAATGCAGCTGGCCTTC
Source organism: Verrucomicrobiota bacterium (assembly GCA_031378375.1). GTDB lineage: Bacteria > Verrucomicrobiota > Verrucomicrobiia > Limisphaerales > JANNEF01 > JANNEF01. Next base: position 263 of record JANNEF010000344.1, on the reverse strand, counting down.
GGAGTTGCAACGATGCCGCGGCCCTAATGCCGCGCGCAGGTCATCGGCATGTGGAGCACTGGGCCATGGTGCGCCCCGTGGCCGCAGCGCACTCGAATTCACCTTGCATTCCAAGCCTCCTCCCCTAGTCTGCTGTCCTTGAAGTGTCTGCCATTATTTCTTCGAGTTTAGCGCGTGCGCGGGTGATTTTTTCCAGGATGGCGGCACCTTCGGCACGCCAGACGTAGCGCTGCGGTTGGCGGTTGCGTTCGGCCAGCCAGGCT
>JANNEF010000316.1:0-29598 GCA_031378375.1 Verrucomicrobiota bacterium | reverse complement strand
GTGCAGGAAACCCTCATCGCCCTGGCCAACGGCGTGCAGAATTACGATCACGCCCGCGGGCGTTTCAAGTCCTGGCTCCTGCAACTGGCCCGCTGGAAAATCGCCGACCAGCTCCGCAAACGCCGCCGTGACGAACAGCGCCTCGTGCATCGCCACGCGGACGCGGACCCGGACACCACCGCCACCATTGACCGCGTGGCCGATCCATCCATCAACCTCGACGCGGTTTGGGACCGGGAGTGGGAGCGGGAAATCCTCGACGCGGCGACCGAACGGGTCAAACGCGCGGTGGCGCCAAAACAGTTCCAAATCTTCCAGCTCTACGTGCTCAAGAAACGCACGGTGCGCGAAGTGGCCGACCTCTTGAAGATCAGCGCCGCGCAGGTGTACGTCGCCAGCCACCGGGTCTCGGCGCGCGTGAAGGTGGAAGTGCGAAAACTGGAAGCCAGCGGCGTGTGACCGGCACCCCTGCCTATCGTCCGGCGATCGCGTTCAACCCCGCTCGCACCGCCGTCACCAGTGCCGCGACCCGCGTGGGCAGTGGAAAATCCGACGGCGCTTCCAGGGTGTAGCTCAGGCGGGTTCGGTTTTGCAGCAGCCAGAAGGCTTCCGGCCATTGTGGACGGCTGGCCGGGTCGAGATGCGGATTGATGATGCCACCTTGCGCCGGACGGTCTTCGATGACGGATGAGGGATCGATGGGGCAGACTTCGGCCACTGCCGCGATGATGGCCGCCGCCGGCGACGGCTGCCGGTCCGGATTCAACTCATAGAGGTAAAATCCGTGAGCTTCCCAGTCTTCATGCAGGCAGAAGGTGATCTCGAACTGCGGCTGCCGCTCCAGCCACGTGACGTGGGCGCGCACTTCCGCGCATTCGAAATGGCGATAGTCGCGGTTTAAGTCCCTGCCCTCGGCGTTCTCCCGGCGGTTGAGCGGGAAGCCGGTGGGGTTCAAACAAGGCAGCAAGCACACATCCACATCCGCCGGCCAGTGGTTCTCCAACAGCAGTTGGCGCAGGGCGAGCGGGCCGGCGGGTTCGTCGCCGTGAATTCCGGCGGAGAGGTAGATGCGGGGTGCGGGCCGCGGGGTGCGTGACGCGGCGGCCCGGGTGAAGGCGGTGAGCGTCAGGCCTGGCGAGACGGGCAAGTCGTCGCATTGCCAGCCGTGTTGACCGGCGGTCGCACGCAGGTCACGTAGCACGCTGCTGAGGTCAATCGTTTCGCCTTGGTAGCCGCCGTGGTTTTTTCCAAGCCGTTGCATGGGGAGATGTGAACCGTGATCGACTGTCCACGCGCAGCTTTGTGCCTTCCCGTTTCACGAAGCCACCATCACACCCGCTCTCGTTGTTTCACCGTCTCCGCCTGGTCCGCGAAATCATGCTTGTCCCAGTTCGGATCGAGGCCGAGGTCCTTGAGCATCTGCAGGTCTTTCTCGACGGTCTGATTGAGCGTGGTCAGGTAGTTACCCACCATCAGCGCGCTCGCACCGGCCATGAAGATCATGCTTTGCAGGTCGCGCAGGTTCACCGTGCGTCCGCCGGCGATCATGATTTCCTGCCGCGGCAGGATGAAGCGGAAGCAGGCGATGGTCTTGAGAATCTCCAACGGCGGCAGCGGCGGCAGGTTTTCATACGGCGTGCCCTTGATCGGATTGAGGATGTTGATCGGCACGACATTCGCGCCGAGGTCGCGGAGTGCGAAAGCGAGGTCGCACCGATCCGCGCGCGTCTCGCCCATGCCGATGATGCCGCCAGAACAAACCTTGAGACCGGCCTGCTTTACGTAGCCGATGGTTTCGAGCCGATCCTCGTAGGTGTGCGTGGTGCAGTGTTGCGGAAAGAACCTTTGCGAGCTTTCCAGATTGTGCCCGTAGCATTCGAGGCCGGCTTCCTTCAAACGGTCGGCCACCCGCTGGCTTTTGATCAGGCCAAGCGAGGCGTCGGCGCGCGTCTTGCCGCCATCAGCCAGGTCGCGGATGCGGTCGCAGACTTCATCGAGCATCGGGCCTTCCTGCAAACCCTTCCATGCGGCCACGAGACCGACGGCGGTGACGCCGTTCTTGTTCGCCTCCTCGGCGGCGTCGCGCACCGGTTCCGGGTCCACGAACCCGTAGCGCGGCGAACCGGTCTGGTGAAACGAAGACTGCGCGCAGAAGCTGCAATTCTCCGAGCAAGCGCCGGCCTTGGCGTTGACGATGGAGCAGAGGTGAACCTTGTTGCCCTTGAAGTGTTCGCGGATCCGGTTCCCCCACGCGAGCAGGTCAAAGATGTCCGCGGAATTTTCCAAGTCGAACAGCCACTCGCCCTCCGGGCGGGAAAGCTGGCCCCCGCCGAGGACGCGCCCGCCGAGTTCGGCCAGGCGCGCGTGGTTGGTCACGTCAAACGTTTGCGTCGTCATGGTTGACAGCGTAGCGGGCTGGCCGGCTTAGGCAAGCTTCTACGAGAAGACAGGGGTGAGCCGCCGTTGTGGCGACGCGTGACATCAATCTCGCGGTCACTGTCGCCGGCGACATGAATTCAAATCAAAAAGTCTGAGATCCAAGTCAGAAGGTTTCGCCTGGGAGCGTTTACACTGGAACAATGATCGGATCCATTATCCACTACAGATCGATAAGTTGAATCCACGCCCGGCGTGGGTTCGGGCTTTCACGCATGAAAAAATTGATTCTTTGGCTGTTTGTTCTGGCTGGGCTTGCGAGCGGGATTTATTGGGCGAGGCAGAACTACCCTGACAAGATCGCGTTCTGGAAATCCGGGCCGGCTTCCGGCACCGCGAGCTCCGCGCTAACCAAGACGGCCGTCGTGGCGACGCGCGACATCAACTTCGCCGTTACAGCCGCCGGTGACATCGGGCCGTTGGACGCCGTCTCGGTGCGGCCGGAAATCGGCGGGCTGATCTCCAAGCTCACGCTGGATATCGGCGACAAGGCCAAGAAGGGCGACGTCCTCTTCGAGTTGGATGACAAGGATCTGCAAACCGAAAAATCCTCGCGCAAGACAGAGATCGCCGGCGCGCGGCTGGCAGTCGAGACCCAAAAACTCCAGCTCGAAAAGTCGAAGCTGACCTTCGACCGCACCAAAGGGTTGTTTGAGAACAAGCTGGTGGCGCAGGAGATTTTCGACAACGCGCGCATCGACCATGATCTGACGAAGAACAGCCTGGACATCGCCGCGAACCGGCTGATAGCCGCACAAACCGCGCTGCAACAAGTGGAGGACAAGTTGCTGAAAACTGTTATTCGCGCGCCCTTCGATTGCACGATTCTGACGCGCCTGGTTTCCGTCGGGCAGGCTGTTTCCGGCTCCAGCGGGTTCAACAGTGGCACCGAGGTGTTCACCGTCGCCAATCTCGCGGACATGATTATCACCGCCCACATCAACCAGGCGGACGTCACGCGCTTGAAAGTGGATCAGGCAGTGACCGTCGAAGTGGAGGCCGTGCCCGGCCTGAGGCTCGTCGGGCGCGTGGATCGCATCGCGCCGCAGGCCACGTTCAAGAACGGCATCAAAGGTTTCTCGACCCGCATCATTCTCAAGAACGCGGAAGGCGCGGTGCGTCCCGGCATGACGGCGAACCTTTCCATCCCGCTCGTTTCCGTTGGGAATGTGTTGGCCGTTCCGTTGGCCGCCGTTTTCAACGATCAAGGGGAGCGCTTCGTGTACGTCAGAATGGGCGACGATAAGTTTGAGCGCCAACTGGTTCAGCTTGGCGTGGCGGATTATGACTTCGCCGAAGTTACCAAGGGGCTGGTGGGCGGTGAGGTGGTTTCGCTCGTCACGCCGCCGGGTCAGGCTGGCGCACTGCAATCTCCGGGCGGCAAGGGTGGGGCAGTTTCAGCGGCGAAGTCCAAGCCAGTGGCAGGTTCAAAACGGTAATCTGCATACGGCCTTTCGCTACCCATGAACTTTCTCACCACCATCAGCGTTGGCTTCAAAGAAATCTGGGCGAACAAGTTCCGCTCCGTGCTCACCATGCTCGGCATCATCCTCGGGGTGGGCAGTCTCGTCGCGCAGTCCGCCCTGGTCAAAGGTTTGGAGAACGGCATGAAGGAGGCGCTCATCGCCATCGGCGGGCTGGAGAAAGTTTACGTCACGCCGCAGGCCATTCCCGTGTGGCAGCAGCACCGGGCGGATCAAGCCGTGGGCAACACCATGAACGACATTTACGCCTTGCAACACAGCGCGCCCCTCGTCCACCTGGTCACGCCGGAAATGCAACAACGTCTCGTCACCGTGACGCGCCAGGGCAAGGCCTTCAACCCCTGGCATTTCGTCGGCACCTGGCCCGCTGCCCTGGAATTGAACCAGCATGTGATCGAACACGGACGCATGTTCAACGACGTGGACGAGGAGCAGGCCCGCAGTGTCTGCGTCATCGGCACCGGCACGCGCGACGCGCTTTTCGGGGCACCTGAGGAGATCGGCCGTGAGATCAATCCCGTCGGCGAGTTTATCAACATCAGCCATCAGCGCTTCCGCATCATCGGCATGTTCCAGCATTAAGAAAGCGAGTTGGACCGCAAGGCTCGTGCGCTGGCGAGGGAGAGTGGGTTGGGACCTGCGCAAAACGGCCCAACCCGCAAGCGGGGCCAGGGCAGTGGGAAAAGCAAGAGCGGCGCGGGCATCGCCTTCGAATGGAAGAACAACACCATCTACATTCCGCTCAACACCATGTGGCTGAAGTTCCGGGCCGGCTCCGCGGCGCCCGTGAACACCGGCGCCGGTGGCGCGCCAGTTTTGGATCCCGGGCCCGATCCCCGGCTCTCCACGGTTTATTTCAAGGTCAAGGATCTCGACCAGATGAACGACGCTCTGCAGCAGGTCAAAAACGTGATGATGCACACTCACAAGGGCATTGATGATTTCGCATTCAACACTCAGGAGAACTGGTCGGAGAACATCACCACTGCCACCCGCAATGCGCGCCTGAGCGGCGGCATCATCGCCGCCATCAGCCTGCTCGTCGGCGGCGTTGGCATCATGAACATCATGCTTGCCAGCATCACTGAGCGCGTGCGCGAAATCGGTGTGCGCAAGGCCATTGGCGCGACGTTCATTGACATCTTCATTCAAATCCTTGTCGAGAGCGTGGTCATCGCTGTCATCGGTGGCGTGGCCGGCCTGCTCGCTTCGCAGGGCTTGGTGAAGCTCTTGACCCTGGTGTCGCCGGCCGATTACACGCCGGTCATCACCGTGGAGGCGATGTTGCTGGCCTTCAGCTTCAGCGTCCTCGTCGGGGTCCTGGCCGGAATCTTTCCCGGACTCAAGGCGGCCCGGCTGCACCCGATTCAGGCGTTGCGATATGAGTGATCCTGCGCCAACCACACCTCCGGAGCCTTTGCGCCCGCTTTCGTCTTCGTCCGGCGTTTAACCTTGCGCCGGGAACTTTGAACTCGGGACTATCTCGCGCGTCATGTCGCAGATGCTGAAATCCTCCGGGGCGATGGGCGCGGCCACACTCACCAGCCGCGTCCTGGGCCTGGTGCGCGAAATTGTTTACGCCCGTTTCATGGGCGACGGCTGGGTGGCTGGGGCCTTCATGCTCGCCTTCACCGTGCCCAATCTGTTCCGCCGTCTCCTGGGCGAAGGCGCGCTCACCGCGGCGTTCATTCCCATCTTCAAGGAAAAGGAACGGGTCGCCGGTGACGCGGAAATGTGGCGCGCGGCCAACGCTGTCATCTCCGGTCTCTTCATTGGCGCCGGCGTCGTCATCGCACTGGGCATCCTGGTCACGTCGGTGATTGTGGCCGTCGGTCAGGCCGAGGGCCAGACGCTCCTCATGTTGCGATTGCTGCGCGTGATGTTTCCCTACCTGCTGCTCGTGTGTCTCGCAGCCATCTTCATGGGGATGCTCAACGCGCGCGGTCACTTCTTTGTCCCCGCCATCGGCGCGGCGACGCTCAACGTGGTCATGATCGCCTCTGTTCTCTGGCTCGCGCCGCGTATGGGCGGTGGATTGGAGAAACAAATCTTTGCCCTCGCCGTCGGCGTCGTCATCGCGGGCATCGTGCAGGCGGTCTTTCAAATGCCGCTGTTGAGCCGGGAAGGTTTCGAGCCGCAATGGATCTCCCCGTGGCGCGATGAAACCGTCCGCCGCGTCGTGCGCCAGATGCTGCCCGCGGCGGTCGGCGTGGCGGCGTACCAAATCAACGTCATGCTTACGCAAGGCATCGCCTTCTGGGTGGATGCCGGGATCGTCGCCTCGTTCAACTACGCCGTGCGCCTGATGGAATTGCCGCAGGGCGTCTTCGGCCTGTCACTGGCCACGTATCTATTGCCGACGCTCTCCGGGATGGCGGCGGAGAAGAAATATCCCGAGTTCCGCGCGACGCTGGGGCAGGGCTTGGGCTACCTGGTGTTCATCAACCTGCTGGCCTCCGCGCTCCTGCTGGCGCAGGCCGAACCGATCGTGCGGCTGCTGTTCGAGCGCGGGCAGTTTGATTCCTTCTCCACCGCGCGCGCGTCACTGGCGCTGGCGTGTCTGGCACCGGGCCTCGTCGCATTTTCCGTCGTGAACATCCTCGCGCGCGCCTTCTACGCGTTGGGCGACACGACGACGCCGATGAAGATCAGCCTCTTCACCCTCGGGTTGAACGCGGCCTTCACCCTCGTGCTCATCGGGCCGCTGCGCCAGGGCGGGCTGGGCGTGGCCAACACCCTGAGCGCGCTCATCAACGTGGCGCTGCTCTTCTACGCCCTGCGCCGCAAGCTCGGCAAACTCGAGCTGCCTGAACTGCGGCGCAGCCTGCTCCTGCTGCTGGGCAATGCGCTCGTCGCCGGCGCGGTGGCGTGGTTCGGCTGGCGCGCGTGGTCCCGGTGGCTCGGCCACGGCACACTGCCACTGAAACTGGGCGAAGTGTTTGTGCCGATGACGCTGGCGACGCTGGCGTACTTCGGTCTGAGCGCGTGGTTGAAGCTGGGTTACACGCGGGCGTTGATGGCGACGGTGTCTGCCCGGCTGGGCCGGCGATGAAGACGTTGAGGGTGCAGCGGGCGGGATCTCAGGTATTGACCAGCCCGGCGTGAGCGGGTGCGCGGGAATTATTTTGGCGCTTTGGGCGAGCGGGGCGGGGCATTGGTACGCATCGCCGGGGCGTTGGTCTTCACCGGTTGGGTGCCTTCGACTTTTTTCTTCAGGTCTTTGGCGCGCTCCTTGACCTTGTCCGCCTGGGCGAAGAGGCCGGTGGAAAGGAGCGGCGTGAGCGTCACCATGAGCGCCAGACCGAGAGTGCGGAGGGATTTGGTTTTCATAAGCATCGGGTTGCGGAATCTGGTGGGCGATGAAGGATTCGAACCTCCGACCTACTCCGTGTAAAGGAGCTGCGCTACCACTACGCTAATCGCCCAACTGGGCCAACGATAGGCATCCGGGATGGCCTTGGCAACGGGAACCTGCGGGGGGAATTCGACGCTGCTAAAAAGATTTTTCAAAAAAAGAGTGTACAACCTGGAAAACCCGCCGATTACTCCAGTGTCGAGAAGACACGGCGGTTGGCAGCCGTAAAGAGCCAGCGGGGAAATCGGTGGACGCCCTTTGTCAAAGGTTCACCAAACGAAATGGATGTCGAAGTTGCAGTAGTGGTAACCCCACAAGGGTCACTCACGGAAAGAGTCATAATAGTATGGTAATTAACACTAACGTATCGGCCCAGAGCAGCGCTCGCTTGCTCTCGGAATCCTCCAACATGCTGGCCAAGTCGCTCGCGCGGCTGTCCTCCGGCTCCAAAATCACTTCCCCGGAAGATGATGCGGCCGGATCGGCGGTCGCCCTGCGGTTTGACGCCCTCATCAACCGCACCAGTGCCGCCAACGCGAACCTGGGCAACGCCATCTCCTTCAGCCAGACCCAGGACGGGTTCCTGAAGAAGGTCGGCAAAGCCCTTGATCGCATGAGCGAACTGGCCATCCTGTCACAGGATGTAACCAAGACGGACGCAGATCGGACGCTCTACAACTCGGAGTTCAGCACGCTGTCCTCGTACATCACAAACACGGCCGGCAAGGACTTCAACGGCGTCAGTTTGTTCTCGGCCAGCGCGCTGTCGGTCACGACCGACGGCGAGAGCGGCACGTTCAGCATGACCGGCATCAACGTCGGCGCGTCTGCCTATACCACCGCCACCGCGTCGAGCATCAGCACGACCACCACGGCGGCCACCGCCCTCACCAACGTGAAGGCGGCCATCACGCAACTGGCGAGCGACCGCGCCACCGGCGGCGCCAACATTGTCCGCTTATCCTACACCAGCGAACAGTTGGGTGTCCTCAAAGACAACCTCGCGGCGGCCAACAGCCGCATCAAAGACGTGGACGTGGCGGAGGAAAGTACTCAGTACGCCCGCTACAACATCCTCGTCCAGGCCGGCACCGCCATGTTGGCCCAGGCCAACGCAGTGCCGACCTCCGCCTTGCGGCTGCTCTCGTAAGCGAGCGCGGTCTCACGGCACGGAAACTGATACACACTCGGACGGCGCCCTAGCGCCGTCCGAGCCTTTTCCGGCGAGCGGGCGGCCAGTGGGGGCATGATGAAACAATTGGCAATAAGTGATTAACTGATGAACCTGGGACTTTCCGGCCTGGCATCGAACTTCGACTGGCGCTCGCTGGTGGACCAGTTGAGCGATGTCGAACGGGCGCCCCAACGACGCTTGCGCACCGAGCAGTTGGCGTTGGGCCGGCGAAATATCGCCTACGCGAACATCGCCACCCAGTTGGCCGCGCTGAAAACGCGCACGGACGCGCTGGCGGACGCCACTTTGTTCAACAGCCGGCTGGCTCAGACCGGTGATTCCACCGTCGCCTCCGCCGCCACCACGAGCGGGGCGGCGCTGGGCACTTACACGTTTAACTTCACGCAACTGGCCACCGCCAGCACGCACCAGGGGGCGGTGAACGCGGGACAGAAACTCAGCGCGACGAATGATGTCTCCGGGCTGGTCTTGAGCGCCGCCGGATTGGGTACGGCCATCACGGCGGGCACTTTCACCGTCAACGGCCAGCAGGTGACGGTGGCCACCAGCGACACGCTCCAGGGGGTTTTCGACAAGATTAGCACCGCGACCGGCGGGGCCGTCACTGGCACCTATGACAACACGACGGACAAGCTCACCTTGACGAGCGGAAGCGAGATCGTGCTGGGCAGCGCCACGGACACGATCAACTTTCTCGCGGTCACCAAGCTTTACAACACGGGCACCGGCGCGATCACCAGCACCGCGGCGCTTGGGGTCGTCAAGCAGACCGCCGCCCTGGCCAGCGCCAATTTCGCGACGGCCGTCTCGGATGGTGGGGCCGGGGCGGGAGGATTCAAGATCAACGGGGTCAGCATCAGCTTCAATGCTTCGGTGGACACCGTGACCGACCTGGTGGCGCGCATCAACAACTCGAACTCCGGCGTCACGGCCAGCTACGACACCTTGAACGACCGCTTCGCGCTCACGAGCAAAAGCACGGGCGACGTCGGGATCGCGTTGCAGGACGTGACCGGGAATTTCCTGGCCGCGTCTGGCTTGACCGCCGGGGCACTGGCGAGGGGAAAGGATTTGATTTACAACGTGAATGGCGGCGGCCAGTTGACCAGCCACGCCAACGTCATCACCGACGCGGACCACGGGATCCAGGGGTTGACCGTCACCGCCCTCAAGGGAGCGGAAACGATTTCTGCCACCCCTGACACGCTGAGTGCGCCGATGTTCATCGGTCAGTTCGGCGGCGCCGGCATCACGACCCGGGTGCGGACCGCTCCGCCGCACAACCTGCAGCATGGCCATGCCATCCGCTTCCAAACCACCGGCACCCTGCCCAGTCAAATCGACGCAGACACGACCTACTGGGTGCGGAGAGTGGACTCCACCAACGTCACTATCCACCGCACCGCTGCCGAGGCCAACTCGAATACCAACGCAATCAATTTCGGCACAGCCCCTCCCTTCACGGGGGATGCCTACATGGTGCAAGTGAATCCGCTGACTGGCGGTTCCACGACCGGGCCGGCCGCGACGACTACCATCACCGTTTCTAGCGACACGGCGAAGGTCAGCACGGCCATCAACGATTTCCTCGCCGAATACAACAAGAGTCAGGCGCTGATTGACGCGCAAACGGCGAGCACCACCGACGCCAAAGGCAAGGTTACCGCTGGCACACTGGCTGCGGAAAGTGACGCGAGCGAACTCTCCACCAAACTTCGATCCATTGCCAACGCAGTCGTGTCAGGACTGTCCGGCACCATTTCACAACTGGCCGGGCTGGGTATTGATTCCAATGGCACGGACGACACGCTGGCTTTGAGTAGCAGCGTGCTGCTGGACGCGGCGCTGGCCGACAACTTGAACGGCGTGAAGGAACTGTTCAGCAATTCGACTTCCGGGCTGGGCGTCCAACTTAGCGCCTATCTGGAATCAGTGACCGGCGAAGAAGGGTCGCTCGTCACCAAACGGGACAACCTGGACAAGCAGGTGGCCGGCATTGACACGCAGGTGAGTGACTTGGAGCGGCTGGTTCTGCTGAACGAACAGCGGTTGGTGGACAGCTTCATTGCGATGGAGACGGCCCAGTCCAAGATCAATCAGCAACTGCAATTCCTTCAGCAGCGATTTGGCACGCAATAGGAGCGACGATGTTGACTCAACTACCCAATTTGACTCGCCAGGCCAGACAAGGCGCGCGATGGGTAGCGACATTTGCCGTCATGCTGTGGTCCGGTTGTGCCAGCGGTCCGTTGGCGAAAACGTTGCTGGGGCCCGCCTTCCAGCCCGCCAATGTGTATCGCTTGACGCCGCAGCTCCCGTCCGCCGTGCGCCGGGTGGCCGTGCTCCCAACGAGTGTGGCAGATGAGGACTGGCTGGCCGCCGCAGGGCGCGCACAGTTGGAACCGGTGCTTTACACCGAACTGGGCAAGGCGAATCGGTTTGAACTGATCGCTGTTTCCGCTCAACAACTGCTCGATTGGACGGGGCGCGGCAGTTGGAAGGCGGAGGATAAATTGCCTGGCGATCTTTTGGGACGGGTGCGTGAATCACTGGGCTGCGATGCGGTGTTGTTTTCACACTTGAGACTGTTCCACGCCTACAAGCCGCTGGTCATTGGTTGGAATTTCAAGTTGGCGGACTGCCGCAGCGGTCAAATTTTGTGGGCGGCCGACGAAGTGTTCGATGCCGCCGATCCCACCGTTGCGCGGGCCGCCGAGCGTTATGGGCAGTCGCACGGCGAGGAGTGGCGTCCTTGGGGCGGCGAAGCGGGGACCATCCTGAGTTCGCCCCGGCGTTTCGGCCAATACACCGTTAGTGCACTGCTGGCGAGCCTGCCGAAAAGATGAAATATGACTGAACAGAATCCCAAATCAGCCGATGACATAGGTAGGTATGCTATTTAGAAACCTGAACACGCCTGGAAAGGCCCGTCAAATATGCAAATTAACCACATATCCAATCAGAACCTGAGCGTCGAAAGTGTCGCGCGGCGTCCGTTGCCGCGTGCGCCACTATCTGCCACGGATCAAGCCGTGTTCGCTGCCACGGAAGCCCTGAACCGCGCCCTGGCTGAAGCCCCGGATGTCCGAACACCGGAAGTCGCGCGTGGAGCCGATCTCGTCAACACCGCGCAGTATCCGCCCATGGAAATGATCAAGCGCATCTCCCGGCTGCTCGCCAACAACTGGGACGGTCCGCCCGAGTAGCTCCGGCTGCCATGCACCGCCCCAATCCCTGGCAATCGTACCGCCAAGTGGCGACGCAGACGGCGTCGCCCGGTCAACTCGTGTTGATGATGTATGACGGCGCGATCCGCTTTTTGGAGCAAGCCCGGCGCGGGTTTGCGATGGACGATCCGCTGGAGTTCAACCAAACCATCAACAACAACGTCCTCCGCGCTCAGGCTATCATCAACGAATTGAACGCGACCCTGAACACCAAGGCGGGTGGTGAATTCGCCGCGAATCTCCGCCGGCTTTACGATTACTTCGACCACCGGCTCCAGGAGTGCAACCAGTACAAGCAGGAGGACGGCATTGTCGAGGTCATCAACCGACTCACCGTTCTGCGTGAAGCTTGGGCCGAGATGCTGCAAAAATCCGGTGCCACCGATTCCGCCGAGGGCCTCGCCGGCTTGTGCGTGGCCGCCTGAACTCGCTGGCCATCGTTCACAATCATGAGTGCAGAAAAAACAATCGCGGAGCTCTACGAGTGCTGGCGCGTGCTGACGGAACATGAAGGTGCGGCCATTCGATCGGCGCACTGGACTCAGCTCGCGGCGCTTCAAGACCAAAAGCAGCGGTTGCGAGAGGAAATCGTCAGTGTTTCCTCAGCCTTGCCCGGCAACGCCAATTCCCGTGGGTTCGAGCAACAAGCCCGCGCACTCGGCGCGAAGCTGATCTTGCTCGAATTGGAGAACGCCGAGGCGTTGGCGGTGCAGCGAGGCTTCGCGGAACAGGAGCGGCGGGAGTTGCACCGATCCAGCCGCAACCTGCGCCAAGTGCATCAAGCCTACAGCCACGGAGGAGAGTCGGCATGGCAGTCATATTCCTGAGCTTAAAGCGTTCGCTGGCTGTGGATCGGATCGCGCCGGAACCTCCGGGGAATTTATGATGACAGCCGACAACCCCTCGGACGGTATCACCACCGGTCGCATCCTGGTGGTGGACGACGAGGAGGTCATCGCGCTGGGCCTGCGCGAAACGCTGGCTCGTGAAGGCTACCAGGTGACCACCGCTTGCAGCGCCGTTGCGGCGCTGGACTTGTTGCGGCGCGACTCGTTCACACTTGTGCTTACCGATCAGCGAATGCCGGACCTCACGGGGTTGGAGTTGCTGGCCCAAGCCAAACAAATCCAACCCGAAGCCACGCGCATCCTAATGACCGGAGTGTTAGACCTCAACACGGTCATTGAGGCAATCAACCAGGGCGAAATCTACCGTTTCATCGTCAAGCCCTGGTTGCGCGAGGAGTTGCTCGTCACCGTCAGAAATGGCGTGCAACGGCACGAGTTGATTCGCCGCAACGGCGAATTGCAGCGGACCACTCAGGCGATGAATGAGCAACTGGCTGGATTGAACCAGTCGCTCGCGCAACAGGTCGCTCGCGAAGCGGATCAAAACCGCCAACTCGCTGATTTGAACCTCGCGTTGGAACAAAACCTCCAGCGCTCGGTGGAGTTGAGTCTGCGCACGATGCAGACGTTTTACCCGACGCTCGGCGAGCAGGCGCGCAAAGTCCGGGATCTTTGTCATCACCTCGCCGAGGCCGCGCAGTGGCCGGAGGACCAGCGGCGCGTTTTGGAATTTGCCGCATGGCTGCATGACATCGGATTAGTGGGGGTTCCGCGCCGGCTGATTTTGCTGTGGCAGAAAGGCCCGGAACAATTGACGCCGGCTGAACGGGCTCTCATTCAGCAGCACCCGGTGCTTGGCCAGGAACTCGCCGGCTTCATGCATCATCTGGCCGACGTGGGGTTGGTGATTCGCGCCCATCACGAGCGATTCGACGGCACCGGCTTTCCCGACCAACTTGCAGGTGAAACCATCCCTTGGCTTGGCCGTGTGCTGGCCGTCGCGGCTTGCTATGTTGAAAGCCAATCCGATGACGAGACCGCCGTGGAACGCATCCAGCGGGGCAGCGGCACCGCTTTCGATCCTGAAGCGGTTCGATTGGTATCGCGTCACCGACCGCACGTCGTTCGACCGCGACGGGAAAAAGAAATCCTGCTGGCTGAATTATCTCCAGGCATGGTGCTGGCCAAGGGCATCTACGCCGCCAACGGTTTGCTGCTGATCCCCTCCGGTCAAGTCTTGAGCGAGCCTTACATAGACAAGCTCCGAAATCACAACCGGGTAAATCCTATCCGGCAAACTTTGCTCGTTTACTGTTAGTCCACGCAGTCTTCCTGGTCGGATCGGTCAAATTTGCCCGGTTCTTTCCCTCCGCAAAACTAGGCAAGAATGTTGCTATTCAAGTCCTGGCAGTCTGTTCGCTATTTGCGGACAGAATGCGGTTGGTTGAATTTGTCAGCACCGATGTGCTGGTTCAACGGCCCAATCACATATCGTCGAATAGCGAAAAATTTATGCGATCAGTCATCGCTCTGACAGTAGGCGCTCTGACGCTGGCTCTGGCCGGCGCTTGGGCGGACTATCTGCCGGCCATCGGGCCAAGCCCACTGCGCTTTCGGGCGACGGCTACGGCGGTTGAATCACCAAAACTTTCCTGGCTCATCGAGCTGCCCGGTCCCACAACGGCGGCGGCGACCAATGGCCCGGTGGCAGTTGCATTCGTGGTCCCGAATCTTCCGACTCCTGTCGTTGAGCCTGACACCATCGTGGTGAAATCACCCTTCAGTCTGGCAGCCCTCACGGCTGGGGCCCCGACGAATGACTTTGCTGGTGCAATTTCGGGATCGACCCAGCATCCGCTGCTAACACCTCAGATGATGTCACATTTCTTCCAACAGCCGGTCTCCGGCTCCAACAGTCCGCGTGCAGGAATCGTGATGCCGGTCAGTTTCACACCTCCCCACCCGATCGTTCAACCTGCCAGCAAGGTGACTTACACCACTCCATAGGCGCGCCACCATGCAAATTCGCAAATTCAGCTTTGTCTGGCGCCGATCCGGTCGGATGATTTTTCTCGCTACCGCGCTTTTCGCGAACGTTGCTTGGGTCATGGGAAACGCGCCAGCGGCGGCTCCGTCCTCCTCGGCTCATCCCGCCGGACTGCCATTCAGCTTTCCATTGATCACCAACCAGCACCGCAGTGCGATGCCGGTGTCGCCACCGGCGCAGCCTGACACGGAGTCGGCCAAGAAGGGCGCCGGCTTCAATGCGTCGCTACATCAGAGTGCTGATTTGCTGGCCAACTCCAACCTCCTGGCCAAGACCGGCGATGGCAAACTGGTCGAACCCAAACCCCACCAGCAAATGATCTTCGACCTCGCCCGCGATCAGCGAGCCCAGAAGTCTTATTCCCTTGCCGCAAAAAACTTCGCCACGGTGATCGGGATGACCGCGCCGGACGAATTGAAACGTCAGGCGTTGATTGAACTGGCGTTGATGGCTCATGAGCAAAACGAACTCGCCAAGGCGCAGCAGATTTTCAGTCAGTACATCAAACGCTGGCCGGATGATCCCAGTGTGCCTGAAGTGCTGTTGCGCCAGGGGTTGCTTTACCGGCAGATGGGCGCGCCCGCGCTTGCTCTGGGGAAGTTTTACGAGGTCATGACGAGTTCCCTGACGCTGAAGTTCGGCAGTATTGATTACTACAAACGGCTCGTGTTGCACGCACAGACGGAAATCGCTGACACTCATTTTCTGGAGGGCAAACTGGAGGATGCCACTGAGCTATTCGCGCGCCTGGTCAAACAAGCGTCGCCCGAACTAAACCATGTTCAGATCGAATACAAACTGGTTCGCTGCCATTCCGGCCTGAACAAATCAACCGAAACCATCGCGCAGGCGCAGGACTTTCTGGCGCGGAATCCCGCTGCCCAGGAATCGGCGGAAGTGCGCTTTCTTCTGGCCGCTTCCCTCAAGCAGGTCGGACGCAACCGGGATGCCTTGCAACAGGTTTTGCTGTTGCTTCAGTCCCAGCAGGGCGACGCCGAGAGCAACCCCGACCAGTGGAACTACTGGCGCCGCCGGGCTGGCAACGAAATCGCCAACCAGCTCTACCTCGAAGGCGATTACCTCGCCGCGCTGGAAATTTACCTGACGCTTGCCGCGCTCGATCCGTCGCCCGCCTGGCAACTGCCAGTCTGGTATCAGATCGGCCTGGCTTACGAAAAACTCCAGCAACCCCAGAAAGCTGGCGAAACCTATGCCCGTATCACTGCCCGGCACAAGGAACTGGCCGACGACGCCGGGCCCGGTCTGAGAGCCGTGATCGACATGGCCAAGTGGCGCAGCGATTTTCTCAATTGGCAGACGCAGACCGCGCTCTCACGGCTGGGAACTTTCCCGCCCGCCCCGATCCCCCCCCCGACGCCTCAATGAACGAATCTGCCCACATCGCCGCTGATCTCCGCGCCCATCAATTGTTATGCGAGGAACTGCTCGCTCTGGTCGAACGTGAAGGCGGATCGCTGCGCACGCCCGGGGCCTCGCCGGCGTTTGAGTTCTATCAACTCCGAAAAAGTCTGCTTCCGCGACTGGAGCAATCCCTCCTGCAATTGCGGAAAAGCCGCGATCTCTGGCAGGGACTTCCTCCTGAAGCTCGCTCTCAATGGCCGGAAGTCGCCAACCTGATCTGCGGCAATCAGGAGTTGATCATGAAGATCATCCTGCTGGATCGCGAAAACGAGCAATCCCTCCTGCGGCGCGGCCTCATGCCCGCCCACCAGTTGCCCGCCGCCAACCGTCAACGCCCCCACTTTGTCGCCGATCTTTACCGGCGCCACACCGCCCACTAATTCCAACAAAACACAAACTCACATGAGCATCGAAAAAATCCTAATCCTTGAAGCCGACGAACTCAGCCGGCAAAACCTCGAAACACAGTTGCGCCAGCGCCATTACCAACCCGTTGCCGCCGGCACCCTCGCCGACGCGCGCGCGGCCCTGAGCCGCGACCGTTTCGACGCCGTCATTACCGGCGTGCGCCTCCCCGACGGAAGTGCCGGCGACTTGCTCGCCGAACTGCCCGCGGCCCCGGCGCGTCCGGTCGTCATTATCAACTCCGAATTCGGCTCCGTTGAATCCGCCATCGGGTGCCTGAAGCGCGGCGCGTTCAGCTATCTCTTGAAGCCCTTCTCGAACGAGCAACTCGAGGTCACGCTGCAAAAAGCCGCCGACTTTCTGCAACTTACCCAGGTCAACCAATGCCTCAACCTGGATGCGGAGGCTGCCGCCGCCGCCGAACTTTTCGGTGCCAGCGCCGTGATGGACAAACTGCGTATTACAATTCGCAAGATCGCCCGAACCGACGCCACCGTGCTGGTGCAAGGCGAATGCGGTACCGGCAAGGATGTCGTCATCCGCGCCCTACACCGCCAGAGCAACCGCGCTCACGCGCCGCTCATCAAGGTCAACTGTGCCGCGCTTTCCGAACTTCCGCTGGAAATCGAGTTGTTCGGCCAGGGCTCTGGCCCTGGCACGCCCGCTCGTCGGCGTGGCCGCGTGGAACTGGCTCAGGGCGGCACGCTGTGGCTCGATGAAGTCGGCGTACTTTCGCCCGCCGTCCAGATGCGCCTGCTGCGCCTGTTGCAAGACCGCGTGACCGTGCGCGTGGGCGAACAGCAGGCGCGTCCGGTGGACGTACGCCTCCTCGCCACCACCAACCGCCGCCTCGAGGAGAAAGTTCGGCGCGGCGAATTCCGTGAAGACCTCTTCCACCACTTGTCCATCGTGCCCATCACCGTTCCGTCGTTGCGCACGCACCCGGAGGACATCGCGATGCTCGCGGAGTATTTCCGGCAGCGATTCGCGCGCAAACACGGCTTGCCCGCGCTCGCGCTTTCGCCGCGCTGCCTCGCCGCGTTGCAGAAGCACGACTGGCCCGGCAACGTCCGCGAACTGCAAAACGTCATTGAGCGGGCTGTCATCCTCTGCGGCGAAGGCGGCGTCATCGAACCATCCCATCTCTCGATCGATCTGGGCGCTCCCGCGGCGCCAGCCACACCCGCTCCAGGCGTGTTCACACTGGCGGGCCGCGCCGATGCCGGTGCCGTGGATACGGTGAGCGAAGTGGAGAAGAAACACATCCTCGCCGTGCTGGAGTTGTGTCATGGCAACCGCACCCGCGCCGCCGAGAAACTCAGCATCAGCATCCGCACGCTGCGCAACAAGCTCCACGAGTATCGAGGCGAGGCCGCCGCCGAGGCCGCGAGGAACGGCGCCGTCGCGGCGGTGGCGTGATTGACGGGGCCTGATCCACTTTCGAGCGGCCGCGCGGTGGAACTCGTTCGCCTCGACAACCCGTCGCCGACGCGCCTAAGCTGGCGGCGATGCAGTTCGCGAACAATCCGTTGATCATCGCCGGGCGTTCCTTCCGTTCCCGCCTCATCCTGGGCACGGGCAAGTTCTCCGCGCCCGAGGCGATGCGCGATGCTCTCGCGGCCAGCGGCACGGAGATTGTCACGGTGGCGCTGCGCCGCGCGGACTTGAGCGGGAAGCAGGACCCGTTCGCCAACATCCTCGAATTCATTGACCCGGATAAATTCCTCCTCCTGCCCAACACCAGCGGCGCGATGAACGCCGAGGAAGCCGTCCGTCTCGCGCGCCTGGCCGCCGCCGCCGGACTGCCGAAATGGGTGAAGCTGGAAATCCACCCCGACCCGCGTTACCTGCTGCCCGACCCGGTGGAAACGCTCAAGGCCGCCGAGATCCTCGTGCGCGAAGGCTTCACCGTGCTGCCGTACATCAATGCCGACCCCGTGCTCGCCAAACGCCTGCAAGACGCCGGCACCGCCACTGTCATGCCGCTCGGCTCACCCATCGGTTCCAACCGCGGCCTCCAGACGCGCGACCAGCTCCGCATCATCATCGAGCAGGCCACGGTACCGGTCGTCGTGGACGCGGGCCTCGGCGCGCCGAGCCACGCGGCCGAGGCCATGGAACTGGGTGCTGACGCCGTGCTCGTGAACACCGCCATCGCCATCGCCAGCGACCCAAACCGGATGGCCGTTGCGTTCAAGCTTGCGGTGGAGGCGGGCCGGGCCGCTTACGAAATCGGCCTTGCTGCCCCGCGCGATTCCGCCAGCCCCACCAGCCCGCTGACGGCGTTCCTCGATTGAATCCTCCGCTCGCCCGCCCACCATGAATCCCCGTCCACTTAACCCCGCGCGCGTCCGCCAATTGCTCAAACTCGCCCGCCGCCGTCGCATCGTCGTCATCGGCGACGTGATGCTCGACCAGTTCATCTGGGGGCACGTCTCGCGCATCTCGCCGGAAGCGCCGGTGCCGGTCGTGGATTTCGCGCGCGAAAGCTTCATGCCTGGCGGCGCGGCCAACGTCGCCCGCAACCTTTCCGCGCTTGGCGTGCAAACGGAGTTGTTCGGCCTCGTCGGGCGTGACGACGCGGGCAAGCGTCTGCGCGAGTTGCTGCACGACCAGACGGTGGATTGCCGCGGGCTGTTGCCACACGCGACGCGGCCCACCAGCATCAAGACCCGCATCGTCGCGCACCAGCAACAGCTCGTGCGCGTGGATCGCGAGACCAAACTCGACGCCGACGGCCCCACCACGCGCCGCTTGCTGGCCGCGCTCGAACCGAGCCTGCTCGCGGCGGACGCCGTCATCGTGGGCGACTACGGCAAAGGCGTGGTGACGCAACCGTTGCTCGATGGGCTGAAGCAATTCTGCCGCGCGCGGGGCGTGTGGTTGAGCCTGGACCCCAAGCCGGTGCATGATTTGAATCTCAGTGGCCTTTCGCTGATCACGCCCAACCGCAAGGAAGCCTTCGCATTGGCCGGCGTGAGCGACGACGCTCACGCGGCGGACCCGCACGCGGACGCGCCGCTCCAGCGCGCGGCGGAAAAACTGCTCGCCGAACTGCAACCCGCGCTGCTGCTCATCACGCTGGGCGACCACGGTATGTTGCTCTGCCAGCGCGGGCGGAAGCCGTTTCACATCCCGACGGTGGCGCAGGAAGTGTTCGATGTGTCGGGCGCGGGTGACACTGTGATCGCCTCGTTTACACTGGCGATTGCGGCCGGTGCTTCGCCGCTGGAGGCCGCAGTCGTGTCGAACCACGCCGCCGGGGTGGTGGTGGGCAAGGTTGGCACGGCGACGGTCACCGCCGGGGAACTGCTCGCGAGTCTCGGCCAGTAATTGCCGGAGCGACGCGGGTTCGGCAGCTTGAAGCCTGAAACTCCGCTGCGTTGGCTTTGTGGTTTGAGCTTCGCCGTGGTTACGCCCAATAGCGGTAGTCCACGTCGGGGAAGAGATTGTCCATCGCTTCCACGCCGGCGAGCCAGGTTTCATCCACGCGCGTGGTGGTCAGTTGCTCGTGCAGGGTGATGAAGCGGAGGAGGTGGTCTTTGACCCGTTTGCGCGCGTAGTCGGGGCTGGTGCCGGTGCGCAGGATGAACGGCCAGTCGCTGGATTGCGCGAGCAGCAGCTCGCGCGCGGCCTGCTTGAGCGCGCGTTCTGCGAGCGGGTCCGGCGTCGGGAAGCGGCGGGCGAGTTCGGTCATGCGTTCCTGCGCGATGCGCAGATGCGGGTAAATCCACTCGTTGGTTTCGTTGAGCCAGACCTTCCAGTAGCCCTCCTCGCCCCAACTGGAGGCGCTGGGCGCGGCGACCTGCTGGGTCGGATGGCGGCGCAGGTAGTCTGGTGGCGTGGTGAGGACGATGGCCTGCTGATCGAACACCAGCTTGCGCACCAGATAGTCGAGGAACTCCGGGCCTTCATACCACCAGTGGCCGAAGAGTTCCGCGTCATACGGCGAAAGGATGAGCGGCGGGCGTTCGAGAATGCCGGAGAGTTGCGCCACCTGGCGGAGCCGGGCATCCAGAAAATGTTGCGCGTGTTCGCCGGCGGCTTGCAAGGCGGCGGGGCGGTCATACACCAGCTTCTCCTGCCCGTGCCCGGTGATGCTGTGATATTTGATGCCGGTGAAACTGCGCGCCGTCGGCACCGGCAGATGCGGCTTCACGTAATCGAAATCCAGGTCAAAGCCGATGTCGCGGTAGAAATCGCGATAGCGCGGGTCGCCGGGATAGCCCTCGTGTTTGCTCCAGACCTGCCGGGCGGAATCCAGGTCCCGCCCGAATGCCGCCAGCCCGTGGCGCGTGAACAGGGGCGCGAACACGCCGTAACGCGGCCGTGGTCGCGCGTGCAAAATGCCATGCGTGTCCGTGATGAAGCAGCGGATGCCCGCCTCCTGCAAACATGGTTCCACGCCCTCGACGTAGGCGCATTCCGGGAGCCAGATGCCGCGCGGCGGCTGGCCGAAGCAGTGGCGGTGATAGTCGCGAGCGACGAGAATCTGCGCACGCAAGGAGGGTGGATGATCGGCCAGCAACGGCAGCAGCGCGTGCGTGGCGGCGCAGGTGAAGATTTCCAGTTTGCCGGCTTCCTGGAATTTACGGAACGCGCCGACGAGATTGCGTCCGTAGTCGAAATACGTTTTGCGCAGCGAGTGGAAACGTTCCTGGTACATCCGCGCCAGCGGCGCGTAGGCTTTGTCCCAGGTGGTGCGGAGCATTTCCTTTTCCGCCAGTTCGATGAGGCCGTCGAGATGGCGCACGTAACGATCCTGCAGCAGCGGGTCGAGCAGCATCGCGCACAAGGTCGGCGAGAGCGACAGCGTGAGGCGCGTGTCCATGCCCTCCCGCAGCCAGCCGTCCATGACCTGCACGAGCGGCAGGTAGGTTTCGGTGATGGCCTCGTACAGCCAGTTCTCCTCCAGGAATTGCGCGTGCTCTGGATGGCGCACGAAAGGCAAGTGCGCGTGCAGGACGAGCGAGAGGTAACCTTGGGTGGTCGGGTGCATAGGGTTGCTCCATCAACCGCACGCGCGGAGGTTCAAGCCACGTTGGCGGCCAGCGGCGTTTTGAGCTTCGGGTCTTGCGGATGTTTGCCCACATCGCCGCGATACTGCGTCTGGCGGCTGAATTTCAGTTCCGCGCTGCGCGAATCCGTCCCGTCGCTCGACGTGGCGACGGCGGGCAAGTCATACTGCCCGTCCGGCAGCGCGAAGCGGAAGCTGAACGTGCCGTCGGGCCGCAGCTTGATCTGCCGGCCGCCGATGGTGACGGCCGCGCTGGGTTCGGTCGCACCGTAGATGATGAGTTCGGCGTTGACGTTGAACCAGAAACTTTTCTTCCGTTCCGCCCCGCCGAAGGGGCTGCTCAGGCTGGAGGCCGCACCGCTCCACGCGCCCGTCTCGCCCCAGGACGACAGCGCGGCGGACGAAAGCTGCTCCTGCAAATGGCGGCGGATGAGTTCGGTTATTTCCAGCGATCCCATCCAGACGCGGCGCACGTTGTCCATGGTGATGACCTCCGCAAGCGCGCGTTCCTGTTCCGGCGTCCACCGTTCAAAGAACAGCGACTCCGTGTCCGGCAGGCCCCGGTAGCCGGCGGCGCGCAACTGCTGGATGGCTTCGATGAGCGGCACGTTGGCGCTGACGGCGGCTTTGACGATCCGGATCAACTCGTCGTATTGCAAATCCACCGGCAGTGTTTCAAACGAAACGGAAACGTCGTCCGACAAACTGTCCGGCGGCGTCAGCGTCGCATCAGAAGTGGAAACCCGCACCCAGCGCCCGGCGGTCTTGTAATAACCAAGTTCACCGAGGAACTTCGCGCCGCCCAGGCCGACGTGGACAAACCAGTTGCGCGACTCTGGATGCACATGGATTTCGCTGAACGGCTGGCCGGTGACGGCGTCCTTGTAGATGCGGAGCACCAGATGTTTGTCGGCGGCGGCAGTGTTGTATTTTTTCTGCTGTTCGCGCGTGAGATCCCAGTGGGCGTAAAGCCAGTGCGGGTCGCGCGCGGTCAACAACAGCCGTTCCGTGCCGTAAGCTTCCGGCAACTCGGCGCCGGTGGCTGCGGCGGCTTCTGCCGGGACCGAACTGCCGAGAGCGTAACGCTGGCCGGGACCGCTGACGGCGGGAGTCGCCGGAGCATCGCCTTCGAGCAGGATGGCCGGCACCTGCAAGGCGGTTTTCTTGGGCGCGGCCTTTTGGGGCGCAGCCTTGGCTTTGGCGGCGGGCGCGGCGGCGGCAACCGGGGGGGCTTTGGCAGCGACCCCGGTTTTCTTGACGGCTTTGATTGGCTTCTCAGCTTTCATAAAAAAGTCTGGCGAGGGTGGATGCTACGCCAGTGTTGATCCGGCGGGCACTTTAGTGACAACCCGCCGTGCCACGCAACGGAAATCGTGGTGCTTTTGACAATCTGAGTGCAGTCCCCACGTCGCTTGCGGTATAGTTTGCTCGAAAGTGAATCGCATTGCCCAAAAGCCTGGCGCAAACAATGACGAATCGGATGAGCGATCCTGTATCGTGCAATCCGTCGCCGCCGCGCTTGCGGCCGAGCCGGCGCTCGAAGCCGTCACCATCAATCGCGCGCAGAAATCCATCGCCGTCGCCACGATGGGTGCGGGTAAACATCCCGGCCTCGCCGAGCGTCTCGCTGAAGAAATCCAATTGACCCAGGCCCAGGCTGCCGGCACGTCCTGCGGCCTGCTCAGTGGCGCGAACACCTGCGACACTTGCGAGCGTCCGCTCCCGCCCGAAGTCCAGCAGCGCCTGACCATCAAGCAGGACGCCGAGACCACCACCATCGCCCGCGTGACCTGTCCCACCGCGCCGCGCTTCTGGCACTGGCGCTCCATCCCGTTGCCGAAAGTGGTGCAACGCGACGTTGAGTTTTTCGAGGCGACGGAACACCCCGACGAATGGAAGTGGCAACTCTTCGCGGCGGCCCTCTGCGCGGGGTTCGGGTTGGCCGCGCATTTCCTGTCGCCCGACGCCGCCGCGGTGGCGGCGGGGGCCAGTCGTTGGCCCAGCCTGTCGCTCTTCATTCTCGCTTACGCCGCCGGAAGCTGGTTCACCATCGGCGAAGTCTGGGAACGCCTGCGCAAGTTCACCCTCGACGTGCATTTTCTCATGCTCGCCGTCGCCGCTGGCAGCGCGGCCATCGGCGGCTGGGGCGAGGGCGCGACGCTGCTGTTTTTGTTTTCCTTCTCCGGCGGACTGGAACATTACGCGATGGCCCGCACGCGCCGGGAAATCTCCTCGCTGTTCAAGGATGCGCCAAAGACGGCCACGCTGCTCGACGCCGCCGGGCACGAACGCGAAACGCCGGTGGACCAACTCCGTCCCGGTTTGCGGCTGCTCATCAAACCCGGCGTGCAATTTCCCGTGGACGCGGAAATCACGAAGGGCGCGACCGCCAGCGACGAATCCAATCTCACCGGCGAAGCCACGCCCGTCGAAAAAGCCGTCGGCGACACGGTGCTGGCCGGCACGCTCAACCTGTGGGGCGCGGTGGAAGCGGTCGTCCTGCGGCGCGCGAACGAAAGCGCCCTGCAAAAAATCATCCGCCTCATCCAGGACGCGCAGCACCAGAAGGCGCCCGCGCAACGTTTCACCGACAAGTTCAGCACCGGTTACACCTACGCGGTGATCGCGTTGGCGGCGGCGATGTTCTTCGTGTGGTGGCTGGGGTTTGGCCTCGCGCCGTTCACGGCCACGGGCGCGACGCCGAGCGCGTTCTACCGGACGATGACGCTGCTCGTCGTTTCCTCGCCGTGCGCGCTGGTGCTCTCGATTCCTTCGGCGGTGCTGGCCGCCATTGCGTGGGGCGCGCGGCATGGCGTGCTCTTTCGCGGCGGCGCGGCGGTGGAGAAACTGGCCGAGGTGCAGGTCGTCGCGCTGGACAAGACCGGCACGCTCACCACCGGCGAGTTGAAGGTCGAGCGCGTCGAAAGTTTCCCGCCGGGCCGCGAGGAGACGGTGGCGCAACTGGCCTACTCGCTCGAAAAACTTTCCACGCACCCGCTGGCCCGCGCCATCACGCGCTATGGCAAACAGCACTCACTGTCATCGGTGGCATTCGACCATTTTGAATCCATCACCGGCCAGGGCTTGCGCGGACGGCGGGGCAACTCAACTTGCTTTCTCGGCCGGCGCGAGGCGCTGGCGCAAGGTCCGCACGCCACCACGCTCGCGCGCGTGCCCGCGACGGAAGCCGGCCTCTCGGAAGTCTGGGTGAGCGAGGACAGCTTGTTGGGCCGCATCATTCTGCGCGACGACATCCGCCCGCAGGCCCGCCCCGTGCTCGAAGAAATGCGCGCCGCCGGTTTGCGGACGGTGGTGCTGACCGGCGACCGCCGCGCCACCGCCGAGTATTTGAAAACGCAGTTGCCGCTGGACGACGTGCGCGCCGAATTGAAACCGGAGGAAAAAGTCGCCGCCATCCAGGCGCTCTCCGCGAGCGGACGGCGCGTGGCGATGGTGGGCGACGGCGTGAACGACGCGCCCAGTCTGGCTGCCGCGCACGTGGGCGTGGCGATGGGCGCGCGCGGGTCCGACGCCGCGCTGGAACAGGCCGAGGTGGTGTTGATGCACGACCGGCTGGAGAATTTTCTCGCCGCCTTTCGCCTGAGCCAGCGCGCCCGCGCCATCATCCGGCAGAACCAGGTGATCTCGCTCGGCACCGTAGTCGTGCTGGTGGGCTTCGCACTGGCCGGTGGCATTCCTCTCACCGTGGGCGTCGTCGGCCACGAAGGCAGCACGGTGTTGGTCGTGATGAACAGTCTGCGCCTGCTCCTGGGCGGCGTGCGCCGCCAGGTGTGAAAGTGGGGCAGGCGCCCCGCCTGCCGAGTCCGACGGGCGCCCCGCCCGTCGAACTTCCTGCGGGCGTGGGCGCCAGCGCCACTATTTTCGACAAGCCCTACGCCGGCAGAGTTGCGGAGCTTTTCTTTTCGATCAACTCCCGCGCGCGGGCCAGGGACGTCTCCAGATCCGCGCACACGTTTTCTTCGCCCAGCCATTCGATGAAACCGTGGCGGTGCATCGCCATCAGCGGCTACGAGTGCGGGCCGGACAGCAGCAGGTGCTTGCCGCGTCCGCGCAGGCGTTGCGCCAGATCCTCCAGCGCCTGCAATCCCGTGGCGTCAATTGCCAGCACCTGCCGCATCTTCAAAAATCAAAATCGTCCACCCGAAGAAAGGCTTGTGACGCGAAGTTGATCCGGCAGAATGCCGGGGCAAACCCTATGACTCATTGCCTGAATCTTGATTCATCCCCGGTTCCCGGTGGTGAATGCTGGTCTCCCCGGCGGTCGCTCCTCGCCGCATTTCTATTCCTGCTGCTCGCCCTTGCCGCGCCCCTGCGCGCGGAGAACTGGCCGTGCTGGCGCGGGCCGCGCCTGGACGGCACAAGCATTGAGAAAAATCTCCCCGTCCACTGGAGCGCCACGAGCAACGTGGTCTGGCAGACCGCGCTGCCCGGCGTCGGTCACGCCTCGCCGATTGTTTGGGCGGACAAGATTTTCACCGTCGCCTGCGTGCCGGAGACGGAAGCCCGCGTGTTGCTCTGCCTCGACCGGAAGTCCGGGACGCTGCTCTGGCAGCAGACCGTCCTCACCGCGCCGCTGGAGCGGAAGCACTCGCTCAACAGCCACGCCTCCAGCACGCCCGCCACCGATGGGGAGCTTGTCTATGTCGCGTTTCTCGATCGGAAGGAGATGCTCGTGGCGGCCTACGATTTCGCCGGTCAACAGAAGTGACTCGCGCGTCCCGGCCCCTTCGCTTCGATGCACGGGTTTTGCAGTTCGCCCCTGGTGTTCAAGGACAAGGTGCTCGTCAACGGCGATCACGACGGCGCTTCCTATCTCGTGGCGCTGGACCGCGCGACGGGCAAAACGCTCTGGAAGACGCCGCGCGAAAACAAAACCCGCAGTTACTGCGTGCCGCTCATCCGCGAACTCGCCGGTCGCACGCAGATGATTCTCTCCGGCGACAAGTGCGTCGCCAGCTACGACCCGCACGACGGCTCGCGCCACTGGGTCATTGACGGGCCGACGGAGCAGTTCGTCGCGTCGCCCGTGTTCAGCGCGAAGACCGGCCTGCTCTACATCTCCGGCGGATTTCCCGACCACCACATCCTCGCCATCAAACCCGACGGACGCGGTAACGTGACGCAATCGCACATCGTCTGGCGTACGAACAAGGGCGTCGCCTACGTGCCGTCGCCGATCATCGAGGGCGACTATTTTCTCATCGTGTCGGATGCGGGCGTGGCGCATTGCTTCGCGGCGGCGGATGGCCGGCTGCTCTGGCAGGAGCGGTTGGGCGAGCATCACGCTTCGCAGGTGTCGGCGGCGGGGCTGGTCTATTTCCTGAACGACAACGGCGTGATGAACGTGGTGAAACCGGGCGCGGAGTTCGCCCGCGTCGCGCGCAACGAACTCGGCGAAAAAACCGTCGCCTCGCCCGCCATCAGCCAGGGACAACTCTTTTTGCGCGGCGAGAAGAATTTGTTTTGCATCGGAACGCGCACCGCCATGTCCGCACGCAAGTAACCAGCTCCGCATTTTCCGATGACCACTCACCACGACCTTTCACGCCGGGAATTCCTGTTCACCTCCGCCTGCGCGCTGGCGGCGACGGCGCTGCCGGGCGCGGACAATTCCCCCGCGCCGCCGGAGCTGATCATAGACATTCACCAGCACACCAACTACAGCGGGCGCACGGACGAACAACTCATCGCGCATCAAAAGGCGTTGGGCGTGACGACCACCGTGCTGCTGCCCGCCGGGCGTTTCTACGGGCTGGACGCCGGGTGCGGCGGCAACGACACCGTGATGGAACTGACGCGCCGGCATCCGCGCTCGTTCGTGTATTTCGCGAACGAAGTCGCCGACCATCCCGACGCGCTCAAGGTCATCCGCAAATATCTGCGCGGCGGCGCGCGGGGCATCGGCGAGCAGAAGTTTCGCGTCGCGTGCGACTCGCCGTATCTGGAAGCCATCGCGGGGCTGGCGCGGGACTTCGCCGTGCCGATCCTGATGCACATCCAGCACGGCCGTTACAACACGGACTACGAGAGCTTCCACAAGGTGCTGGAGAAATTTCCCAAGGTGAACTTCATCGGTCACGCGCAAACCTGGTGGGCCAACGTGGACAAGCACCACGACCAGCCCGTGCTCTATCCGAAAACCGCAGTGACGGCCGGCGGCATCACCGACCGGCTGTTGCGCGATTACCCGAACATGTTTGGCGACCTCTCGGCGGGGTCGGGCTTGAACTTCCAGCGGCGCGATGAAGAACACGCCCGTGCGTTCTTCGCGCGGCACCAGGACAAGTTGATCATGGGCACCGACTGCGACGACCGCGAGGGCGCCGGCGCCAAGTGCGACGGCGCGCAAATCATCGCGGGCGTGCGGCGGCTCGCCCCGGATCGGGCGGCGGAGCGGAAGATCCTATACGGCAACGCCCAACGGCTCCTGCGCTTGTAGCGTCAGCTTCCGCCGGCCATGCCACCTTTTCGGTTGGCGGCGTGTTCTTGATGACTTGTCTGCAATCGTCGCCCTTCAGTTCGTTGCAGTTCATTGGGAGCGCATCGCGGCAGGCTTGCGAAATTGCAAAAGCAACCCGTAGCCACCAAGGTAGGCCAATACGCCACCAATCAAGTAGGGAAATAGTGACCATGCCGAGAAGCCAAGCATTTCAGGCAGTTCAGCCACGTCTGGCCGGTTCGGAAGATAAATCACCGGTAGCTCGTGATGGGTGAATCGTCCGTCACCAAGGGTATGCTCACGTAGCAATTTACGGTTCACGCTGAACCTCTTGGTTTGCCCGGCATACTCGACCTCAAAGGATGATCCCGTCGGGATGAAATTCGTGCGATGCTTAATGACCATGCGCAGGGTCCCAGCGATGCGCTGCCCTTTTCGCTTCAACATTGCATGGTCGAGATGCACAGAAACCTGGCCATAGAGAAAGAAGAGGCCCATCGCGAGGGTCATCAGACAGGCAAGTGCAGCGCCAATCCGCGGAGGAAACAGGGTTGCCTCGCAGCCCAGTTTGGACAACTCAGCCGAACTTCTGACGCAGAGTAGAATCAAGGCAATCAGATCGAACAGCGGCAACAGGGCGAAGGGGAGGTAAGCCCAGACCAAGTAGGACTGAGTAATTCGGAAAAGCCTGTATACGAAAAAAATGGTCGCCAGCCAAACAGCCGCCAGAGCTGCCCAAATCCCCCATACGACGAAGTCGCTTCGACCCCGGCCTGCGAAAAAGACGAGGGGCCAGAAGGTAAAAAGATGCAGAAAGAACAGTCCGACAAACCACCGGAAGCACTTGGTCAACTCAGGAACTTTCTCAGCAGTTGTGTATCGGATCATAGCATTGATGCCAGTGTGTCGTGCCGCCTAGCCACTCTGGCTGGCAATGAAAGTGAAAGTTGGTGCCTGTGCTGTGACGCCTATCCATTTTCATGGTAAATGAGGTTGTGCTTGCCAAATGCCTATGTCCAGCACGTTTTGATGGCGTTCCATGCAGCGGGGGCAAATCAGCTTTTGGACGGCCCCGAAGGGGCCAGGGATAATAGACGGGGGCAAGCGCGGCACGCGCGCCGCCCCCGGATCACGGCGCGAAACCCTCTACGCCCCGGAGTTCAAACGCCGTGGGCGGGTGGCGGCAGGTGGCCGGGCGAGGGGATGGCGAGGAGGGGCCGCTTTGGCTGGCGCATCAGTTGGCCCTGGACGCGGTACGGTGGCGGCGGGTGGTCGTTTCGGATCGGCGGTCGTCCGTTCCGGAATGACCGACTTCGATTACCAAATGGCCTCCGGTCGTTTGATGGCTGGCAATCCGTGATCGCGGAATGGGTGACCTTGGACGGGCGTCTGACGATCCGAAACGGCCGTCTCACGATCCGGAGTTGCGGTTCGACGATTTGGAATCGCCGGCTGACGATCCGGAGTTGCGGTTTAACAATCCGTGATCACGGTTTGCCGATCCGATGTTGGCACGGACCTGCATGGCGGCAGTTGGTGGCGGGTAATTGTTGCCGGTCGGTCGTTTTTTTCCGGTTGGCGACGTGGAAAATCTTGCCGCGAGGTTCCCGCTGCCAGCGGAGGAGGCGGGTGAGCCACGAAGGTGCGAAGCGCAAACTTTGGGAGCGCGGGCCAGCGGCCCGCGTTTAACGGAAGCCAAACC
>JANNEF010000261.1:0-2479 GCA_031378375.1 Verrucomicrobiota bacterium | reverse complement strand
GGCGTGCCGAAGGTGCCGCCATCCTGGAAAAAATCACCCGCGCACGCGCTAAACTCGAAGAAATAATGGCAGACACTTCAAGGACAGCAGACTAGTTGTCCAATCCTTCGCTGCTCATCAAGCGGTGGCCGTGGAACTTTGAATTGTTTGATGTCTCTGATGTTCACATGCGGCGACGCTGAACCGATCACTCCTGCAACTGCCTGCCGACGGATAGCCGGGGAATTCAATAACCACAAGAGATAGGCTGGGTCGGTCTGAGCATTTGCACGGAAGTGCATCATTCGTTGTCCAAGACAAACCTCCACGTTCGCCGGAACTGCCGCCGCAATTCCAAACCGCGCACCTTCTCGTGAGTAAAATATGTCGCCCTCTTGCGGCTGGAGGCGGGAGATACGTTCCTCATACGTTTGTCGCGAAACACGCCTTGCTTGTTGAACGAGCATCCGACCTGGCACTACGTCAGCGGTCCTGATTACGGGATAACCTTCATCCACGCATTCTGGAGTTGAATGCAAACAGTCCACGATGTGTGAGCAGAATGATTCCAACGGGACAATCTGCCAGCCATCGGGCAAGAGTTCGCCGTTCTGGATGTGCTGGAACGAACTCACCGAAAAATCCGCCAGAGGTTTCAGAATGTTCTCATACGCCCGCTGAGTTTCCCATGCGGCCTTGAGGATTTCTGCGATGCGGCGCTGCTGGTCGGGCGGCGGGAGGTCGAACTCAAAGCTGGCGAGACTGCTCCAGTTGGTGCGCGGCGAGAGCGAACCGGCGGATGTCCCGACCGCGTGCTGAAAGAACCGCTCCGAGAGGCAGAGAAACGGCAGGAGTTCCGGCAGCAGCCGGTCGCCCTTGGGCGCGAGCACATAAATATCGCCCGACACCACCGCGTCGAACTCCGCCACCGCCACCTTGCGCTGATACGCCCGACGCTTGCCGAACAGCACCTGCCCCGGCCGGCAGCGCCGCGTGAACGTCGTGCCGTCCGCCACGTTGCCCCACGCCCGGATGTGCAACGACCCCGGCTCAAGATGTTCCAGCCCGATGAACCACTCCAGCCCCGTCGCCTCCGGCTCACATGTCTCGTTGATATTCTCCACCACCTCGCCAAACCGTACTCGCGACCAGTTTTTGCGATTGAACAGCGGCAGCCTGGCCCAGTGGGGATTGGGCTTGTCGAGCGTTGGCAGCGCGGTGGTCATGCGGGAATCGCTTTCTGGAGGAGACGCCCGGCGTCCACCATGTCCTGCTGGACTTGCAACCGTCGAAACCGGATGTCCGCTGATTCTCCCGCGACAAATTGCCCAAGGACAAAGCTCGCCGCCCGGACTGGAGCGGAAGATTGTTCGTCGCGGAAATGCTGATTGAGGCACGCCACGGCATCGGCGCAAGCGGGATTGCCGGCCCGAACTTCTTCGCCAAACGCAGCGACGGCGGCATTTGTGCCGCGATCGTAATGGAGCAAGGTGTAGAGAATATCGAAGACGTCCTTGGGCGCTTGCCGCCGGGCAAAGGCGCGGAGTTTCATGGCCAAGAACGGACCAACTTCGCAGACGCGGATATTCAGTTTCTGAGTTGCGCCGGAGAGGTCCATTCCGGTCACGTTGACGGTGCGAGCAGAAGCCAGAGCGCGGTTGATGCCGGGCAGAATGTTGGCCGGCACATCATCCACGACTGCTGTGCCCTGCGTGGCGGGCGGGCGTTCCGTAAGAAAATCCACCGGGATCGTGAAGCCACCGACTTTTTTCACAAAACGCGGGCCGCCAAATTCATCTTTTGAAAATCGAAATCCTTGAGCTTGCAGATCCATTTGGAGACTGCCGTATTGGCCAAGAGACGCGCCCAGGGCGATGCCGAGGTCGGCATCCAGGGTGACGGGACGCGGCAGGGCGCGCGCTGAGGAAAGATCGCCGCAGAGATATTTGGGAACGAGACCGCCGACGAGCACCAGATCACTGTGCCACGAACCCAGTGCGGCCCAGACGGTCAGAAAAGCACTCTCGGCGCTGGCGACGCCAACGGGATTGTATTCGCTGTAGGTTTCGTATTTCACGGCCGGCAGAATCCTTCCCAGTTACGCAAGGCGTTGGCCTGGTCCGGCCCGCGCAGGCCGGTCTTTTGCAGATCGAGATAGACTTGCGCGTCGCTGGCGAGCGGCAGGTTTTGAATGGTCTGCGTTTCGAGGAACACTCCTTCGTCATCCGGGACGAGCAGTGTCACCTTGCCGGCATCGGTGACGGGGCGCAGGCCGAGGCGTTCCAAAGTGGCGGCTTCGGGCAGGCGCGCAACGTAGGCGCTGGTCACGGTTGGTTCGGTGTAGGGATGGCGCAACCAGCCCGCGATCCACTGGGTGAACGCGAGAGACACGGATTGTTCTTTGGACCAAGTTGCGAGTTGATGAGCGATTTCGAGGGGGTTGCCCCCGAAGGCGGTGTAACGGGCAGCAGTGGTGCGGCGATTGAATTCATCGGCCTTC
>JANNEF010000351.1:0-3246 GCA_031378375.1 Verrucomicrobiota bacterium | reverse complement strand
AGCGGTGTTGCAGGCCGAACTGCAACGCTTCTGGCGAGACGCCCGCCGCGTGCACTCCCTCGTCTTCGATTGGCTGCTGCTTCAAGCAAACACTTCTTCCAGAGCCGTTATACTACTCTATTAACGTAGTTGGTATTATGCAACTCTGCACCGGCCCGCTCTCAGCGGAAGAATGTTTCGCCTCCATGCGCGATGCGCTCGCCCTACCGCTTATTGGACCTATACTCTGGAATACCGCTTTCATCGCGCTGTTAAACGGGTCGTACGCTGTCGAGGCACCGGTTTGATTGCGGTGCTCGCCATGGTTTAACCTCCGATTGCTTGAGCGTTACTCTACTATCACACGCATGGTAAGCGGCCATTACTTGGAGCCAATGGCCGGGATTGAACCGGCGACCGACGGTTTACGAAACCGTTGCTCTACCACTGAGCTACATTGGCTGCCAAAACCGTCGCGTTATTATCGGCTCGATCCGCCCGGTGGCAAGCCCTTTTCATGGGCCTTTTCATGGGCCTTTCAACGGTGAGTATTCGGGAAGATCGCCGCCGTCCCGTCACGCCTCGCCAACGAGACGAAGGAAGGCGGCTTCGTCCAGCAGCGGCACGCCCAGCGTGCGTGCCTTGTCCAGTTTGGAGCCGGCATCTGCGCCGACCACCACGTAATCGGTTTTCTTGCTCACGCCGCCGCTGACCTTGCCGCCGAGTGCCTCAATCTTTGCGGCGGCGGCTTCACGCGTGAGCGTGGGCAGCGCACCGGTGAGTACAAAGGTTTTTCCGGCGAACGGGCCAAGGGCGGTTGCAGGATTGTGCAGGGCGGAGTTGAAGTTCAGTCCGGCCTGGCGCAGGCGTTCGATGAGTTGGCGATGGCGCGGATCGCTGTACCATTGCGTGACGCTCTGCGCGATGACTTCGCCCACGTCCTCCACTTCCGCCAGTTGATTGACGCTTGCGGCAAACAAATCATCGAGTGTGGAGAAGGCGCGTCCCAGTGATTTGGCCACGCCTGCGCCCACATGCAGGATGCCCAGGCCGAAGACAAGGCGCCACAGATCGCATTTCTTGCTGGCGGCGAGGCTGTCGAGAAAGTTTTGCGCCGACTTTTCGCCCATGCGTTCGAGGCCGGCCAGTTCGTCGAACTTGAGCTTGTAGAGGTCGGCGACATCGTGCGCGAGGCCGCTCCGTACCAATTGAGTGACGAGCGCTGCGCCTCCGCCTTCGATGTCCATGGCACCGCGCGCACACCAATGTTCCAGCCGCCCGCGAAGCTGCGCCGGGCAATCAGGATTCACGCAGCGCCACACGACGGTTTCATCCGCCGCTGCCGCGCCGCGCGAAACTTTCGAGCCGCACTCGGGGCAGTCCTTGGGGAAGTGAAAGACGCACTCGCGGCCTGTCCGCCGGGCGGTGACGACGTTCATCACTTCAGGAATAATCTCGCCGGCTTTCTGGATGAGCACGGTGTCGCCGAGGCGCACGTCGAGGCGGCGGATTTGGTCTTCGTTGTGGAGTGTGGCGCGCTTGACGGTGGTGCCGGCCAGCAGCACGGGTTCTAGTTCGGCGACGGGCGTAAGCGCGCCGGTGCGTCCGACCTGGATGGTGATGGCGTTGAGTTTCGTCTCCGCCTGTTCGGCGGCGTATTTGTAGGCGATGGCCCAGCGCGGAGCTTTGGAGGTGACGCCGGCACGGTCGCGCAGGGCGAGCGAATTGAGTTTGATGACCGCGCCGTCGGTTTCGTAGTTGAAGCTGTTCCGCAGCGCGTCGAGTTCGCCGATGGCGGCAACGAGCGCGTTTACCGAGTCGCAGCGCCAGGTTTTTTCCGGCGTCTTGAATCCGAGCGTCTTGAGCCACGCGAGCAGCGCGGCCTGGGTGTCGGGCACGGGCGGGCCGCCGGGGACGCTCTCCACGCGACCGGTGCCGTAAAGCACAATGTCGAGCGGACGGTTGGCGACGAGTTTCGGATCGAGTTGCTTGAGCGAACCGGCGGCGGCGTTGCGCGGGTTGGCAAAAGACTCCTCGCCTGCGGCGGCGCGATCGGCGTTGAGTTTGGTGAAGCCGTCCTTGGTGAGATACACTTCACCCCGCACTTCCAGCAAGGCGGGACAGGTGGCAGTGGGAACGCGCAGCTTGAGCGGAAGGCTGTGGATGGTTTTAAGATTGGCGGTGATGTCGTCGCCCGTCGTGCCGTCGCCGCGGGTCGCGCCCACGGTGAGCGCGCCGTTTTCGTAGCGGAGGTTGATGGCCACGCCGTCCACCTTCGGTTCGACGATCCATTCGAGCGTTTCACCGGGCAGAAGTTTCTGCACACGCTCAACGAACTGGCGGACTTCTTCCTGCGAGTAGGTGTTGTCCAGGCTCATCATCGGGACGAGATGCTGGCTGGGCGCGAAGGCGCTCAAGGGCGCGCCGCCGACGCGCTGGCTGGGAGAGTCGGGCGTGATCAGCGTTGGAAAATCGCGTTCCAGGTCCAGCAACTCGCGGTAGCGATTGTCGTAGTCGCGGTCCGTGACGACCGGGTGGGCCGCGACGTAATAGGCGTGGTCGTGCCGGCGGATTTCCTCGGCGAGGGCGGCGTGGCGGGCCTGGGCTTGCGCGGGCGTCATGCGTAAGTTTTTTATCAGGCGGCGTCAGGTTGGACAGAATTATTTGGGCAACTCAGGCGGATACCCTCAGAACTCTTCCACGATTTTCCGGGCGACGGTGGGGATGATGTTACGCTCGTTGGCGTGGTCGGTGGTGAAGGTCACGAGCACAAACTTCGCGCCGTTGGGCAGTTCAATGTAGGCCGCGTCGTGGCGCGTCTGGCTCGTCCAGCCGGCTTTGGACCAGAGCCTGGCGCCGGGCGGCAGCGCCGGCCCGGAGAATTTCGCCTGGTTGTCGGGATCGGCGTCCTTCGTCGCCGGATCGCGCGCGAGGAGCGCCATCATCTCGGCGCTGCGGGCGGCGGTGACACATCGGCTCGTCGCAATCTCAGTCATGAGCCGCGCGGTGGCGTCGGTCGTGAGCATGTTGCGCTTGGGCTCGAAGAGCCGGATGGCCTGCGATTCGCGCCCGTAGGGTCCGTCGCCCCAGGGCTTCTTGTTCGCGTTGATGTCCGCGTAGCCGAGCGCGGTGAAGTAGCGGCTCACGGCGTTGCGCTGATCGAACCAAAGCTTGATTTCTTCCGGCGGCAGCTCCGGCCCGCTCGTGGTGCCGGTGAGCAAATCGATGACGTAGTGGGTGGCATCGTTGGAGGAATCCACGATCATA
>JANNEF010000350.1:0-1819 GCA_031378375.1 Verrucomicrobiota bacterium | reverse complement strand
AGCGGTGTTGCAGGCCGAACTGCAACGCTTCTGGCGAGACGCCCGCCGCGTGCACTCCCTCGTCTTCGATTGGCTGCTGCTTCAAGCAAACACTTCTTCCAGAGCCGTTATACTACTCTATTAACGTAGTTGGTATTATTCCACGCCAGCCCAACGGCGACGAGGTCGGGTGGCTCCGGCGCAAATTGGAAGTCGTCCAAGAAAATGGCGTCGGAATCATTTATGCCATTCCTGACTTCGACTCTGGAAATCAATCTGTCGGACACAATCCCGTAGAAAATCCGATTGTCGTTGGAGGCCGGATAGACAATCAAACCGACATGGCCCTGGGCGAGCGCCTCACTTTCAATGACTGCGCCTTGTGCGTCGAAAAATGTGACTTGCGTTGCGCGGGTATCACCAAAATTCCCGCCCAGGTTGCCGACCCACAGTCCGGCCGCTCGCGACGGTGTATGAAGGATAAAATCGAAATTGTCGTCGCGGTTGTCAAACCTGATGGTGGTTGGGCCGGGCGCACCATTAGTGTAATAGAATGATGCGTTAATGCCATTGGGTTGCGAGTTGAGGTTCACTGTTCTTGCGCCGGCATCCAGAATTGCTATGACAGTTATCCTGCGGGCGACTATGCTGAACTGAGGAAATTCATTGGCATTCAACACGGTTCCCTTGGCGAAATTGTCGAATCCGAAGATGGTAAGTGATCCGGCGTTGGCTGCAAATGCGCTTTGGTTAAAATACTCGACCGTTGCTGCGATTGTCGTTCTTGCGCAGAGGATGGCAGCAGATAGCAATGTTAGTAATAGTGGAGTTTTCATTTTGAGCGATGGTGTTGTTTTGCTGATTCTGATTCGATTATCAGTCCCGCATTTCCCCGTGCCTACGGCCCGACCGTGACCTTTTGCACGGGGCTCCAATCCCCATTCGGGCCGTCGTCCCAGAAGCGCAGGCGGTATTCGCGCGTCTCGGCAGCGCCCGGCACGAGCAGCGGGCGCTCGTCAATGTAGGGCTTGGTCGTGTCCACGGCGATGAACTCAAACGGCCCGACGCCGTTGCGCCGGCCTTCGATCCACACGCCCGTGTGGCCGAACTTCGTGAAATCAATCCGCGAACACTCGCAGCTTGGGCCGTCCTCCACCGTGACCTTGAACTCGGGGAACAGATGCTCCGCCGTGTCCGCCTGGCCGAGGATGCGCAAGTCCTGCCCGATGACATCGGGATTGCCCTTGAAGCCGGCGCTGGCTTTCATGCGCGCGATCTGCTCGAACAAGCGCGTGAACACGCCCGGCATCACGAGCGCGGGCGGCGCATCCGGGCCGGTGAACGTGCTGGCCGCCGGCACGGGCACGGGGCTGATGCCCGGCACGCCGCCGTTGGCGATGAGTTTTTTGTAGGCGGTGGCCTCCTCGGCGTCCGCCCGGATGGCCGGGTGCCACTTCTCGACGAGCCAGACGTAAAACGCCATGTCGGCCTGCGCGGCGGCGATGGCTGCCGGCGACTCGCCGCACGTCGGCCCGTGCGTGGCGAGTTTGATTCGGTAATTGTTACACCAGATGATTTGCTCGGATTCCTTGACCGGGAAGAAGCGTTGGAGAACGGGCATAATGACAATTCCTTTCAGGTTGGGTTGATGGTTGGTTACGGTGGAGACGGGCGGGCAAATTGTGCGGAAAGTATGCTTGGTAATACCAACTACGTTAATTGGCTGGTAGAAGTTAAGCGGCGGGGATAGCCTTTGGGCATGGCCAGACCCCGAGCAAAATTAGATCGTTGCGGTGAGGCGGACCTCGTCACCCGCCGCCTCCACACCGAACCTCCCGGA
>JANNEF010000208.1:0-27091 GCA_031378375.1 Verrucomicrobiota bacterium | reverse complement strand
GCAGCGATACGAATGGCGTGCGGAAGGGAAAACGATCCTGGAGAAGATTCGCCGCGCCCGGGAGGTGCTGGCCCGTCAACAACCGGTTCCGAAAGACACTTTAGAGACACTACACTAGCTGGACGGGAACCGAGATGCTGTTCTTCGGTGGAAACGGAACTCCACCCGGTTTCCCGACCGCTTCAATGGTCGACGCCACCTTCAGCTACACTCCGCCGCGCACGTTGTATCTGTACCTCAAACCATGAACCTCACGGGGTTTCCCTTATGCCTCAGATGGCAGATTTAAAGAATGGCTGCATGATTCTCAACCGCTGGCGACACGGATGAACACGGATACACCAATGAACCGGAGCGCAGGCAGCCTTGTCCGCGTGCCGCTGGTTGCGGCCCGGCCTTCTTGTGCTACTCTTGGTCGCTCCTCAAGGAAACAACTGACGTTATGAACGCCAACATTATCGCTGCGCGCCTGCTTGGGCTGCTGCTTTTGCCCTGCGCCTTGGAAGCCGCGCCGGCCAGCAGTTTGAACTATTCCATCAGCGCCCACACGCTCGATTCCGGCGGTGGCCGGTCGGCGAGCGCCAGTTACTCGAACGACGGTAGCATCGGCGGCTTCGGTGGCATCTCCACCACGCCGGCTGCGCAGACGGCCAGGCACGGCTACGTCGGCCAGCTTTACGAGGTGACCAGCCTCGCCTTGAGCGCGTTACCCGCGACCGTGAACGAAGGCGGCACCCGTCAACTCACGGCCAGTGCATTGCTCGACGACGGCACGACGCTCGCAGCCAGCGGCACGACCGTCGCGTGGACCGTGGTGAACGGGCCGGTTGCGTCGGTGAACGCCAGCGGTCTTGCCACGGCGGGTTTTGTGTATCAAGACACACCGGCCATCGTACGCGGCAGTCTCCAAGGCCAGACGAACACCGTGGGACTGACCGTGCTCAACGCGGGCAATGACGATTTTGGGACCTACGCCAATGACGGCGTGGATGACGCCTGGCAGGTGGATTTCTTCGGCGAGAATAATCTCAGCGCCAGCCCGGCGAACGATCCGGACGGCGACGGACAAAATAACCTGTTCGAGTACACCGCCGGCACCGCGCCGACCAATGCGCTGTCCAAGTTCAACTTCACCATCGCTCCGGTAGCGGGCCAGCCCAGCCGGAAAGACATCGTCTTCAGCCCGCGCTTTCCCTCGCGCACTTACGCGGTGCAATTCCGCAACGCGCTCGATGGTGCCGGCTTCTCCCCGCTCACCGGTTCGGCCCTGAGCGACAACGGCACGGAGCGCACGGTCACCGACTTGAACGCGACGGAAGCGACCCGGTTCTACCGCGTCCAGATTTCCCTGCCGTGACGGCTGGTCGGGTGCTTCGCCGCCCGCCCGACTGGCGCGAGATCACTGCTTCTCGTATTCGCCCTTGTTCACGCGCTTGAGCACCGTGAACCCGGCTTTCTTGGCGTCGCTGATGGACACGGGCTTCGTAATGGCTGGCGTGTTGAAGGTGGAGATGATCTTGCGCACGGGCTTCCGGCACGCGGGGCATTGTGTCAGCGGCGCGGCGGCCAGCGGACGCCGCAAGGTGAACTTGCCGCCGCACACCACGCAGTTGCCGTCGCACAGTTCGTATTCGTAAAGGGGCATGGCGGATTCGTGAATTCAGTTGGGTGCCGGGACATCGCCGGACTCCACCGCGACATCGTCCGGCGGAAGCTCGCGCGGAATCTCCGTGCGGCGGTAATGGCCCGCGAGCCACAGGAACAGCGCGTGCAGCAACAGCACCGCCAGCGCGGCCCACTGCTCGAAGGTCACGACCTGGATGCCCTCTGGCACCGTTGCGGCCCGAAACCAACGGGCACCGTCCGAGACGATGATCCACAGCGCGCCCAGGGATGGAAAGATCCACAGGGTCGCCAGCATCTTGAACCGGAGCGCGCGCGCCTGGCAGCGGCGCGGCGGATCCATGCGCCGATCGAGGCTGCCCGCCACGGCCGGGCCTGTTTGGATTTCGTTCATGGTTCGGGTGTCGAACAATAATTCAGCCGCAGAAGTTATCCGGGGACGACGCAGCTTTCAAACCCTGACCGCAGCTTTGCCTCGTTCAGTTCCTTGCCGATGAACACAAGCTGGCTTTGCCGCTTCTCGCCCACGTTCCACAGCCGGTCGGGGCGCGCGTCGAAAATCATCTGCA
Organism: Verrucomicrobiota bacterium; assembly: GCA_031378375.1. Classification (GTDB taxonomy): domain Bacteria; phylum Verrucomicrobiota; class Verrucomicrobiia; order Limisphaerales; family JANNEF01; genus JANNEF01. Next base: position 24,899 of record JANNEF010000208.1, on the reverse strand, counting down.
CGCCCTGGAACACCACGCGCTTGGCCTGGCCTTTGATGTGCAGGATGCCCTTGCTCCGGTAAATATTTGCACCCAACTCGCGAATGACGTCCGAGAGCCATGCCTCGACTTTCTTCAGTTCGAGCGGGCGCTCGTCGCACAAGTAAAACGAAGTGACATCCTCATCGTGATGATGGTGGTGCTCCTCCACGCCATGCGCGTGGTCGTGGTCGTGCTCATGTTCGTCGAGATGCGCTTCCTCCGAAGCCGGCAGGACCAGCGGGGTGGTCAGCTCGCGCGCCTTGATGTTCAGGAGTTTTCCCACGTCGAGCTGCGCCATCTGCGTGCGGTGAATGCGTGCCAGTGAATTCATTTTTCGGATGCGCCGCTCCAGTCGCTCCAGGTCGGCGGGCGAAACCAGATCCGCCTTGTTCAAAAGGATCACATCGGCGAAAGCCACCTGTGCCGCCGGCTCCGGGCCGTCGCCCAGTTCCTTCTCGAAATGCCGCGCGTCCACCACCGTCACGATGCCGTCCAGGCGCAGTTTGTCCGCCAGTTCCGACGCGTGGAACGTATGCGCGATGGGGCTGGGGTCCGCCAGGCCGGTGGTTTCGATCACGACGTAGTCAAACCGCTTGTGCCGGTTGAGCAGGTCGCTGAGACTCTTGATGAGGTCGCCGCGCACGCGGCAGCACAGGCAGCCGTTGTTGAGTTCCAGGATTTCCTCGTCCACCCCGACCACGAGCTGGTTATCAATGCTGATGGCGCCGAATTCGTTGATGATGATGGCGCACTTGTAGCCGTGCTTTTGGGAAAGCAGATGGTTGAGCAAGGTGGTCTTGCCCGCGCCGAGGAAACCGGTGAGCACCGTCACCGGGATCGGTTCTTTCAATGTCATGGGCAAATTTTGACAGATTTGGGTGAATTAGCAGCAGCTTTTTTCCGCACGGGAAAGCCTCCCACTATTCGTCGGCGCGCGGAGCATCGCAATCCTTGCGGCGCTCCAGCCCTCACCCACTTTTAATCACACCCCGCGCGCCGGGTGCGGGGGTGAACACACTTGAGCTTCCCGCCCGGCGTGGCAGGATGGGCACCGCCTCGCGCGCGTGGTGAAATGGCAGACACGCCAGACTTAGGATCTGGTCCCGCAAGGGGTGGAGGTTCAAGTCCTCTCGCGCGCACCAGACTTCTTGACTTCACGGTTCAATCCAATTCACGGGGCAGAGTCGCCACATACTTCCGCCACAGGTCCAGTTCGACGTACAGTTCAAAAAACTTTTCGGGCCGCAGTTCAAACAGGCCGGCCATGAGCCAGGTCTTGTTCGATTTCTCGTCCAGCATCGCGTCAAATTTGGTGTCCACAATCATCACCGGCGCATACGGCTCGGCGGGCACCTGATTCCACCAGCCGACCTGTTTGCAGCGGCGCAGATACCACGGCAACGGCCAGTAGTCGCTCTCCGCCGCCATCACCTTGACCACCATCTGCGGACCCTGTGAGTGGAGCCGGGCGAGCGATTCAACTTTTTCGATCAGCGGCAAAATGCCCGGCACGGTCTGCGCATAGACGTAAGGATTCTTCCGGTCGGCGCAAAATTCGTAGCTTGCCCGCCGCGCCTGCCACACCAGATGGAACGCCCCTGCGATCAACAGAGCACTCACCGCGATCTGCATTCCACGCCGGGAGGCGAGCCGGAAAATCGCGACCGCGCCCACACCCGCCAGCAGGATCATCCCGCTCCAGAAGCCCAGCAGACACCACGGAGTCTTGTAGGAAATAATGGTATATGCCGCCGTGAGCGAGAGCGTGTAAAACGCGATGAAGCGAAGGAAGGTCGCGTTAATTCCGGCCAGGCCGTTGCGGGCAAGCGCAACGCCGAAACCGACGACCGCCAGCGCCAGAATCAACCCTTCACTCCACACCGGCCCCTTGCGTTCGTGAAACCACGCCAGCCGTTCGAGGTAAAAATACCACGGGTGGATGTGCGGCGAATGTCCGCCGGCACGGTGCAACCACGGCAGGTAACTGCGAATCGAATCGAGCGGTCCGCTGGCATTGGCGAAGAATGACGTGAACAAAACCACTGACACCACCGCCGCCGCTGTCAACGCAGCGATTGCGTGTTTGAAGTTCCAAAATGTTTTGGCGATTTGGGCCAGCGACGGTCCCCGATCCCGCCACCGGTTCCACAACACGGTCATGCCCGCGCCCGCGGTCATCGCGGCGACGGCGATGACAAACGTCTCCTTCGTCGCGTGCATCAGCCCCAGCCCGGCGCCGCCCAACACGGCCCAACCAGGATGGCGTGTTCGTGAGTAGCGCCAGCCCGCGGCCAGCACGAGCAGCGTAAACAACACCAGCATCATCTCGTGGATGAAATAGCGGCTGTAGAAAACCATCGCCGGAGAAATGGCGGTCAAAACGCCGGCACAGAGAGTCGTTGCCCGACCAAGGGCATCACGCAGCAACCAGAGCAGGAGTACCAGCGCCACACCGCAACAAACCGGCAGCAACCGCAGCGCGGAGTCGGGGAGTTGGTCAGCGTTGCGAGCGCGACTCAGCCAGACAAACGGAAGCGCGGCGTAATACAGGGCGGGACCGTGGTATTCGTCCGGGTCGTAAACGTACCGGCCCTGTTCCCAGAGCGCGCGGAGCTTGATGGCGTTGATGCCCTCGTCGTTGTGCAGGGGCCGCCGATCCAGTAGCGGCAGGCGTAGCGCCAGCGCGCCCGCGGCGGCCAGCAGCAAACCCACCGCAACCCACCGGCTCATTTGGCCGGCAGGCCGTACACTTCGATCTCCTGATGGCAGTTGAACGAACTGAGGCTGCTCCCTTTGGTGTAGGAACGGACGAAAGCTCCCTTGATGCCCTTGCAATCAATCAGCCGGCCCTGGTTCGTCTCGAAATATTCGCGGTCGGTGCCCACGCCCAGATTGGAAGAGTTGTCCACGTCGCTGTTATAGACGGTGCGGACGTTCTTGGTGAACTCCGCGTCGTCGGCCACCTGCACGATCACGTCGCGAAACACCTGGAGCCAGCGGTGGTCGTGCCAGAGGACGATCGCGTAGAGGGTGTGCTCGCCGCCCAGGTCCACCTGGACCCATTGCGTCCCTTTGCGCATTTCGATCACCTGCTCGTCGAACGCTTCCCGCTGACCGTCGGTGGCCTGTTCGATGGTGCCAGAGATGAGCTTCGGCTCGCTGACGGTGACTTTTTTCTTCAACGCCACATTGGTCACGCCCTTGGGGGCGAAAAAGGCCGGGCGCGGTTTGTCGGAAAGCTTTTCGATGTTCGGCCCGGTCGGCAGATCGTCCGGGGTGCCCTTCAACGTCGGGTCCGGCAATTTCAGCGGCAGCGGCGCGACGTCGCCCGCCACCTTCACACCCTCGGCGGCGCTGAGGGATTGGAAACTAGAAAGGGTCAACAGGAGGAACGCCGCGCCGAGCAGGCCAGCAACTAAGTGTTTACGCATGATTTGGTCTTTCAATTTCAATTATTGACTGCCGTTGATAGTTCAATATTCGCCCGTTTGGAAAGTAAATTCGTTCCGGAGGAACGGCCCGCGCATCCGCACAGCATCCCGGCCGCATCATCGCGCCACATCAGCCGCAAATCTTCTCGACGCCTGCCGGGTCTTCCCCCACAAGAACCGCGATTGTGCTGATGCCAAAACGAACGCAAACACCGCTGCTCCCCAAAGCGTTGACCCTGGCCCTCCGCCGTCACGTTCCGCATACCGGACGCTTCATCCTGAGTGTGACGGTATCCACGCAGACGATGTGGCTGTTTGAAAAGGCGCGCGCCACCGGCCCGGGCGCACCTGCCCCCGAATACCGCCCGCGCCGGCGTTATCTGATCTCCACCTCCGCTTTTGGTATCGGGCAAACCATCAACTCCAATCGGACGCCGCTGGGCCTGCATCGCATCGCCAAAAAGATCGGTGCCGGTCTCCCCACCGGCACAGTGTTCCGCAGCCGCCAGCCCATCGGGCTGACGTGGAAAGGACTGCCCGCCGCGACCATCGCGCATCGCATTCTGTGGCTGGAGGGACTGGAGCCGGGCCGCAATCGTGGCGGCGACGTGGACACCTTCCGCCGCTACATTTACATCCACGGCTTCGGCGACGAAACGACCCTGGGGCGGCCCAGTTCGCACGGCTGCATTCATCTGGCGGCGGCGGATTTAATCCCGCTGTTCGACCTGTTGCCGGTCGGCACGCTGGTGTGGATTGCCTGAGATTCAGACGGCGCAGCCAGCCAAGCTTCAGTGGGGTGACCTGTCTGTCGCTCCATTTTTTACTAGTTGGAGTCAGTATCGATTCCAAGCATGGCTGGACCGGGTGGTTCTGAGTTAGCACATGGCTCGGCGTTTGGGAGTTGATCACTTTTCCTTCTTAACCCGGCTGACCCATTCCTGATGGTCGAGGTACCACTGCACCGTCTCGCGGATGCCGCGCTCGAAAGTGTGGGCGGGAGTCCAGCCGAGTTCGTGCTCGATCTTCGCGGCGTCGATCGCGTAACGACGGTCGTGGCCCGGACGGTCCTTGACGAAGGTGATCAGTTGGCGTGAGTCGCGGCATTCGGGGCGCGCGGCCAGTTCGTCGATCAGGTCGCAGATCAACTCGACGATGCGGAGGTTCGCCCATTCATTGTGGCCGCCGATGTTGTAGGTCTCGCCCGAAACGCCGCGCGTGAGCACGAGCCAGAGCGCCTCCGCGTGGTCGCGCACGTAAAGCCAGTCGCGCACGTTCAGCCCGTCGCCATAGATGGGGATCGGCTTGCGCGCGAGGACGCTTTGGATGACGACGGGGATGAGCTTCTCCGGAAATTGAAACGGGCCGTAGTTGTTCGAGCAGTTCGTGATGACGGTGTTCAACCCGTAGGTGTGATGGTAGGCGCGCACGAGCAGGTCGCTCGACGCCTTGCTGGCGGAGTAGGGCGAGTTCGGCGCGTAGGGCGTGGTCTCGGTGAAATGACCGGTCGCACCGAGGCTGCCGTAAACTTCGTCGGTGGAGACGTGCAGGAAACGAAACGGCAGCTTCTGATTTCTGGTTTCTGGTTTCGAGTTCGACCAGACCTCGCGGCACGCCTCCAGGAGGTGGAAGGTGCCAACGATGTTCGTGTGGATAAAATCGCCGGGACCGGTGATGGACCGGTCCACATGCGATTCCGCCGCCAGGTGCATGACGTGAGTGATCGCGTGCTGCTGGACGACACGGAGAACGGCCGCCTTGTCGCGCAGATCCACTTTCTCGAAAACGTATTTGGGGTGGGGCGAAACCTTTTCGAGATTGGCGAGGTGCCCCGCGTAGGTGAGGCAGTCGAGGTTGACGACCCGCGCGACTTCCGGGCGGTCAATAATCTGGTGGAGCAGGTTGGAGCCGATGAAGCCGGCGCCGCCGGTGACAAGCAAGTTCATGGTTTCAGGTTTCCGGTTCGAGGTTCACCGCGATTGCGGCTGCCAATTTTTCAGCGCGTCGGCCAGCGCGTCCCCGACCGGACGGAGTTTCACGCCCGTGGCCAGCAGCTTGGACACGTCGAGCACGCAGTTGGACCGCGGCGTTTTGGCGGCGACGCGGTAAAACTCCTCGTCGCTCGCCCAGAACTCGAAGGCGCGTTTGGGTTGGACGATTTTCTGGATGAGCGCCACGACCTGCCGTGTGGTGACGAAGCCGGGGTTGGTCACGTTGTAAACGCCGAAGGGCGCGCGGCGTTCCCACAAGTCAATGCAGGCGCGGGCGAAGTCGCCGCGATGAGAAAGCGAGTTGGTGTTGTCATAGACCTTCGCATAACGCTGAACCTTGGCGAGGTAGTTGCGCTCGTTGTCGAATTCGTCGAACGGAATGCGCAGCCGCCAGATGAAGCTTTGGCCGAGTCCCGCGATGGCTTCCTCGCCCAGCGCCTTGCTGCCGCTGTAAAAGCTGCACGGCGGCTGGCGAAAGGTGAAATTCGGCTCGTCGCCCTCCGTGAAGCCGCGAATGGTGTCGGGATTGTTCTCCGGCAACCGCTTCAACTCCGGGCGGGTCAAATCCTTCTCCACGCGGGCCGCGCCTGGTTCAACGATTTTTGCGCCCGTGTAAATGCAACCGGAGGAGACATGGCCCCACGGCACCCCGGCGGCGGCGCACGCGTGCGCGAGGGTGAGCGGCAGGAGGGTGTTGCCGGCGAGGGTGTCGGCGCGGGCGGTTTCGCAGGCGTCCACGTTCGGCTTGCCGGTGTAACCCGCGCAGTTGATGAGGAAGGACGGCTTGGCCGCCTGTAGAAATTTCAGCAAGCCATCGAAGCGGGTATAGTCGGTTTGCCGGCGCGAGAGGGATTGAAAAGGACGGCCGCGCCGCTGGAGTTCGCGTTCAAAAGCCTGGCCGACGTAACCGCTGGCGCCAAGGAGAAGAATCATGTTCAGGCTCAGGCTCAGACGCGTTTGGCTTCCGCGACCACGCTGAGCAGATAATCGCGATACTCGCAGTTGGGTATTTTCGCCGCGAGCGCGTCGAGTTGCGCCAGCGAGAGAAACCCGCGCCGGTAGGCGGCCTCCTCGGGGCAGCCGATTTTCATGCCCTGCCGCTTCTCGATGGTTTGCACGTAGGCGGAGGCGTCGTGCAGGCTGCTGCTGGTGCCGGCGTCGAGCCAGGCAAAGCCGCGACTGAGCCGGCACACCCGCAATCGGCCGCGCCGCAGATATTCGACGTTCACGTCGGTGATTTCCAATTCACCGCGCGGGGAGGGTTTGAGGTTCCGGGCGATGCTGACCACTTCGTTGTCGTAAATATAAACGCCCGGCACCGCGTAGTTGCTCCGGGGCTGCTTCGGTTTCTCCTCGATGGAAATGGCGCGGCCCTCCGCGTCGAATTCGACCACGCCGTAGCGTTCGGGATCGTGAACGTGGTAGCCGAAGATGGTCGCGCCGCCTTTGAACTCGTCGAAGGCGCGCGGGAAACTGTCGCTCCCAAAGAAAATATTGTCGCCAAGGATGAGCGTCACCTCGTCCCGCCCGATGAACGACTCGGCGATGAGAAAGGCCTGGGCGATGCCAGCCGGCTTGGCCTGTTCGCGGTATTCAATGCTGATGCCCCAGGCGCTGCCGTCACCGAGCAACTGGCGAAAGCGCGGCAGATCCTGCGGCGTGGAGATGAGGCAAATCTCCCGGACACTGCTGGCGATGAGCGTGGTGAGCGGGTAATAGACCATCGGTTTGTCGTAAACCGGCTGCAATTGTTTGCTGGCCACGAGCGTCAGCGGATACAATCGCGAGCCGGCGCCGCCGGCCAGTATGATGCCTTTCATGCGCAACAGGGTAAGAATCGGCGTGCGGGTTGAAAAGGTTAAGTTCTGCGCCTCACCCCGGGCGCGTAATCATGAACGGCAGCCAGCGCGTTTGTAACAGGTGCGCACCTTCGCGGGCCCAGCGCCAGTAATTGACAACACTCCCCGCCAGCAGCGGCGCCAGCACGAACGCGCCATAGCCCAGTGAAGTGAAACGCACCAACACCAGCGCCAGCAACAGTGCGCCGATGTTCGTGAAAATTGTCGAGCGGAGGAATGGGAGCTGGTTGCTGATGTTGATGAGCGTGGTCCAGGAGACGAAGTGTGTTTCCAGAAGCGCGTTGACCGCGAGCAACGCCAGCCATGCCAGCGGGAGCACGTACTTATCCGGTTTGACCCAATGGACGATGGGCTGGGCCAGCGGGATGACGACGATGGCCAGCATGGTGAAGGTGAGCAATTGCAGCAGCAGCCGGGTGCGGAACACTTTTCTCAGGCTGGCGAAATCCTGCCGCGCCATGTGCTGCCCGATGAGTGGCCATTTCACTTGCAACCACACCAGTGACATGCCCTGCAGGATGTTCATGATCTGCACCGAGAGTGCATACTGGCTGTTGGCGGTCGTGTTCACGAGTTTCAGACAGATGAATGTGTTCACGGTTAGGTAGGCGCTGAGGTAGTGCAACCCCATGCGCCAGCCGTTGGGCCAGAGCGTGCGGAAGAGCGCCCATACTTCGGCGCGTGATGGCGGCGGCGACGGGTGCGGGGACAGAAATTTCATGCTGTGCCGCCGCGACAATTCTCGCTGCAAGAAACTGGAAATGAGACTGGCGATCGGCACGCTCAACAGCCCGCCGCCGGCCAGCAGAAGCGTGCAAGACACCACGAACTTCACGGTGAACGCCATCGTGAGAATACGGGCGCAGAGCAGCACCCGGTTGAGTCCCCGCAGGTAAACATTCCACCAGCCCGCGTACATCTCGAACACCGCGCCAAGCAGCGTCAGCCCCCAAGCCAGCCAGGTATGGGCCGGGTTTGAGGTTTCGTGCGCACGCAGGCTGATCGAGTAGGTGCCCCACGCGCCGAGGATGAAGAACACGCCGATTGAAAGGTGGCGATATATCGTGCGTGTCGTGTGCATCAGCTTCCAGAGAAGCGGGAAGTTGGGGCCGGCCCCGGGACGCTCACCTGCGGCCAGGCCATGCGCCTGGAGTTCTGTCACGCCGCCCATCGCGTAGCCGATGCCGCGATCTATCGAGGTCAACAGGCCAAGATCCAGCAGCGGAACCAGCGCGGCCAGGCTGAACAAAGCCCAGTAACACTCGAAGTCCGCACCCGACAGGCCGATGAGGAGCGGCAACAGCAGGATACCCGAGGTCAGCCGCAGTCCGCTGAAGGCCCACGACCACACAACCGGGGATTGCCAGAGGCGGGCAGCGAGCGGGTGGAGTTTGTTCATCTCAGAAAAACCCCAACTTCTGTTGCGTCAACGATGCAATCAACAGGCCCACCTTGGTTGGCCGGCGAACTAGACGTCAAGCCGAACTTGGCAAACGCCGCTCTTGACTCGGCCACGGCACCGGGGTTTCATCTTGCCGCCACGCAACCGTGGCGAACGCCAGCTTGACAGCCACAATTCCAGAATCGCTTGCGGCGAAATGTCTTCCTTCCGTTACCGAGCCTGATCGGGAAGCCATCGAGTTGGAAGTGATGCTTTCGCGTTGTATCGCCGATCGAGTTTCGCTCCGCAACATGAACTCGTGCGGGGGGCGGGATGGTGCCTGTTGCGGCCGGCTCCCTGATCAAAGATGAACTTTGGCGAGTTGAGGTTCTGGCAATACCTGGCCACCGGACTCGCGGTGATCCTGGCTGGCCGCGCGCTTTGCCGAAAACTTTTTCCGCGGAATATTGACCAGTTCGATAAGGCCGCTCTGCTTGGGCTGGGACTGTTCCTCCTGGGGTGCGTGAGTTGGGTCACGCTGATCGTTTTCCTTGCCGTCGCGGTGGCGAGCTATCTTGGCCTGCAATGGATCCTGGCGCACCAGACCGGCCGCTACCGCTACCTGTTGGTGGTGATCCCGTTGCAACTGCTGCCGCTGTTCTACTTTAAGTACTCCGACTTCTTCGTCAACAAGGTCTTCGGCCTGGACGTCGCTTCCTTGCACCACCTGCTGATCCCGGTCGGCATCTCGTTCTACACGTTTCAGAAGGTCGCCTTCGTCATGGACACTCTCGTCCACAAGCGGCCACTCCCCCGCTTTCTGGACTACATGAATTTTGCCGGATTCTTTCCGCAAATCGTCGCCGGACCGATCGAGCGCCGTGACGATTTGTTGCCGCAGATGGAACAGTTCCGCATCACATGGCAAGTTCAGAACATCAATGACGGCGCCGGCTGGATTGCCCTCGGACTATTCTTCAAGTGCGCGCTGGCCGACAATTTCGCGCTCTACTTCAAACCCGATTCCACCGACAACGCCTGGCTCATCTGGCTGGCCAACCTCGTCTTCGGTCTGCGCATCTACTATGATTTCGCCGGGTACAGCCTCGTGGCAGTCGGACTGGCGCGCTGCCTCGGGGTCCGGCTGACCGTAAACTTCGCCAGTCCCTACTGTGCAACCAGCGTCGCGGAATTCTGGCGGCGGTGGCACATCACGCTCAGCCAGTGGTTCCGGGATTATCTCTACGTGCCGCTCGGAGGCGGGCGCGTGCGCTGGTGGGCGTTGAACGTGGCGGTTGTGTTTCTCCTGTCTGGCGTCTGGCACGGGGCGGGGTGGAATTTTGTCCTGTGGGGGGCGCTGCACGGCGCCTATTTGATTTTCAATCGCCTGGCTCCGCAACGACTTCATGTGCCATCCGTTCTTGGCTGGTTCGCGACCATGCTCGCGAGCTTCCTGGCCTGGTTGTGCTTCTACGAAGTGCGCACTGGCCCCCTGCTGGCAAAGTTCACCACGGTTTTTTCGCCCTCCGCCTACAGTCTGACCGCGCTGCGGGGAATACGGGCCGAATGGACGCTGACGGATTTGTTCGTGTTGGGCGGCTTGCTGGCGCTGGCCGGACTGACGCTGTTGTTGGAATGGCAGTCTGTGGCGCGGAAGAATGATCCATATTGCTTCTTGCGGCGGCCCGCAGTGCTGGCGTGCGCCATCACGCTCACACTTTGGCTGGCTCCGGGAAAAAACAATGCCTTCATCTACTTCGCATTCTGATCCGCGTTTGCCCCGATTCGCAGTGATGCTTCTGGCGGTGGCGGCGTTTGCCTGGCTGGCGGGCGCGCTTTATACCGTCTTTGTCAACCCGGAGATCGTGTTCCTCAAAGGTTCCGTGAAAATCAAACAGGCGTGGAGCCAGAAGATTCGATCCGGGCACCCGCACAGCGTCGTCATCTACGGCGGTTCCAGTTGCGCGTTCTCCATTGACGGCGAACGCGCGCTCAAGCAACACGCTCTCCCGCTTGTCAATGCCGGTTTGCACATCGGTCTCGGGGCCAATGTGTTGACCAGTTGGGCGCTTTCACAGACGCGTCCGGGCGACACACTCGTGGTTGCCTTGGAGCCGCCCTTGCTGGCAGATCCGTTTGAACCAACGACTCTTGGGGCTCAATTCGCTGCGGCCACCGGCCTGCCAAAGACACTCGCAGCGCCAACCGACCCAGCCGGCTCGGTTCCCTGGCTGTCGTCCGCGCTGATGGTCCGGCCCGATGCAACGCACCTTCTCACGCTGTTGGCCAAGGCGGTGCGGCGGCGGCCAGCCTATTTCTACCGCGTCCAAGACATCACTGCCAGCGGCTGGGAACAATCGCCGCATCGAAACCCATTGCCGGGTCCCACCCGATACACGCCGGCGTTGAGCGCGGACGCCCGAACGCTTTTGCGCACGCTGCGCCGCTGGGGCGAGACGAACCAAGTGCGCATTGTCTGTTCGCTTCCGTGGTGTTATTCGCGCAGTGAGGCGGTCCCTCATTTCCGCCGCACCAACGCAAGGTTGTTGATCGAGGTATCCGACTACCTTCCCGTCCTGAAAGATTCGCGTCTGGGCGCTGAAACCAACATCCATTACTTTTCCGATACCATGTGGCACCTGAATCCAGAAGGTGCCGCCTTGCGCACGGACGAACTGGCCGGACAACTCGCGAACTGGGACATCTGGCAACCTGCGGAATTGCGCACACACGCGCACTCCTTGGCGACAGATGGGCAACCGTGAACACCAGAACCGGGCGGCTCAAGTAAGCCGCCTAAGCAACGGGTGAACACGCCTTAACAGAATCCATGCAGACGAGTGAGCCACGAAACACACGAAATCCACGAAAGCAAAGCACCATGAGCGGCTTCTGGCCGAGGGTTTGGTGTCACCGCACGGTGGGCAGACGGCGTTGGCGACCAAACTTCTCGCGGCCTGGGGTTCTCTTGGGTGTTCCTTTCGTGTGGTTCGTGTATTTCGTGGTTCAACTGCATCGTTCAGGCTTAAATGCCCGAACAATAGAGCGCGTGGGGATGACCAAAGCGGATTAATCCAAGGAAAGGTTTCTGATAAACTTGCCCCCACCCGAAATCGCATCCCTCGCCCGTGCCTTACTTGACTTTCGCCTGGTTCATCGCCTGAATCGCCAGGTTGTTTATGTCTGCCGACACAACTAATGGGAAAAAGTGGTTCGCCGCCATTCCGCTGGAATGGCGGGGGCAGGAGGCTTTTTGGGAACGGGAAGCTGGTGTGTTGTGTCTGGGCTTCCGGGCGCTGGGAGTGGAGTCGAAGCTAGTCCTGCTGGGCCGGCCAGAAGTTCATCCGAATCTGCCGCTTCTCGTCGGCACTCCGCAACAATTCGAGGACCCCGCGTGGTGGAAACAATGGGGCGCGGAAGGAGTCGTGCTCTACTCGTGGGCCGCGCCGCGCTACGAACCCATTGCCTGCGCCATCAAAAGCAGCGGCGCGAAACTCGTGTTGCGAATGGACACCGACGGCGTGAGCAGTCCGCGGGTCTGGTTCGGGCGGTATCTTTCCGTAGCCTATTTTGCCTTTCGGGACGCCGGGAAAAAATTTGCGGCACCGGCTGCCCTGTTGAAGACGCTTCTGTTCCGGCTTGTGCCGTCGGCCTTTGACCGCGGATTCCTGCAACACCTCAGTCACGCGGATTTGATCCTGGTGGAATCACCCGTGGCTAAACAACGGTTTCAACGGCTGCTCCGCGAATTGGGCCGCACCGACTTGGCGGAGAAGGTTCGGATGATGCCGGCCCAGATCGTGGACGACTTTGTTTACGATCCGGCCGTGGACAGACGACCTCAGATTCTCGCGGTCGGACGCTGGGACGCGACGCAGAAAGACTCGCCCATGCTGATGCGCGTGCTGGGAGACGTGCTGGCGCGCGAACCGCATTACACCGCCCTTGTGGCGGGCGCGGGCACGGAGGGCCTTCATCGCTTGCTGGCGCAACAACCCGCTACAGTGCAGACGCGCATCAAGATCCTCGGACGTGTCCCGCACGGCCAACTGCGCCATCTCTACCAGGAATCACAGATACTCTTTTTCTCCTCGCGCTACGAAGGCTTTCCCAACGCTGCGGCCGAGGCGCTTTGCTGCGGCTGCTCGGTCGTTGGCCCGGCCTTGATCGCGTCGTTGAATTACTGTGCCTCGCACTCTTCGGGCACTACGGCGTGTTCCCGATCGGCGCGTGATTTTTCCGACGCGCTGGGCGCCGAGATCGACGCCTGGCGCGGCGGCGAGCGGAACGCGCGCGAAATCAGCGAGCGCTGGCGGCCGCGTGTCTCGGCCAAAGAAGTGGCCGCGCGGATTCTCGGAAGCTTTGCATGAACACATCACGCCTTCGTCCGCCAGGTAGTTCTTCGTTGCCAACAGACACGACTCTCTGACCATGCCAAGTTACTGGAGCATGGATTGGGGCGCAAAACTCGCCACCTTTGCGAAAGCCGTTCGTCACGTCAAGAACTGGCCGGCAGCGATCGGCCTGAGGATGTTTCAGGGATATCCCCGCATGCGCCTACTGACTTTCCGAAACGGGTTGAACGTCGTCTGCCGCGGGCACACGAGCGATTGGAGCGTGGTGAGCGAGCTGGCACTGGCCGGCGGCTACGGACTGGCACTGACGCATCTGCGCGGGTTGAAGGGCAGGCCAATCGTGCTGGACCTCGGCGGAAACATCGGCGTCTTCAGTCTTTTGGCGGCACGCTGCCACGAACAGGCTGTCGTTCACACCTACGAGCCGGGGCCACCGAATTTTCGCCAGTGCGAGATCAACCGCCTGCTCAACCCAACCGTGGCCGAACGCATCCATTTGATCCGAGAAGCCGTGGGGGGAGAGACCCGGATGACGGAATTCTTTTATGACGATCAGAGTCCGCAGTCGTCTGGCCTGTACGGGCGCGGCAGTTCCTATCCCGTGCAAATCCGCTCTTTTTCGGAAGTGGTAAACGGGTGCGGCGGCGCAGTGGCGCTGGCGAAGATCGACATCGAAGGTGCCGAGTTTGAACTCCTCGACCATACGCCGTCAGTGATCTGGCGTAACGTCGGAGCAATCTCCATCGAAGTCCACGATGACCCGAAGGGGAAGCTGAAGTTGCGGGATTTTCTGGACCGCCTGGCCGGCGAAGGGTTCCGTCGCATCGAGCAGGAGCCCGTGGGGCCGTCTTCATTCTTTCTTCGACGTGGCTGACGGGGAACGCGATTTGTGGGACGTATGGATTTGGGGACGCTAAACAAGCTGCCCGCCTATTGAGAGGCCACACGCCTTACCAACTTATGGAATTGCAAAGCAAGCGAAGCCGCTTACTCTGGGCGTGCCCGTCGGCCGGGTAGCTGGCTTATCTGCCAACATGATAAACCCTTTCAAACTGTTTCGCCGGCCGGAATATCTCTTCCGTCCGCGGCAAGTGTGTCTGCGTTTGCAGCGAGCCTTCACCGGGCCACCGCCGGCGTGCGCCCGCGTCCGCCTGCCGTGGGGCGAAACGATTTCAGTGCAAACACGCGAAACGATCGGCGCGGGTATCTGGCACTACGGAATTTTTGACCTCATTGTCACCGAAGCCATCTGCCGGCTGTTGGACGCTGGGGAAACGGCACTGGACATCGGCGCAAACATCGGCCAGATGACCAGCCTGATGCGCCACAAGGCGGGCCCGCAGGGCCGCGTAGTGTCGTTTGAACCCCATCCGCAATTGTTCACTGAACTCGCCGCGTTTGTGCAACCGGAGACGCGGCGATCAAACGCCGCGCCAGTCGATTTGTATCAACTGGCTCTCAGTAATCAAGCGGGCGTTGCCTTGTTTGATGTCGGCCCAGCGTGGGCGGAGAACCGCGGACTGGGAAAAGTGGCCGCCACGCAGTCAGCGGAAAACGGCCAAAAGCTAAAAGTGCGGCTGGCGACTTTGGACGAAATCTTGTCACCCGAAACCCAGGTCGGCGTTTGCAAGATTGACGTGGAAGGACACGAATCGTGTGTCTTCCAGGGCGCGGTACGCTTTTTCGACGAGCGGCGCATTCGGGATCTCATTTTTGAGGACCTGGCCGAAAATTCTAATGAGATGCACCACTTTCTAATGGAACGGGGTTTCACGCTGTTTGCGCTTCATTCCAGTTTGTGGCGGCCACAGCTCTTGCCACTGACATCTGACAGAGTGCGCTTTCAAGTGAGCGATGGGGCGAATTATCTGGCGACGCTCGCGCCGGAACGGGCGATCAGGCGATTTCAGCGAGCAGGCTGGCGGGTGTTGCGATAATCCCGTTGCCGGCAGGAAGCTGACTTTGCACAATCCACACTGCCAGTTGAAGAATTGAACCGGTAAAAAGCAAACAACGATGAACGTATTGGGAATCCATATCGGACATGACAGCAGCGCCGCACTTATCCGCGACGGACGCATCGTCGCGGACGTGGCGGAGGAACGCTTCAGCCGCACCAAGCACTATTGCGGCCTGCCCATCGGCGCGCTCGATTACTGCCTCAAGTCGCAAAAACTGACGATGGCGGACATTGACCTCGTGGCCGTGCCCTCGTCCGGCAGCGTGCCGGACCTGAACTTCCTGCTCGACCTCCAGGGCGCCAAACAGGAGAGCAAGACCAACCCGCGGCGGGTGCTCGATTTTGTCTCGACGGTCATGAGCAAGCCCGCCGTGAAGCCGCCGCTCTACATCAAGAATTTCCCCCTCCATAGCCGCACGGAAATCGTCCATGTGGACCATCACCTGTCGCATGCAGCCTCGGCCTACTACACGAGTGGCACAAAGGACAAGCAGTTGATCGTCACCATTGACGGCGCCGGCGACGGCGTGTCCATCGGCCTGTGGCGCGGTGAGCACGGAAAAATCGTGCCGCTCCAGATGTTCCCCACCTCCGCGTCGCTCGGCTGGTTTTACAGCAACGTGACCGAGGCCCTCGGTTGGTGGCACGGCGATGGCGAAGGCAAGACGATGGGCTTCGCGCCCTACGGCGATTACACCAAATGCCAGGGCGTGCTGGAGAAGTTTCATCCGAAGTTCAGCAAGGGCGAGATTACCGAGCATCACGAGTTTGGCCGGCCATACTTTTGGAATGAAGGCGGCGCCATTCAGTGGCATTTCGATGATGCCTACCCCATCCGCGAGCTGACGGAAAAGTACGGCCGCGAACACGTCGCCGCCGAAGCGCAGCGTGTGCTGGAAGAACAGGTGAAGGAAATCGTCTTCCCGTGGATGGAGCGCGAGCAGACGCGCAACCTATCGGCGGCGGGCGGCGTGATGTTGAACGTGAAGCTCAATCAACGGCTGTGGGAGTCGGGCAAAATCGCGCGCCACCACACCTATCCGAACCCCGGTGACTCGGGACTGGCGGTGGGCGCGGCGCTGTACGCCTACTACCAGGCCAATCCGGGCGAGCCGATTTACCGCATCGAAGATTTGTATTGGGGAACTTCGTTCACCGACCCGGAAATCGAGGACGCACTCAAACTGCGGCATCTGGACTACCGCCGCGTCGAGAACATCGAAGAGTGGACCGCCCAACAACTCGCCCAGGACAAGATCGTGGCGTGGTTCCAGGGCCGGATGGAAAGCGGACCGCGCGCGCTGGGCAACCGCTCGATCCTGATGAGCGCGAACAAGTCGGAGAACAAGGACATCATCAACGCGCGGGTGAAGTTCCGCGAGGCGTTCCGCCCGTTCTGCCCTTCGCTGCTCTGGGAGAAGCGGGCGGACTATCTGGAAAACGTGCGGGACGAATTCTTCATGATCACGTCCTTCACCTGCAAGGAACCGAAGCGCAACAAGGTTCCGGCGGTCGTTCACGCGGACCACACGCTGCGACCGCAGACGGTCAAGCAGGACTTCAACCGGCGCTATTGGAATTTGATCAGCGAGTTTGGGAAGCTCACCGGCGAGCATCTGTTGCTGAACACGTCGTTCAACATCATGGGTGAACCAATTGTGAATCACCCGCGCGAAGCCATCCGCTGTTTCTACGACAACGGACTGGACGTGTTGGTGCTGGGGAATTTGGTGCTGGAGAAGAAGCGGTAGGGCGGTCTCCCGTCAGTTCAAGCGCGACGTTCAGCCACGCGCGACCGCTGGCGGCGGCGCGAAACTGAAATTTGAAATCCGAGATTGAAAATCGCCCCATGACCGTCGCCTGGATTTCCTTCTTCCCCATCGAATGGCTGCCGGACATCCCGGAAGAGTTGCGGCGGCTGCCCCGGATGCATCCGGCGACGTGGCAGCGGGTGTTGCTGGCGGAATTGGAAAAAATCCCGTCACTGCACCTGCACGTCATCGTATTGCGAAAGCAGTTTGCGCGGGACTACACCTTCGAGCGCAACGGCGTGGTGTTTCACCTCCTCAAGACGCGCGCCGGAATGCGTGCCCCATCACTCTTCTGGCATGACACGCTGCTGGTGAAACGCGTGCTCAGGAACATCCGGCCCGACGTGGTTCATGCCTGGGGCACGGAAAATGGCGCCGCCCTGGTGGCTTCGCGCCTGGGCTACCCGAGCGTGGTGACCGTTCAGGGACTGATGTCGTGGATGGCCACACTCTTTCCGCTCACGCCTCAGGAGCGCCTGACGGCAGTGCTGGAGCGCATTTCACTGGCGCGGGCGCGGGTAGTAACGGCAGAATCCACGTTTTCGACGGGATATGTTAAGCGGGCGTTTCCCGCCCTGATCGTCCAGCATATTGATGTGGCACCTGATCCGATCTTCCAACGGGTGCAGCGGCGACCACAAACCAACCCAGCGAGACTGATTTTCGTGGCCACATTGGGGCCGCGCAAAGGCGGCGACGTGCTGTTGTTGGCCTTGGACCAGTTGCGCCACGATATCCACTTCGAGTTAGTTGTCATCGGCGACACCGACCCGGCTTTTGCTGCGCAAATGAGGTCGGTCACGGCACCGGAGTTATGGCACCGTATGCACTTCAAGAAAGGTCTGACGTCGGACGAGATCGCGCGTGAATTGTCGGTTGCCACAATCATGGTGTGCCCCACGCGCGCGGATACCGGTCCGATGTCGGTGAAGGAGGCGGTGGTGGCCGGCGTGCCAGTAGTGGCCAGCGCGATTGGGGGCATCGTGGATTATGTCTTCCCGGGCGAGAATGGCTGGCTGTTCACGCCCGGGGACGTGAATGACTGTGCGCGAGCCATCCAGGCGGCCTGCCGCCACCCGTTGCTCGGTCAGGGGCGCGTGGAGCCAGCGTCGCTGGTCCGGACACGGGATTATCTTTCGGCGGAACGGATGGGCCGGAAATTCTTTGAAATGTATCGGCGGCTGGCGGTGTCGAGGGATGGTTAATCGGGTGAACCCGCCTGCCGATACAAAGGGCGGGTGCCGGGCTTGCATTTTGCTCCACAGAACCAAGAATGTGCTGGCGCACAGCCTGAATCGTGATTTGATACGAGAATTGCATGACGAATGTTTTTGATTTGCCCCGCAAGCTAATTATCTTTGGCTTGGTACTCCCCTTGGCGGGTTTGCTGGGGTATCTGCTGGCCACGCCGGATGAATTCAACACCCTGGGGTTCCTGGGAGTGATGACGGCGGTACTATCATTGCCCATTCTGTTAAAGTGGCATCATCCGTTGCTAATCTTCGGTTGGAACGCTTCGGTGAATTTCTTTTTTCTGCCAGGCCAACCCAACCTCTGGATGGCGCTGGCAGTGGTGGGTTTTGCGCTTGCAGTGCTCAACCGGACGATGGACAAACAGTATGCTTTTCTGAATGCGCCGGCGGTTACCTGGTCGCTGGTATTTCTTGCGGCGGTGGTCATCGCCACGGCCAAGCTGACCGGCGGCATCAACTTGCGCATGTTCGGTGGGCAGGGGTCTATTGGCGGCAAGGGATATTTTTACATTCTGCTGGCTATCATCGGCTACTTCGCGATTACCAGCCAGCGAGTTCCACCACAACGGGCTCTGCTCTATGCGTCGCTGTTTTTCCTCTCCGGGGGAACGTCCGCCATCAGCAATCTGGCCTACGCGTTGGGGCCCGGATTCTATTTTCTCTTCTACTTTTTCCCGGTGGATGTTGTCGGTCATCAAGTGTCGGCCGATTATTCAGTAGGATACGAAGTCATCGAACGATTCACGGGCCTGATGTACGGAGCGATTGCCGTGTTGACCTTTATGATGATGCGCTATGGAATCCGGGGTATTCTGGATCTGTCGCGGCCCATGCGGTTGGTGAGCTTTGCGGGTATTTTCTTTGCCGGTTTGTTCGGCGGATTCCGCTCGGCGATCATTATGTTTGGAGTTCTATTCGTGGTGCAATTCTACCTCGAAGGCTTGTTCCGAACCCGCCTGTTCTTCACACTCCTGATTACCTGCGCGGTCACCGGGGCTGTTCTGATCCCCGTTGCCGACAAGCTTCCCCTCTCCGTGCAACGCAGCCTGAGTTTTCTGCCATTGAATTTGAATCGGGTGGCCAAATCAGATGCCGACAACTCGCTGGAATGGCGGCTGGACATGTGGCGAATCTTGTTGCCGGACGTGCCCAAGTATCTGCTTCTGGGCAAGGGCTACGCGCTGGACTCGACGGATTTGTACATGTCCATGCACTCGGCCAAGCGCGGTTACCTCAAGTCGTTCGAAGCAGCGATAATCTCCGGCAACTACCATAATGGGCCGCTCTCGCTGGCCCTCCCGTTCGGTATGTGGGGGGTGATTGCCTTCGGCTGGTTCCTGATTGCC
This sequence comes from Verrucomicrobiota bacterium, assembly GCA_031378375.1. Classification (GTDB taxonomy): domain Bacteria; phylum Verrucomicrobiota; class Verrucomicrobiia; order Limisphaerales; family JANNEF01; genus JANNEF01. The sequence continues at coordinate 5,491 of JANNEF010000208.1, read as the reverse complement.
GGCGTTTCCGTACTGCACCGAAATTACCGCTTTGGCGACCCTTCGCTGAAGAACGTCAATACCTTGCTGCTCGCCTACTTTTTGATGCGTACGATTTTCTTCTTCATTTTTTTCGGCCATTTTAGCCACGAGTTTTACAACTTCACCGGTGTGGTGGCGTTGAGCATCAGCATCAACGGCGGCGTGAGCAAGGAATCGCTCGCCGTCGCCGCAGTGCCCGCGGACGGATCGGCCTTGCTTGCTCCACGGATCGCCGTCTGACGCCGTGCCATTTCGCGGGCTATCATGCAAACTTCGATGGCTTGCCACCGTCGCCGCTTTTGAGACGGCTCTGCCGACATGAAAGACTTTTACACGGACACTCTCCATCGCCTCCTCGAACAGAAGCTCATTCACCGCACGATGAACATCCTCGTGCTATGCGGCGGCAAACGCGACCAGGAGACACTGGCCCGGCTCGGTTTCCAGCACGTCACCATCTCGAACCTCGACACGCGAATGACCGGGAACGAATTCGCCCCCTACGCCTGGAGTTTTCAGGACGCGGAGAACATCGCGTTTCCGGATGGCGCTTTTGATTTCTGCCTGGTGCATGACGGCCTGCACCACTGCGCCTCTCCGCACCGTGCCTTGCTTGAAATGTATCGTGTCGCCCGAATCGGCCTCTTGATATTCGAGCCGTATGACAGTCTCACCACCCGGTTAGGCGTGCGACTCAACTTCGGCCAGGACTACGAGGCCGCCGCCGTCTTTGGCAACAACTGCACTTTCGGTGGCGTCAAGAACACCGAGGTGCCCAACTACGTTTACCGCTTCACCGAGCGCGAACTCGAAAAAGTGATTAACACCAACACCCCCTGGGGCCGGCATCGGTTTGTGTTTTTCCACCAATTGGTGGTGCCGTGGACGCGCTTCCGCATGTTAAAAAACAAACTCTGGCTCGTGCTGCTCGTGCTGGCGCTGCCGTTCCTGAAGATCTTCACGCTGTTGTTCCCCAAGCAGGGCAACAATTTTGCTTTTGCGGCGTTCAAACCCCGCATCCCGGAAGACCTGCACCCGTGGATCACCGAGCGAGACGGAAAAATCACTGTGAACAAAGCCTGGCTCGACGAGCGCTACGGCTAGAGATGCCAATCGCGCGCGCCCCAGACGCGCGTGCGGTTGCTCCTTGCTGACCCATGAAGTTTTCGATCATCACGCCCAGTTTCCGAAACTCGGAATGGCTTCGACTGTGCATTGCTTCGGTCGCCGACCAGGGTGTTGATCTCGAACACATCGTTCAAGACGCCGGCTCGGATGACGGCACGCTCGACTGGCTGCCTTCCGACGACCGGGTAAACACCTTCGTCGAACGGGACGAAGGCATGTATGACGCCATCAACCGTGGATTACGGAAGTCTGGCGGCGAAATTCTGGCCTATTTGAATTGCGACGAACAGTACCTGCCGGGCGCGTTGGCGGCGGTGGAGAGGTTTTTTTACGACCATCCGGGCGTGGAGGTCGTGTTTGCCGACACAGTGGCGGTTGACCCCCAAGGCCGTTACCTCGTCCACCGCAAAGTTCTTCCGCCGCTGCTCTACCACACCTGGACCTGCTCGCTTTCCACTCCGACGTGCGCGACCTTTTTTCGCCGCCGGGTGGTCAGTGAGCGCAAGATCCTGTTCGACCCGCGCTGGCGCTATTGCGGCGACAGCGATTGGGTGCTGCGAATGTTGCAGCAAGAGGTTCCGATGGGCGTGCTGCGCCGCTTCACCTCTGTCTTCACACAAACAGGAGGAAACCTCAGCCTGCACGACAAGGCGCAGGCCGAGCTGCGATCGTTTTTTGCTGGCGCCCCGTTGCTGGCGCGGCGACTGCGCTGGTTGGTGCGGCTGCATCATTACGCGCGGCGCCTGGCGGGTGGAATTTATTTTCAACGTCCGTTCAGCTACTCGCTGTTTACCGCGCAGAGCCAGCAGCAGCGCGTCACCTTTCAAGTGGACCAACCAAGCTGCCGCTGGCGGTGGTAGCCGCTTACCCGCGATAGCGTTGCGCTATCGGAATGCGCCGGCCCACGCCGAATGCCTTGCTCGTCACCTTCAGGCCGGGCGCGGACTGGCGACGCTTGTATTCGTTCGCATCAATCAAACGAATCACCCGTTTCACCGTCGCCTCGTCGAAACCAGCCGCGACGATCTCCGCCGCCGGCAGGCCACGCACGACGTAAGCTTCGAGAATTGCGTCGAGCACATCATACGGCGGCAGCGAATCCTGATCGGTCTGATCGGGGCGCAATTCGGCGGACGGCGCTTTGGTGATGGATGCAGTCGGAATGACTTCACGCTCGCGGTTGATCCATCGGGCCAGCCGGTAAACCATCGTCTTGGGCACGTCGCTGATTACCGCCAGTCCGCCGCACATGTCGCCGTACAGCGTGCAGTAACCCACCGCCAGTTCGCTCTTGTTGCCTGTGGTCAGCAGCAGCGAGCCAAACTTGTTGGACAGCGCCATCAGAATCACCCCACGCAGCCTCGCCTGGATGTTTTCCTCCGTCGTGTCCTCGGCGCGGCCCGCGAACACATCCTTCACTTGCTGCCTGGCGGCAACGAACATCGGCTGAATCGGAATCACGTCGTACTGGATGCCCAGATTGTTCGCCAAAACGCGCGCGTCCTCCAAGCTGCCCGCCGAGGAAAACTGCGACGGCAGTGAAACGCCGCGCACATGCTCGCGCCCGAGCGCCTCCACGGCGAGCACTGCTGTCAGGGCCGAATCAATGCCGCCGCTCAGGCCCAGCACCGCCGCTTTGAACCCGCACTTGTGCAGGTAGTCGCGCAGGCCCAGCACCAATGCGCGGAACAACCTCTCCTCCTCCGCCGGTTCGGACGGGGTGATGGCCCTGGCCGCCTCTGAATCCACTACGACAAAGTCTTCCGCGAACTTTTTCCCCTCGGCCAGACACCGACCGGAGGCGTCGAACGCCAGGCTGCTTCCGTCGAACACCAATTCGTCGTTTCCGCCGACAAGGTTGCAATAGAGCACGGGGCACCCCGCCTTCGCCGCCAGGCTGGACAACATCGCGTGGCGTGTCTGGTTCTTGCCCAGATGCCAGGGCGAGGCCGAAACGTTGAAGATGACCTCCGCGCCCGCCGCCACCAGGTCCATCGCCGGGTTGCGGCGGTAACGGCGGTCGCGCCAGAAATCCTCATCGTTCCAGACATCCTCGCAAACTGTCAGCCCTATCTTCCGTCCGTTGAACTCCACCGGCAGATTCTCCGTGGCCGGTTCAAAGTAGCGGTCCTCGTCAAAAACATCGTAAGTGGGCAGCAACATCTTGACGCGCGTGGCCAGAACTTTTCCATGCTGCAAGAGTGCCACCGTGTTGGTGGCCTCACGTCCGGGGCGTTTCTCATTACGACCGACGTAGCCGACGAGCAGTCCCGTTGGGCCGGTCGCCGCCGCCAGCCGGTCGATCACCTGGAGGTTTTGCGCGATAAAACCGCTCTGGAGCAGCAGATCGCGCGGCGGATAACCGGTCGTCGCCAGCTCCGGCACCACCACCATCTCGACGCCGGCAACGACGCCGCGATCGTAGGCCGCGAGGATTTTCGCGGCATTGCCGGCGAAGTCGCCGACGGTTGTATTGAGTTGGGCCAGCGCCACCCGCATGCCGCGAAGCGTGCGAGATGGTCAGGGTGATTTCAACAATTTGTTTGCCCACCGGCGACACGGGCGATTGAATTAGCCCGTGCGGCAGCGGCAAGATCAGCGGGTGCAAACCTCGAACCTCAAACCACGAATCGCGAACTCGCCGTGGCGCGGCGTGTTCAGGGTTTGGTATGCAAAGGTCACGGTTCAAGCGCTGACCGCCTGCGGCCCCGCAGCCCCCGCGCATCCGTGAAGCTCCTGGTTTTCGCCCACAAGCCCCCGCCGCACCACGGCCAGAGTTTCATGGTGCAACTGCTCCTCGACGCGCTGGGCGGCGATGCGCGCGAAACAAAGCCGGGCGGCAAAGTTCCGCCGTTCGAGTGTTACCACGTCAACAGCCGACTCTCTGACGGCATCGCCGACATCGGGCAGGTCCGCTCGGGAAAACTATTACTGCTGCTCAAATACTGTTTGCAGGCGATTGCGCTGCGCTTTCGTTTCGGCGTGGAAAATTTTTATTACGTGCCAGCCAACGCCGCCCGCGCGCCGCTCTACCGCGACTGGATCGTCCTGGGACTGTGCCGCCTCTTCTTCAAAAAAGTCATCTACCACTGGCACGCGGCGGGGCTGGGCGAGTGGCTGGCCAGCGAGGCCCGGCCGTGGGAACGGCGGTTGAGCCGCTGGCTGCTGGGCCGGCCGGACCTGAGCATCGTGCTGCGTCCGTTCAACCGGCAGGATGGTTTGCTGCTGAACTCCAAGCGCATCGTGGTGGTCCCGAACGGCATTCCCGACCCCTGTACACGGTTCGATGAAGACGTGCGCCCCCGCCGGCTGGCGCGCGCGGTGGCCCGCCAGAAATTGCTCGCGGGCGAAACGCTCACCGAGCACGAACGCGCGCAGGCCGGCGGTGACCCGCACGTCTTCCGCGTGCTGTTTGTCAGCCTGTGCTACCGGCAGAAAGGCTTGTTCGACACAGTGGAAGCGATCGCGTTGGCCAATCAAAAACTGCCGTGCCCTGACCTGCGCATCGAACTGACGGTCGCCGGCACGTTCTGGCTTGAAGCGGAGCGCGGCGAATTCGAGCGGCGCATCCAGCAGCCGGATTTGCAGCGGGGCGGCCCGCTCGTTCACTATCGCGGGTTTGTTTCCGGCGCGGAGAAGCACCGGCTTTTTGTGGAAAGCGACTGCCTGTGTTTCCCCACCTACATGGCGGAGAGTTTCGGGCTGGTGTTGGTGGAAGGCATGGCTTACGGCCTGCCGCTGGTGACGACCAACTGGCGGGAAATCCCCGACCTCCTGCCGCCGAATTATTCTGGAGTCGTTGACCCACGCTCGCCCGGACAGATCGCGGACATCTGGCGGCGCTACCTCGGCCTGGACCACGACGAGTCATTGCGCCCTTTTTTCCTCAATCACTACACCGTCGAAAAATTCGCGCAGAACATCCGCACGGCCTTGGCTGGAGTTTAGTCCAATTCTCATTATGCAGGATGGGGTTGGGCGTGGCCGCGTCCAGCGAGGGCGTGGGGGAGGTCTGACAGCGGTGCGCAGAAGTTGTCACACGGTTGTAATTTGTACTTTTGGCCCCGGACCCACATCAAGGGGCGCGTGAAGTTGCTCAGTTTCGATGACCTCATCGTCCGTCTGCGCGCCGTCGCCGGCGCGCTGCCGGACCCGCGCACCGGCGACAAGACTCAACCCGAATTCCGAAGTAGCCCGCGAGCGGGCCTGATCTGAGGCGCAAGGCGCGGGGGGGGGGGGGCGCGGCAGCCGGGGGCGGGCAAAAGTGGGGGGGAAAACCCCCACACAGCGGGCAGGTGATAGGCCGCAAAGGCGCGCGCCCCCCCGGGGGGGGGGGGCCCCC